>DARI01000002.1:283610-303087 GCA_002503285.1 Euryarchaeota archaeon UBA557
GGTCTTGATTATCTAATTAAAGGATTTGTAATGTTCGCATTGGGAATTAGTTTATTCTATACTATTTGGCCAGTAGCGTTAATCCTAAGATGGTTAATATTGGTAATCACGGATTTTGATATTTCTACAACCTTTTTAGATATATTTGCAATAGTAGCAACGGTAGGTTTAATGACGCTTTTATATAAATATCCTGAATGGTATGTTGTTAATTCTGTTGGAGTATTAGTTGGAGCAGGTGTCATAACATTGCTTGGAGTTACTTTTACTCCTTCTCTGATAATAATATTTATGATAATTGCTGCTATTTATGACCATTGGGCCGTTAACAAAAGTAAACATATGTTAGAATTGGCAGATACAATGATTAATCTAAAATTACCTGTCTTGTTAGTGGCACCAAAGGAGAGAGGATACTCATTTAGAGATGAAAAAGAGAAAATAATGCAAGAGGATATTAGTAGTACAGATAATAATCAGAATAAAACAGAAAAAAAATCTAGAGATGCATTATTTATGGGACTTGGTGATGTAATTTTTCCAGGGATATTAGTAATATCAAGTGTAACATTCTTGCCAGAAATAGGTCCTGTAGTTTTTGATATATGGGGCGATCCTTCTCTTCCAATTCATCTTGGACCAATGTTAGTTGGCCTTGGTACACTATTTGGAGGATTATGCGGATATGTGGCACTCATGACTCAAGTTGCAAGAGGGAAACCTCAGGCTGGACTCCCATTACTTAATGGAGGAAGCATTCTTGGATACATAATATTTGGAAGTATTGCAATTGGATTTAATCAATTATGGCATAACATTACCTTCTTATGATAGATATCTCCGATTAATTGAAGTCTGATTGTTGATTCCTAGAGTATAGTAGTATGTTAGATATAAGCATGTTCCGAAATAATGTGGATGATATTCGTGCTGATCACGATAAGCGTAAGATCCCTCATAATAATATTGATGAAGTTATTAGATTAGATAATGAGTGGCGCAAGACGAGATTTGATGCAGATATTCTAAGGAAAAGTAGAAATGAAGCTGCAAAAGATATTGGTAAAGCTAAAAAATCAGGGAATGAAGTTGTTGTTCAAGAGATAATGGAAAGGGTTTCGAGCATAGGATCTGAAATAGATGATTTGGTATTGTTAGCAGATGAATATCTTAATGAAAGAGATATTTTTAGAATGAAAGTCCCTAACATACTTGATCATAGTGTTCCAGTTGGAGAAGATGATCAAAAAAATACGTTACATAGTTTCCATGGGGAAAAAATAGAGTTTGATTTTAATGCTAAAAATCACAATGAAATGTTGGAAGAAAATGGTTGGGTAGATTTAGTCAGAGCTGCAAAAATATCTGGCAGTAGATTCTATTTCCTTAAAGGTGATCTGGCTAGGCTGGAGATGGCATTACAAGTTTATTGTTCTAATTTCCTCATTAGAAGAGGATATACGCTTATTCAACCACCTTTAATGATGAATAAAGAAGCTTACGAAGGAGTTACCGATCTTAGTGATTTTGAGACTGTTATGTATGGAATAGAGCCAGATAAATACTATTTAATTGCTACTAGTGAACACCCATTAACGGCAATGAGAATGGATGAAATAATTGAACCGTCCGAATTACCAATAAAATTAGTTGGAATTTCACAATGTTTCAGAAGAGAAGTAGGTGCGCATGGCCTTTCAGATCGAGGAATATGGAGGGTGCATCAATTCACCAAAATTGAACAAGTGATAATTTGCGATCCAAAGGAATCTTGGAAACATCATGAAGAGTTATTAGATAATGCAATTGATTTATGGGATAGTTTAGGATTGCATTACAGAGTTGTAAATATTTGTACTGGAGATATGGGTACAGTTGCATCGAAAAAATATGATTTAGAGGCTTGGCTACCAGGAGCCAATGAATATAAAGAAGTAGTTTCTTGCTCTAACTGTACTGATTATCAGGCAAATAGGTTGAGGATGCGATATCGCACATCCACTGGTAATTCGGCAGTACATACATTAAATTCTACTGCGGTTGCAACTAGTCGTGCATTAGTAGCAATAATGGAGCAATGTCAAAATAAAAAAGGGCAAATAATAATTCCAGAAGTACTAAGACCGTTGATGGATAATCAAGAATGTTTAGAATCGTTAAATTGAATTATTCCTTAATTTCTATCAATATAACTCCCATGTCTACTCTTTGACCAACTTCATGAATAAGAGAAGATATTTTTCCTGCTTTTGGGGCTTGAATTTTATGTTCCATTTTCATGGCTTCCATGACCATCAAAGTTTGCCCTTGCCTGACTCTCTGGCCTTTTTTAACTAATATTTCAATTATAGTGCCTGGCATAGGAGACAGTAAACTTCCTTCATTTTGCTTTGTTTTTGAACTATTAATTTCATGTGATTTAACCATATGAATTCTACCATCTAGATGAATCCACCAAACGTCATCGACCTTAACAACGTGGGCTAATTGAGATTTACCAGAAACATTAATCACGATTCTATTTGGTTTTGAATCATTAGTAATTGATATATCCGGAATTGTAATTATTTCATCATCACTAGTGAAAAGAGACATTTTTAACTGCCCGTCTACATTTATCATATTTGTAATATAACGTTTTTCATCCTTTCCGATACTCCATTCCATATTAATACCTCAAGGAAAATTTCTAGAAAGTGTCCTAAATGGATCACTTTCATGTCCATTATAGTCATTTAACAAGTCATCAGAGTTTTTGTGGCGATGGTTTTTATTTATTCCTAATTTTTGTGCACCTGATGCAATTGCGATCAATTGTGCTGGATCAAATTCTTTTTCTAAAAATAATTCATCGGGTGCATTATCAAGAAAATCTGTAGTTATTTCACCACGAATAAATAACGGGTGATTAATTATATTTCTCAGAAATCCGATATTAGTAACTACACCTAATGCAATAAATTCTGAAAGAGCTGAGTCTAATCTCCTGATTGCAGAATTTCTTGAAGATGAATGGACAATTAACTTTGCAAGCATTGGATCGAAATCAATTGTAATTTTATCTCCTTCTCTAAAACCTGAATCTAGCCTAACTCCTGGGCTTGTTGGAACAATCCATTTGGAAAGAATACCTGTAGCAGGTAGAAATCCATTTGATGGATTTTCTGCATAAATTCGGGCCTCTATTGCATGTCCAATTATGCCAATATCATCTTGAATGAGGCCTAATTCTAATCCTACAGCAATTTCAAATTGCTTCTGGACAATATCAATCCCAGTTATTAATTCTGTAATTGGATGTTCGACTTGTAAGCGCGTGTTCATTTCAAGGAAGAAGAAATCTCCATTAGGTGAGAGCAAAAATTCAACAGTTCCAGCCCCAACATAGTCAACAGATTTAGCCGCTTTTAGGGCCGATTCACCCATTAATTGCCGTAATTCTTTAGATAATATAGGACAGGGGGCTTCTTCAATTACTTTTTGATGACGTCTCTGTAAGGAGCAATCTCTCTCATTTAGGTGTATAGAATTACCATATTTATCACAAAGAATTTGGATCTCTATATGTCTAGATTTGTTGAGAAGTCTTTCGACATATATAGTTCCATTACCAAAGGCGGCTGATGCTTCCCTAGATGCTGCTTCATATTGAGATTTGAGATTTTTTGGCTCATAAACCGAACGCATTCCCTTGCCCCCTCCTCCGGCACTTGCCTTGAGAAGTAATGGATACCCGACTCTTGCCGCTGCAGATGCTAATGGTTCAATAAAATCCTCATTATCCATAATTAATTCTTCACCAGGTATTATTGGTACGTCATATTCAATCATTTTTTTCCTAGCAGAAATTTTATCACCCATTATCTCAATCGATTCTGGTGATGGCCCTATCCAAACCAAATCAGCATTTGATACAGATTTAGCAAAATCTGCTCGTTCTGATAGAAATCCATAACCAGGATGTATGGCTTCGGCACCTGAAGATTTGGCAGCGGAAATTATAGCATCAATATTTAGATAGGTATCCAATAATGTTTCACCAGGTAGATGAATAGAATAGTCGGCCATTTCAACATGTAGTGAATTATTGTCTGAATCTGAGTATATTGCAATACTTTTCAGACCAGCTTCTTTAACAGCTTGGATTATACGAACCGCTATTTCTCCCCTATTGGCTATTAATACTGTAGAAAAAGGATTTGAAGAGCCTTTCATCCAATCTGGAATCATATTAATTCTCCTTTTTTTGTATAGACCAAGCGGGAAGTCTACGTTCTAAGAAAGATGATAATCCTTCTTGACCTTCTCGGGACCCTCTCATTTGACTTGTTTTATCTAGTGTCCATTGGCGAAGTTCATCATCAGTTTTTTCCCATCTATCAAAAGATAGAGTTAGTTTTTTAGCCATATAGACTGCTATTGGCCCGGTAGTCAAAACATCTGAAATTACTCTTTCGAATGAGGATTCAAATGAGCCTTTCGATTCAATAATTTCATTTATAAATCCAATTCTTTGTGCTTCCTCAGCATCTATTTTGCTTGCTAACATCGATAATCTCCTAAATTGGGCACTACCAATCTTTCGATAAACATAAGGACCTATTACGGCAGGTAAAATACCTAATTTTGCTTCAGATAGTGCAATTTTAGTATTTGAATCAGCAATAACATGGTCAAGGCAGGCAACTAATCCTGCCCCTCCTCCCAATGCTACACCTTGGATATATCCTATTGTAAAACAAGGGTGTGCCCAGAGTGAGTTGAATAAATTATCCAATCTTATTGAATCAATTCTATTTTCTTCAACAGATTTTGAACCTGCATCTCTCATCATGTTAATATCTGCCCCGGAACAAAAGTGCTTACCATTTGAAGTTAAAATAAGAACCCTGAGATATTCTTTACCATTTTTATCAAAGATTTTTTCTTTTTTTGCTACTGAATGTTCAGAAGTCCAACGTAAAGCAACTATTAATTCTGAAATTAATTGAGTATTTAGTGCATTGTATACTTCTTCTCTTTTAATATTTAGATACGCCAAAGGGCCTTCGATATTTAATTCGCATAATTCTAATGATGGCATGACATTCCATTTTTCCATAGTATCACATCCTGAAAACGCCATAGGTTTGCTCTGGCATTGGAGCGTTCAAACTCGCAGAAATGCATAATCCCAATATGTCACGCGTATCCCGTGGATCAATTATTCCATCATCCCAAATTCTAGCAGTGGAATAGTAAGGTGAACCTTCAGTTTCGTATTTTTCGAGTATTGGATTTCTAAATTCATTCAAGGAATTACCTGACATAGGGAACTTATTCTCTCTCGATCTTTGATCCTGTTTTACTGTCGTTAGAACATCTGCAGCTTGGGGGCCACCCATTACAGATATACGAGAATTTGGCCACATAAAAAGAAATCTTGGATCATACGCACGACCGCACATACCATAGTTCCCAGCGCCATGTGAACCTCCAATTACTATTGTAAACTTTGGAACAGGTACGCAAGAAACTGCAGTCACTAACTTTGCACCATCTTTGGCTATTCCACCAGATTCTGCATCTCTGCCGACCATGAAGCCAGTTATATTTTGAAGGAATACTAATGGAATTCCTCGTTGCCCACATAACTCTACAAAATGTGCTCCTTTCAATGATGATTCAGAAAAGAGTATTCCATTATTTGCAACAATTCCAACAGGGTAACCATGAATCTTGGCAAACCCGCATACTAATGTTGAACCATAACGATTTTTAAATTCATGAAAACGAGAACCATCAACTAATCTAGATATTATTTCCCTTACATCATAAGTAGTTCTATTATCAGTAGGTATAATTCCTAAAATTTCTTCTGAATCATATACTGGTTTTTCAGATTCAGAAGTATCTAATCTATGTTTGGGCTTAATATTTAAATTTTCAACTATATCTCTGACCAATCTTAAGGCACTTTGCTCATCTTCAGCAAAATGATCTGCAACGCCTGATTTTCGAGTATGAACATCAGCACCCCCTAAATCTTCGGCAGAAACTTCTTCGCCAGTAGCGGATTTAACTAAAGGAGGACCTGCAAGAAAGATAGTTCCATTTCCTTTAACAATTATTGATTCATCAGACATTGCAGGAATATAAGCACCTCCAGCAGTACATGAGCCAAGTACAGCAGCAACCTGAGATATTCCTTTACTAGATAATATTGCTTGATTTCTAAATATACGGCCAAAATGAAGCTTGTCAGGGAATACTTCGTCTTGCATAGGAAGGAAGGCCCCTCCTGAATCAACCAAATAAATACAAGTAAGATTATTTTCTTCAGCTATTTCTTGTGCCCTAATATGTTTTTTAACAGTCATTGGATAATATGACCCTCCTTTTACTGTAGCGTCATTGGCGACAAACATGCATTCTTTTCCATTGATGACGCCTATGCCAGTTACTATGCCCGCAGAATATGCTTTTCCATCATATAAATCATGAGCAGCGAGTGGTGCTAATTCCAAGAATGGAGTTCCTGGATCACAGATATCTGAAATTCTTTCTCTTGCTAATTTCTTATTTCTACTTCTATGGCGTTCGACATATTTGTCACCTCCACCGAGTTTAACTTGGGATAATCGCTTATTTAAATCGTCAATAAGTGATAAATTGCTTTCTTTTCTCCTTGCAAAATCTTCACTTTTGATATCTATATTTGTCGATAATCTATCCATTTGATTCTACTCCTCGTATGATTTTTCATCCGTATTAAAATATTTATTATTTCTCCATAATTGATTTAAACACCTAATGATAATCGGAAAACATCCCTTAATCCTGGTGCCATCCCTACAACTAACATAGCTAGTCCAATTAATAATCTTAGATGCTGCTGACGATGTTCAAAATTTGAAATAGTAAAGAAGTACCATATCAAACCACCTAATCCTAATTTTATTGCGGTGAAACCAGCTGCAGTACCGAACTTTTCTATTATCCAAGCGGACAGAACATGTTTTTCAGAATAAGAAAAAAAATCAATTCCGATCCATGTTGCCAATCCGTCAAGTAATTGGCCAGCAACTGCCAGGAATACTACAGGATAGGCTCCTATTGCTTTTTTTCTATGTTTCTCAATTAAATCTTTTTCATCAGATTTTAGTTCAATATATTCTTCTTCAGTCATTGAGACTGGCAATATACCTGCTATTAATCCATGATTAGATAATTCTTTTGCGGATGTTGCCCCATAAGTATACATCGAGTATGCCAATAAAGAAGGAATACCAATAACAACTATCAACGGCCATAATATTAAATCTTCAGATGGGACACTTATTGCATATGAAGCAAGTGCTGAAAAGAAAATCATGGAACCCCCTATCCCTACTAAGTATACAACTCTCTGAACAGGAGTAAAGGCAGAAAGAGATTTATCCAATATTTGTGGAAGAAAAACTGAGAATAAACCAATTAACATTAGTGGCGCTATACTAATATCATTATCAATAACAACATCGCTATTAGAAATTGACCAAGAATAAATCATAAATTGTGAAAAAATTAACAAACTAGATATTGTATTTAATTCTGTTTTGAGACTTGTCTCATCTTTGGATTTATTTGCTAATATATATGCAAGCCCTCCAGATAAAATTACCCACATAGCAGTCTGAAAATGTATCCCCGGGCTAACAAAATATCCTGCCAAACTAGCATCAAACATTTTTGCATCCTCGACAACTTCTCCAAATGAAGCCCATAAAACATAAGGAAATAGGGCTATTATAGTATATTCACTAGCATCAATATCAAAATATCTTAAAAAAGCAGCTAATGCGACAACAAACATTGCTAAAATGAATGCATATGTCATCGTATTAACAGAATTATATCCTGCATCTGAAGTCTTTTCGGCTAAAATTGGATTAAGATAATATTCATAGATAAAATCAGTAAGAAAATTTTGGAAGTCTAAGAAATTTAATAGTAAGCCAACTGAAAATATGATTGTAGATGCTAAAATTATATTAATTGATAACTTTTCGTAATCATATAACTCTTCTAAATGATTCGGCATGGTTCAGGCGAAGAGTTTCTCAACTTAGATATGGCGGTTTTTTTATTCTTCTTCGTACACTATTTCTTCATCTTCTGCAAGCTTCAACATATCTGAAATCTCTTCGTCATCATCAACACTAACTTGTGAATTTGTAAACTTACGTTCTGCTTTTCTACGAGCATCTGCAAGTCCGGGAACCAATACGTCAAAGCCAGATGGTGATTCTTCAGATTTATCTTGAAATGATTCTAGACTTCTTGATTGTATTCGTTGTCTTTTCCTATCCTGTTCTAAACCATGTAATACCGTACCATGTTCAGAGCCTCTGAGAATACCCTCAATTGCTGGTGCAGAAACTGCTAAACCTTCACTATCTCCAATAATTAAAACACTTGAACCATATATTGCTATTTCACATCCCGATAATTCTTCAATAAGGCTTCTAATTCTTCCGTTAGTACCTATTAATCGACTTCTCATTCTTCTTATTTGATTTGGTTGTCTGCCAACCCATTCCCTAATATCATACATTCTGAGAAATATATCATCCTCAATTAGTTGCAATGCCCTTTTTGGTGCTAAGCCTCTTCCTATTGACATTATCACATCTGGCATTTTCATTCTTACTATGGGATCGCCTACTTCCTCATTCCAAATTATATTGACCTCCCCGGATAATGAATCTATAGTCAATTTACCATTACAAGCATTTTCTATCATCTTTCGAGTGGTTCCACGTTTACCGATAAGTACTGCTATACGATTTTTTGGTATACGCGCTAGATGCTCCATGTACGTCGTCATAACGTCATTAGATTTAATCCCCGCCCGGAAGAGGTGACAAAATTGGGACTGGATCATCTAAAACTCTAACCAAACAATCTGCCACCTTGACATCGAAACCTTGCCTATTAATCCATTCAACAATCCTAGTAATATCTCTAACTAGAAACTCTTCGGCATTTGGATGTTGATTAGTAACAGCTTGGCCTACATCTATTATCCAAATATCATTATTTTTTAATAAAATATTGTACTCACTAAAATCAGCATGAACTAGATTACAAGATTGCCAGTTTATTGCAATTATATCTAGAAGCTGGATAAAAACATCATAAGGGTCATCTAATGAAACATCTCTAAGCCGTGGGCTGGCTTTTTCTTCTCCAATAAACTCCATTATTAATACATTTTTGAAATGTGCAATAGGCATTGGTGCCTGCAATCCACTCTTTCTCATTCTTTTCAAATTCCTATATTCTTTACGTACCCATATATTCACTAATTCTCTATGACGTCGAGATAATCCTCCAAATCTAGGATCTCCATCTATATATTTGGCTAAACTTTTGAATACTGCATTTGTAGTATGGAATATCTTTACAGCAACTGGTCCTTGATTACTAGTAGCATAGAAAACGTGAGCCTCTTTACCTCTCGCAATTGGGTATTCGATTGTTTCAATATCTCCTTTTTGCATTAATTTATGTATAGCCAATAATGTTGAACTATCAAAAACCTGATCGAAAACTCTCCGATCAACCCATTCGTAACGGCCTTTACCCATTACTCCTTGTAAGCCATGTTCAACTTCATTGAATAACTTCTTAAATCTAGGCTCAGATATCCATTCATGGCTTTTCTCACCTTTCATGAGAGTGTCAAAATCAGGCTCTAAATCCCATTCTTTTTTCTCAGTCATTGAATCTCACCCAAAGAATGAGTCGATATCATCATCTGCATCCTTAGATACTGGGAAGGGAATATTTGGTTTCTCTTCTATTTCCTCAGTGCCAATCTGTTCTTCATTATCTAAAATTTCATCTTGATTTGTTTCTTCGATTATTTCTTCCACAGCAGATGTTGATTTGTTATCGTCGGACATTCCAAACACATCGACAATTTCTGGCAACACTCCTTTTCTTGATAGATATAATGATTGTGTTTTAGTATATCTCATACATACATTTGCTTTTTCATCTTGGAATTCCCATGGTTGTAATGTAATTAAATCTCCTTCCCTTACCCATTGCCTTCTACGCATCTTTCCTGGAATTCTTGCTAAACGAGTCTGCCCATCTTCACACACAGAACGTACCCTACGTCCACCAAGAATTTGGTCAGCTATCGCGAACATTTCATTGACTTTTCTGTTTGGTAAAGGTACTCTGATACGGTCCCCAGTACCTGATTCTAAACGAGCAAGAAGTTCAGCGTCAACTTTCTCTTCCCTACGTGCCACATGTCCCGGTCGAGAGTCACCTATGTGAAGTTGAGCATCATTTATTTAACTTAAAGGAAAGATTGAGCGGCTTCATTAACAATTTCAAGTAATGATTCCGATAATGGACCTATACCAAATAATAATGTCAAAACTGCACAGAATATTATTATCAACCTTAGATAAAGTGATCTTGCTAGTGGTTTATTCGTAATTGGATCTTCAAAGAACATAATCATTACAACTCTTAGGTAATAGAAAAGTGAGATTGCACTATTTATCACAATAGCCATTGCTAGCCAGAATATCATATTTACGCTTGAAGCCCATGACCAAAAAGCTACTGAGGCCATACTTCCAGTACCAGCAGATATATTCACTATTCCATTTATCATCAATAATTTTGATAGGAATCCAGAAAGAGGAGGTACGCCTGCCAAGGAAAGCATGAAAATGAACATTGAAGAAGCAATAATGGGATCTCTACGTGCTAATCCATGTAGGCCGGTCATGTTGTGATTGTTTCCTTCATTTTCAATTAAAGTTAATACCATAAACGCACCAAATTTAAAGAGAACTAATATAGTTAAATGGAATATAACCGCAGTTAGAATTAGAGCGTTAGATTCATCATCTCCCAAACCAGTACCGATGGCAGCCAGTGCCGCCAGCATATACCCTGCGTGTGCTACGCTTGAATATGCCAACATTCTCTTAGGATTAGTACTAGTAAGAGCCGCAAAATTCCCCCAGGTCATTGTTATTACAGATATGATTGCTAATGCAATCATCCAATACGCTTCTTCACCATTTTCTGGAATTGTGATAATTAGTAAGATTCTCATCATTGCTACAAAGCCCATAGCTTTAGATGCTGTAGCTAAAAGCCCTGCAATTGGAGAAGATGCTCCCGAATATGCATCAGGAGTTGCCAAGTGAAATGGGGCCGCCCCAACTTTGAATCCAAATGCCACCAACATTAGTCCAATCCCTATTCCTGCAAACGGATCTAGGGAATCCATTTGTGACCAAGCATTAGTTAGTGATAAAATCTCAAGATTACCATTCCAAATATACAAAAGAGACATCCCATAAATTCCAATTGCTGATGCAACTGAACCCACGATGAAATATTTTGTACCGGCTTCTCCGCCAATTGTACTTTCTTTGTTAAA
The DNA here is from genome assembly GCA_002503285.1 of Euryarchaeota archaeon UBA557. Classification (GTDB taxonomy): domain Archaea; phylum Thermoplasmatota; class Poseidoniia; order Poseidoniales; family Thalassarchaeaceae; genus MGIIb-O3. Next base: position 295,051 of record DARI01000002.1, read on the forward strand.
GGCAACTAAAACATAAGAAGACAAAGATGCCAATTCTAAACAAACAAAAAGCATGAATAAATGAGTAGATTTAGCAACTAAGCACATTCCTAATCCAGCCATCAATAATAAAATATAGAAATCTACTTGACGGCGGTTATTCATGAGAATTGTAATTTTAGAATTGAGTGATTTCTCTGAATCGCTATCGTCAGGTATTTTTGCATTGGCCTGTGAAGGTAGACGATATAATGATGAAATAGATGTAAGTAAAAGAGCAAAGGTGAATATCATTGAAAATAAACTTGTAAATTGATTAACCTCGATAATAGGTTCCATAACACCAGTATTATCATTTAATAACATCAATAATGACATAAGAGTAGCTAAACTAAATGTAATTATAGATATGATACTCGGAATTACGGGATTGTTAACTTGGGTAAATCTAGTTCCACCTATAAGAATCGGAATATGAATCTTTGAAAGTGGTAATCTAATTTTTGCATCCCCCAAATTAGGAATTATTATAATCATTAACATCCCGATAGTCATTATAATTTCAGGAATTAAAATATCTAAAGATATATTGTTTAATGAATTTATTTTAACACCTCCACTAGCCATTTGACACTTGAATTCCATTTATCTTTATTATGCATTGCGTCGATCAATACATCGGATACAAAACCCGTACTCCAAGATGACATCATATCCCAAAAAATGAAAGGGAATATCCCGAATAAAATCGTTAAAATACCTAGTATAAACATACCAGTATTTTCATGCCAAGTAATATCTCTTGGTTTTTCCCCATGTAAACTATCTGGAAGTTTACCTTGATGTGGATCATCAGATTCAAATATTGTTTTTTGCATTGAGGTCAGATAGTATGTTGCAGTTATAATTAAGGTTAAAGCAGGCAGCATAACTAACCAACCAAATTCAATCCAGAATGCTATTAAAATTGCAACTTCAGCTACGAAACCTGCCATTAATGGAAGTCCAAGACTAGCCATCCAACCCAACATCATATGGCCTGAAAGGTAAGGAGAATGATGTGCTATTCCCCTCATTGATCCGATTTCAAGAGTATGATAGTGGTGTTTGAAGGCTCCAGCAACGGCGAATAATAGAGGACTAATTATCCCATGTGCAAACATCATAAACAATGCTCCTGCGATACCTAATGGTTGCATTGTAGCAATACCTAAGAAAATTAATCCCATGTGTGAAACGGAAGAATATGCCACCATTCTTTTTAGATTGGTTTGCCCCATGCATACCCATGCCCCATAAACTAGGCTTGCCATTCCCAAGAAAATCAATAATGGGATAAAGACTACGGTTGACTCTGGAAATATAGTTACTGCTATTCTAAGGAATCCATAAGCCCCCATTTTTAACATCACACCAGCAAGCAACATTGATCCTGCCGTAGGTGCCTGAACGTGAGCATCAGGAAGCCAAGTGTGAACTGGTACACTTGGCATCTTTGTGGCAAATCCTATTAGGAGAAGTATCCAAACGAAATGCCTCAAACCTTCACTCGGAATTAAATTAGTTTGACCAGTCATTGCTACGAGATCGAAATGATGGCCAGACATAGATCCTATTCCAGGGATTGGAGTTGTATGAAAATACATTATTAAAATTCCAATAAGCATGAAAACACTTGCTGTAAATGTGTAAATGAAGAATTTCATTGCAGCATACTTTCTATCATCTCCTCCCCAGACCAGAATAAGTAAAAACATAGGAATGAGAGTTAGTTCCCAAAAAACATAAAACATAAATAAATCTAATGTTATGAATACTCCCAATAAGGCACCCTCCATGATTAGTAATAAAGGATGGAATAAATGTCCTCTTTTTGCATCCCATTCAACCAACATTGATATTGGAATTAGTAAGGCTGTAAGCCAAATCATTGGAAATGATAATGCATCTGCACCCACTTTCCATTGGACTCCAATTGATGAAATAAGTGAAAATTGATCATTTTTTAGAACATAATCTCCTTGCATGATAGCAGTCCAATCTATTGATCCAATCGTACCAAAAAATAACATAGTAGCTATTAGCAAAATACCTAACGCTATTCCCATGCTAATATTTCGTGTTACCTTTTCAAAATTAGTTGCAACATCTTTTGGCAATATTTGAGGCATTAACAGCAAAATGATCCCAGTAAATATTGGAGTAATGGTCATTATAGTCAATATATCCAAACTCAAGCATTCACCCCCCATATTAATACAAATATTGAGAGCATTCCAACTGCAGCCATGAGAATATAATCCCTTGCACTTCCGGTTGTAACTCTCCTAACTTGCAAGGAACCCAGAACAGATTTTGATTCAATTTGTTTTATGATACCATCAATTATAGTCCTATCAAACCATGCTAACATACTAGCAAAAGGTATTATGGTCTTAGAAATAACATATTCATACATATTATCAAAATACAATCTATTCTGCAAAGCTTCTGATAATTGAGATTTAGATAATTCCTCCACATCTTGGGTGCCAAATTTTCCTGATAGAGTTACGAGGAAACCTATGGGTTGTATTGCCTTTTCTCCATCTTTAAGGCTACCTCCATGTACCCTAGAAGCCAAAATTGGACCTATTATGAAAGATAGTACAATAGTTATCCAACCAATCAATCTTGTATTCAAATCTTCAGGCAAGAAGGCATGCTCAAGAGTTTCCAGAATACCATGCATTTTTAGATGATCAGTATTATTTGATAAGAAATCAATTGCACCAAATAATGCTAATATGAATCCACCTAATGCCGTAATTGCCGTCAAAATCAATAGAGGTTCACGAATCCAAGGTGTTGATTCATGTACATGATTTACTACATCACTCTTAGGTTCGCCTGCAAAAGTCATTAACCACATTCTTGACATATAGAATCCCGTCATACCGGCAGTTGCTAAAATTAAAATAGCGGGGAAGAACATCAAAGGTTCTTCTTCCAATGCAGCTTTCCAAGTTTCAGCTATTATTCCTTCTTTTGACCAGAATCCTCCTATCAACGGGACACCGATAATAGACATTGATCCAAACATCATTGCTGTCGCAGTAATCGGCATCTTAGAAGCTAGACCGCCCATATTTCGCATATCTTGAGGGTCAAAATCATGTCCATCACCAGCATCATGGAGGTGATCGTGTGCATGATGAACTTCATGAATTACGGATCCGCTGGCCATGAATAACATTCCTTTGGCCATTGCATGATTAAAAAGATGGAACATAGAAGCACCAAACGCAATAGCTGCCGCATGATGATGGTCAGTATTGTAAAACCATAAAGCTACACCTAATCCAGTAAATATGTATGCTAATTGACTCATTGTTGAATATGCAAGAACTTTCTTTATATCATTTTGAACAAAGGCTATTGACGCAGCCATAAATGCAGTAATCCCACCTATAAATGCTATAATTATTGCTAAATTTTCCAATCCTGCTAATCCATGATGGTGGACATCGAAAAATGGAACCATTCTTGCTACAAGATATAGGCCTGCATTTACCATTGTAGCTGCATGAATTAACGCAGATACAGGTGTTGGACCTTCCATTGCATCAGGTAACCATACATGTAATGGAAATTGAGCAGATTTTCCAACTGCTCCAACGAATAAAAGTAATAATGCCCAAAATAGTTGATTAGAATCAACTAATGCCCCTGCAACTCCCGTAGAAGGATCTTCGAAAATTACTTCAAAACTTAGTGAGCCATAAATATCATACAAAATAAATAAGCCAACCATCAAGAAAACATCTCCAATCCTTGTAGTTAAGAATGCTTTTTTTGCAGCGTAGGCAGCACTTACTTTCCAATAATAAAATCCTATTAAGAGATAAGAACAGAGTCCCATTATTTCCCAGAAGATAAATAACCACAAGAAACTATCAGCCAAAACCATACCGAACATGCCCATACTAAAAAGTACGAATTCGGCATAAAAACGATGGTTTCTATCTTCATTTATTGGATCTGTATTCATATATCCCATACTAAACCAGCAAATTAGAAAACATAGGAAAGTTGCCACAAATAATATCATTAGACTTATCGAATCAATCCAGATGCCAACGCCAATAATTCTACGTTCAGGATTTATAGTATAATCAGATTGAAGAAAATCAAAGGAAATCCACTGGAACCATTCAATAACAGTCAGATTAGAAAAATGTAAGGTACCTGAAAGATAATCAATCAGTATCCATAAAGTTACAGATAGAGAGATTCCCAGGGAACCTATAGCAATGATACCTCCTTCTTTGTATTTTTCTTTCCAAGTATCATTTTTATTGAATATTTGTCCAACAATAAGAATTGTTGGGAAAGTCAACAGAGGAACTACAACAATTAGGAAGGCTGCTTCGAATGAATCCATGCCAAATATAAATTTCATCAATGGAACTAGTAATAATAATGGAATTAAAGGATAAAGTAAAGGATATTCATGTTTATTTTGACCCATTGATTACACCTCAGTTTTTTAATATATTAGCATCTTCCAGAGATATGGTTTCTTGAGTGCTGTACATAGAGAGAAGAATCGCAAGACCTATTGCCACTTCTGCTGCGGCTATAGCAATAGCGATAGCAGTGAAAACCCAGCCATTTACATCTCCATAATACATTGCCCCTGCCACAAAATTCAAATTTGCGGAATTTAACATCAGCTCAATGCACATTAGAACTACAATAGCATTTTTGTGGTAGAATGTTCCTAGTAGCCCTATACCAAATAATATAACTCCAAGGCCGACTATCCAACTTGGATCTATCATTATTCTTCCTCCTTAATATTAGATTTCATTGATCCAAAGGAATTGTCAATGCTAAAATTTTTTTTATTTTGAGTTTTTTCAATGTTATCAGATATATCTCCTCTAATATCCCAAACTAGATTAATTAGTCTTTCATCTCTTACTAAATATGACGCGCCAATCATTGCCATTGCCAAAAGAGCACCCAAAATTATTGTAACAAATGCCCACTCGTTAAAAATTGAGTTTGCAAATTCAACAGTACTTGGAGGATTACCAGAAACTCCCCACATTGAATGAGAATTTACTTCTTGTAACACAAGGAGAACGAAAATAAAAGTCCCGACTGAAGTTAGAGCAGAAATTGCTCTCATTAATAATCTGCCTCCTGAATTTTACGTCTTGTAAGCATTACGCCGAACTGGACAACTAACATGACTGAACCTAGATAAACTAAAATTTGGATAGCCGCTAACATCTCTGCGCCTGCTAATACAAAAACACCCGCTACTGCAATAAATGTCAACATAAGAGAAAGTAAAGAGTGCGCTACTCGCTTTGAAAAAACACAACCTATAGCCCCTGCTATTGCTAATAAAGCCATTACTACGAAAACAATAGCTTGAAAATCCAATGTGGCGATAAATTGTATTAGCAAAATTAAGCCTCCAATTTAGCAGCTTTCTTTGCACGCTTTTTTTTCTCTTTCTCCGCCCTCTTGGCAAGTTCCATATCAACTCGTTCTTGGTGAACAGCTGGTAAAAGACGAGTTCGGCTGGCGTCCATCCATAATTGCTCTCTAGTATACCCCGTCATGCCATCATATTCATTTGTCATGAAAAAGGATTCGAATGGACATGCTTCAGCGCACAAACCACAAAACATACATCTTCCTAAGTCTATTCTGCCTGAGACGATATCTTGTTCTGCGGGCCTTAATATTGTGGAATCTACTTCTTCTACACCAGATCCATCTTGCCAACGGACTGTGGCAGTAGTGCCAGTAATATCAATAATTTCAGCGAAGTCATACTGTTGGGGGGGATCTTTGTGAGCATGTATGAGATCAAATTCTTCTTCTATTTGTTTGAAGTTTTCTTTTTCTCGAGCTGCTAATCCGCCAACCTCCAATTCACTTCCATACCCATGCCATTCATCACCTTCATTGGTCGTATCAAGTACATTTACTCTCGTTTCACTCGTCATATGTAGGCAATCGTTAGGACAGGCACGCACGCATGCTTTGCATGCAGTACATGTTTCCCATACAATTCCGATTCGACCATTATAATTTCCTGGAACAAATAACCATGGTTCCATGTCTTCAAGTCTTTCATACGGATACATGATTGTAACCGGGCGTTCCAAGAATGGTAATGCAGGAGATGATTCTCTATCTGCAGCATACACATGTCCTGCAGAGGGGTGATTTTCTCCAACTCTTTGCAATGTAAATTCATCCATCATATTTCTTCTCTGATTGTGATAACTATTTCTTAGGAATTTGGCTTTACCTACATAAGGAATAGTTCGTAATGCAGTCTTCAATGTAATCCACATAGGCCTAATTACAAGATTACGGAAATTAGGCGTTGCATGTGGGTGACCTGTATTATAATCTGGATTATTGATTATTTCACCTCCTGTTTTCTTTGATTACCCGGATATGCTTTGGATAATGCCTGAGTACTATATGGGCGACGAGATTGTGCTAAGGCTTCTTCATCTTCATCTATTGCATATATTACAAAGAAGAATATTGCAATTAATGTTAATAATGGTGCAGTCCAAATTGGCCATCCAGAATCGGTCCAAACTTCAAGACGCAGGAATGTTGCTATTACAAGATTTACAATAGAAAGTGGAAGAAGATATAACCATCCAAATTCTAATATTTGATCTGTTCGAATTCGATGTAAAGACGCTCTGATCCAAACAAAAAATGCGAATAGAATCCAAGCTTTCAATAAAACCACCACTAAACCAGGAATTACCATAAATACTGTTTCAAATGCAATTCCTACTAGAGGGAGTGATGATAAGAAATCTTGAAAAGGAAATTCCCATCCACCTAAGAAAAACATTGCAAAAAGAATACAAGCAGCATAAGCCCTCATCATTTCTCCAGCAAACATGAGTCCCCACCTTATTCCACCATATTCAGTCCACCAACCTTCAACTAATTCGGCTTCTGCTTCTGGCATATCAAATGGGATACGTTCGACCTCCGCGATCATTGTTACTAGGAATAATACCGCACCCAATGGTAATATGAAAATATTCCAAGTGTCAGAGGTTTCAATTTGAAAATCAATAATTTCTAAAATATTGAATGAGCCACTGATGACTGCGATACTGAGAACTGTAATTAATAATGGAATTTCATATGCAGTTAATTGGGCAGCAGAGCGCATTCCACCAATTAAAGTGTATTTATTATTTGATGCCCATCCTGCAAAGAAGACGCCTAAAGGTGCGACACCAAATATCGCCATCATGAATATTAGAGATAATTCTGGATTAGCGGCCCATATATGCGGGCCAAATGGTACAAATGCAAATACCATGATAGTAGTTGAAATTATAATTACTGGTGCTACTTCAAAGACCAATTTGTCAGCCTTATCGGGAATCATATGTTCTTTTGTTGCAAATTTCATAAAATCTGCTAATGCTTGAAAGAAGCCAGGAAATAAAAACCATATTCCATGATATCCACGATTATTTACTCTAGCAATGGTTTCTTCTGGATGTTCGTTACCGAAGGATTGATTTAATTTTTTATTTGCAAACCCAATAGGTCCACCTAACCCCATGGGTAACTTATTCCACCAATCTCCAGCAGTTGCATTCCCCTCGCCTATCCATAGACTACGGAGTGAGGTCGTTGCTCCAATTCTATCCATTAGGCGGCCAATAAATTTACGTTCAATATATGGAACTACCATAAGAGTGAGCATCATAACAGCGAAAACTACTGTACACATTATTGTAGCAATAAAAAATAGTTCCAATGCAGGTTGGATAGTTGCAAATTCAGTTTGAACTGATTCAGGCAATAAATCATGAGTAGTATCCATAGACCATCCAATAATGGATTCGGTCCAGCCACGGATATTCAGCCAATCACTACTTGCCATAAAATCACCTATCTGTTTCTCCAATGCATGGATCAAAGGAACCCATAATTGCAGGAATATCTGCTACTTTGTAACCTATCATACATTTGGATGCATATGGAATTGTAATAAATATT
>DARI01000018.1:0-1688 GCA_002503285.1 Euryarchaeota archaeon UBA557
GGGAGATAAAATTAGTTTGTATATCTAACTAGATTATGACATTAATGGTACTGCTGCCATTACTGTCATAGTAAATGATACGTATCCTAAAATTAAGAAAGTCAATATTTGTCCTGAGTTCATGTTTCATTCTTACCGTTATCCCATTAATATAAGCGTGTTTAGAATTACTAATTTAACATATATACTGTTGTATTCTTTCAAACATAATAATCAAACTTTGTTAAAATCTAAAATTATATCTTAACTTATTCTTTTTCATTAGAACTCCACCAAGGAGGAGGTGCGTTTTCAGGTTCTAACTTATTTACATAATTTTCCATATTAAAGAGGAAATCGATGATACTGTCTGCATCTATAAAACCATCTTTATCTTTATCTAATAATGTAAAAATTTTATTTTCATTACCTTTTATCTGATCAGATGAATCTTCATACTCTTGCCAATTAGGAAGATCTTTTGATAGTAATTTAATAAAATTATCTTTAGAAATTCTACCCTCCTCATCTAATTCATACTCGTTCATACTTTCATTAAGTTCTTTACGGAAACTTCTTTCAATAATTTTGGAAATTAGTCCTTTACCAAATGGTGCCCCCTGTATCATCTTATCTCTAGTTACAATTCCACCATGCTTCGGCCTAACATAAATTCTTTTACCTGTCCATACATCAGACATTGTTCCAATAAAGAGAATTAATACGGATCCTCCACAAAACAATGATAATCCATCTTGAAGTAAACTATCTTGCTTCGGTATAGATGCAACAAGTATCGCTACTAATCCTAAAACAATTACAATAATTAGATTATAAAATATGGCAAAAAACTTTGATTTTAATTCATCGCCAGATTCCAAACCATATTTCTTTCCGGGATAACCAGGATGACTAAAATTGTCCATTTTCTTCTTTATAATATTACCTGGCACCGCAATATCATCTTCAAAATCGACTCCAAAATGCTTGGATATCTCCAATGCAACATTCTTACCTCGGTCTCCTCCTTCTACAAATAAGACTGGTATGCACCCTGTAGATGTTAGCAAAAATATCTCTTTTACCAAGTGAGTAGTCGTATAGGAGCTTGATCCCTCAGTACCACTATGATATTGCTTTCTTTTGGAATCTCTACTACCAACACCAAAAAAATCTACTATATTGTACACTCTTGGTTTTCCTATTGATATTGTAGATTTCTTAATAGTCATTGAGAGATTTTTCCTATCAATTTCAATTATTTCAGGCCCATTTATGATTTGTATACCGCCTAAGGCAGACACAATCCCAAAGATTGAAAATAATAGTATAGCAGATGGGGCTCCAGTTTCAGGGTCAGGTTCGTTTCCAATAACAAAATCAATTAAACCAGATATTCCGGTAATCATCATTAATATTCCCACCCCTATAAGGCCCATCCCACCAATTGATTGTTTGAAAATAGATTTTTTTGGTTTGATAGTAAGAATATTATTACTCATTAAAGTTTCTATTTCATCAGAGCCAAGATAACCAAAATGAGGTTTTGAATTAAAGTCAATTTCCATATGTTTCTTGTTTTAAGATACTTTGTATTTCAACTTATATCTAAATCGTAGTCTGCTCAAATTATATGTCACAATATGAAATATAATTTTTTTTATATTATGTTAATATTCGGCGGTCTAAATTATGTCATTAATGGTACT
>DARI01000018.1:1744-14164 GCA_002503285.1 Euryarchaeota archaeon UBA557
CATAAGTACTTTTGTTTAGGTGCTATTCTATTTTATTCAATAAAAATATTTGAAATTATTATTTTATTTACAATCTATAACTTTCGGCAGTCTCAATACTGTATGTCCTACCCATTACACATGGCATCGACTTCCGGATTACTCGGAGATGGAAAAAAAGCCAAGAAAATTCATCATTTAATCAAAGCACCTGAGAATACTCCATTCTCAGTTTCCAGAAGAGAATCATGGGATGCAGATAAGCCCGCAGTAGTCTACATAACTCCTGAAAACCTTCCTGATGGTACTCCATGTACTGCCGCAACTGTAATTCTTAGGACAAAAGGATGTGTATGGTGGTGGAAATCTGGGTGTACCTTTTGTGGATATTTTAATGATGTAAGGGATGATGTTACATCTGCTAATCTATTTGCACAGTGGGAAGAAGCAAAACGGCAAACGAAAGATTTTGCAGGATGTACCATGATTAAGGTTTATACTTCAGGAACATTTTTTGAGGATAGAGAAATTCCTGTAGATTTTCAAGAAGCAATTCTTGTCGAAACACATGAAAGAGGCATGCACTTAGTTGTAGAAGCACAAGCACAACTTTGTTATCCTGACAAGCTTGCTTGGTTAGCAGAAAAACATCCTGGATGTACCGTAGCACTTGGTTTAGAAGCATATGATGATGTTGTACTTAGATTTCACGTGAACAAGGGTTTTTCAGTAAAACAATGGCATAAAGCAGTTGATTTGCTAAGAGAAAATAATCTTAGAGTAAAAACATATTTAATTTTTAAACCACCATTTATGTCAGAAGGTGACGCACTAAATCTGACTACTAAATGGGTAAAACAAGTTGCACCACATTCTGATGAAGTTTCGATAAATCCAATGAACATCCAAAGAGGTACGATTGTAGATAGATTATTTAGAAATAGGGAATTTAGGCCTCCATGGCTTTGGTCATTAGTTGATATGATTCAAAATACTCATGAAGAGATATCCAAACTAGAATGCCGCACTATCGTTCATCCAACGGCTGGTGGAAGGATAAGGGGTGCACATAATTGCGGATCATGTGATGAAGATATTGTTGCGGCCATAGAAAGATATTCAGTTTCAAGTAACTTAGATGAATTCTCTGATATAGATTGTGAATGCAAAAGAGTTTGGAAATCCGAAATTGAAAATGATAGTATGTTACCAACAATTCTAGGTTCTGGTGTTGAAAGAAGAGTTTCTCGAGTAGACACAGTTCGTGCTCCTTGAGTGAGAGTATGGACTTCATTCGCCTAATGCTTAAGGGTCAATCTTGACTGGTTATGGATATCTCAGACGTGGGGATGTTAGGGTATCGATATGACAGATAATACTTCAGATAAAATAGGTCAGTTTCTACAAGGCGAGAAAGAACCTTCTTCCTCATGGGTAATACTAGTTATTGGAATAGCAGCATCACTTTCATTTTTAGTAATTTATAATATACTTTATCCGGGGCAAGATCTCCCAGTTATATCATCAGCCCTACCTATGTTCGAAGGAGTATTTGACTCAGGAATATGGTTCTTCATATTAGGCGCAATGATAGGCGCTTTTGCGATTATAGGAACTATTTTGACCGAGGCAACAATTGAGTGAGGTGTTAATTATGGATACAATATTATCAGTTTTAGCAGTTTTTTGGGTTTTAATTATAGTTTCATATCTATTAATGGAGAAGGGATTGGGAATATTCGGCCAAGTTACCCGTGGATTAACCATGTTCCTTCTCGAGAAAGCATTGGGTCCAGGTTCTGATCTTGTCGAAGGTAGAAAAGGCTCGGGATCAATGGTTTGGATAATACAAGGGGTCGTTTGGTTATTTATTTCTTCAACATTAACTTTCATTGGACTTTGGCTTGCTCACGATCCAGTTGCATTACACAGTCTCGAAGCATGGGGATATCATCCTGTTTCATCTGAATTATTCTATGCAGGAAAATTTGCTGCACTCTTTGGATGTGTTGGAATGTTCATCATAGGTACAGGATTACATATTTTACCTAATTTATTGGAAGTAAACCTAGCAAGTGAGAAGAATGCAGTATTGACATCCTTTGCTTGGACATTATCTGTTATAATTTTAGTAATAGGTTCACAAAATAATGAAATCGGTCCTGTTAATGTGATATTATTAGGAACTGGTTTGAACTTAGTAGTAACAATCGCAATAATTGCTAATCAATTATTGACAAAAGCATCGTCAACTGTTGAATTAGCAACTCCGGGATGGTTAATTATATTCGGATTAATTGGTAACCCAATTGCTGTAATTTCAGTATTTTTATCTGGCGAATATGATTCTGGACTCGGTCAATGGTTAGTTTACCATCTAAGCGGTGCAACTTTCTTCTTTTCTTCAATTGCTGGAATCTCCTTATACTCAGCTAGTTTTGGTTCCGGAAATCCACTTTGGTCACGAACTGTTGCTGGAGTAGTTATACTTGGTACAATATTCACAATAAATCCATTTGGTAATTCAGATCCAAGTATGGCAATAGATATGTTGGGACTAACTTCAGCAGAATTAATCCTCTCTCATCAGGATAATGTTGCCGGTTCTTTCCTAATGGCACTAGCAATAATTCCAATAATTGCACTTTCTTCAAATATTCTAATTACTCTTCGAGGAACTGATATATTTGTTGAGAATCCAGATTCAGCAGGAATTCCAGAAATAAATTTCGGTGCTTGGATGTTATTACCGCTGGGAGTAGCTTCATTATTCATACAAACAGACACTTTAAGTGGTACAAATGAGTTAGTTGGAATTTCTAATATTTTGCATCTAATGGTTATTTGGACAATTCTTATTCCTCTATCTATGGGGGCTGCTATACAGGTTTTACCTTCAGTAAGTGGAAGATATCCACTTTCTCAAAATAGAGCCAGACTAGCATTTTGGATGATATCTGCTGGTGCTTTATTTGGGCTAGTTTTGACAATGATGTCAGATATTGCAGATGTTGTTTTGATTGAAGCATCCATTGAAGGACAAAACGCTTTATCTCATACTTTGAGAAAGGCCGGTTCGGTAATATTTTATGGTACAGTATTGGGATCAATATTCCACTCCACAAATTTATTCAGTGGACTTTACAGAGGTTCCAAAGTAAGTTCAACCAAATCTCCTTCAGAAACCACATTTAAGATCGATTTGTTTCCATTAACATCAACAACTACTATTCGTAAAATTTTAGCAACTGGTGCAGTTTTGGATACAAAAATCGTTCCAACATTTGAGAGTAAAGAGAGTGGAAATCCTACCTCATTACATGAAGAAGAGTAACTTCAATATTGATTTAATGGTTATAATATGAGAATAGGTTTAGTTGGAAAACCTAATGTCGGTAAATCTACTGCTTTTTCTGCATTAACCGAAAATCCTGTTGAAATAGCAAATTACCCATTTACTACTATTGAACCCAATGTAGGAATAGCTTGGCTCCCTTTAAGGGAAGATTGTGCATGCTCAAAACTCCGTATTAGAAAAGAGAATGAAGGCCGAATGGAAAATAACGATGAAGATCCAAGAAAAGGTAGCATATGTAATCCAAATACTGGATCATGTACTGGTTTTAAGCGATTAGTTCCTATAACTTTGATAGACGTTGCAGGACTTGTTCCAGGAGCCCACGAAGGAAGAGGTCGTGGTAATCAATTTCTTTCAGATTTAGCAAGATGTGATGCCCTAATACAGGTTGTAGACACCTCAGGATCAACAGATATAGAGGGTAATCCAATCGGCTCAGATGGCTCAACACCAATAGAAGAATATAATTTTCTTTTACGAGAATTAGACTCTTGGATTAAGGGAATTATCAGTTCAGGTTGGCAAAGAGGGGCAAGAAGAGTTCAATCTGAAGGTGAAAAAGCACTTCCACTATACCTTTTGGACCAATTAACCGGAATAGGAGCAAAGGAAATACACGTAATGGCAGGAATCAATGCCGTAAATGAAAAATTCCCTGATTCAGGAGTCCCTTGGAATTGGGGCGATGAGGAATTGTATACAATCTCCTCATCAATCAGAGCTGCATTATTTCCAATATCTATAGCAGCAAACAAGGCAGATAGGGCATCTCTTGAGACTTGGGCAGACCTTACAAAATTAGTAAATGAAAATGGAGGAGTCTTGGTTCCAACTAGTGCAGAGGCTGAATTAGCACTTCGTAGGGCTTCTAGAGCAGGTTTAATATTACACAGCCCAGGAAATTCTAATTTTGAGATAACAGAACAAGGCAATGCCAAGCTATCAAATCCTCAAAGAAAGGGTTTGAAAAATATTAGTAATTCACTAAATTCTTGGGAAGGAGGGGGATTAATTGGTTTATTATCAGAGATAGTTTTTGATATTCTAGAGCGTCGAGTTTCTTACCCTGTTCAAGATGAAACTCATTGGATTGATGGTGAAGGAAATATACTGCCTGACGCTATATTAGTTCCAGAAGGAACCACTGCAAAGGGTCTAGCTTATGCTGTACATAGCGATTTAGGTGATGGTTTTATCAGAGCAATAGATGCAATTTCTTCAAGAGTAATTGGTGCTGATTATGAAATTAAAAATGGTGATATAATTCGTATCCATGCCAAATCATAGATCAGCCTACTAAATTTGTATTACTGGTTCGATAACTAAAACATATGAGACCATTGTCCATTCAATTTCATAATCTTCGTCAGAATCAACTATTTCTCCTACAATTGGTGCTGGAGGGGCACTAATATCTGCAGTTATTGTGGCACTCCAAGTTCCTCTTCCGAATCCCATATCGTCCCATTGTTCCCTTATTTCTTGGTCAGTAACATCACTTTGTGTAATATTATCTCCGGTATAATTTTCTGTTACATCCCACCTCATTGTAAATCCTGATCCTCCTCCACCTGCGCAAGTTCCTTGTTCAGTTAAGTCTTCAAAATCTCCCTCAACTCCACTCAAATCACTAGTTCCATCTACACTATCAGAAAATCCTGGACCTGGATCATCGTTATCCATGCAACTAATTGACAATTCAACATAGCCAATATTTATCTCACTACTTATATCGAAAAATGAATCATATGACTCTTCATCTGCTAGATTTATAGTTTCAGATAAAACTTCAGTAGTCTCTTCGAAACTAATGCTCCACTCACCATTAATTCCACTAGAGTCACCTACCATTTTATCATCAATTAATGAAGGCATTACTGCAAAATAAGATGGAAATGCAATCATAAATATTACAGTCCACATCAACATTGTTCTCTTACGAGAAGTATTGACCAGATCTTCAAAGTCCATAGAATCTATCTTTCGGTCACACTGATGACATTTCAACTACTCTGTTGTAGGTGTAAAATTATTCTTCAGAAAAATCAATATTAGACCACTTATTGATATCTATTCCTTCTTTCTTAAACTGTGATTTGGATTTATAAAACTCAGGTTGAAAATAACCAATCATCGAACGCTCTCCAAATTTCCATTTCCAAGGGCATCTCTTCAATCTAGAACACCATTCATTTAGTAGATTAGTCCAAACCTTTCCTTCTATCTCAGCAGGAACTTCAAAAGATAAAATGGTTATTTTTCCAGCTGAACCAGGTGTGTGAGACCATGTCCTCATCGATAGCCCAATTGAGTTCCCTTCATCAACAACTAATCCCAATACTCTAACTATTCTGCTGAGTGGCATAACTACTGCCCATCTACTGACCATCTTAGTTTCTTCAACCCTATGCATTTTCCAATTACGATGTTCTCCAATTTCTCTCAATGCCCTTATTGCATCGGTAGGTGTAACACTGACAGGTATTTCGATCAATCGACTGGATATCATGTAAAGTTCCTCTAGGCCCTCGCCCATGGCGTGTTCGCGTATTGTTAATTATCGCTGTTACTTATCCAAAGAGAGAACCAAGTCCGTCGAAGCCACCGGCTTCTTCTTCAGGTTCTTCTTCTACAACTGCTTCAGCAGGTGCACTATCTCCACCGCCGCCAGAAGCAGCAGGGGCAGATGATGCAGCCGGTGCAGCCATAGCAGTAGCCATAGCTTCACTAATATCAACAGATCCAAGTGATGTGATTAAAGCCTTAATTCGGCCTTTATCCGCATCTACGCCAGCAGCAGTTAATACTCCGCTAACACTTTTTTCGTCAATCTCTTTCTCAGCAGAGTGCAGTAACATTGCAGCATATACATATTCCATTTTTTTCACCTTTTTTTTTAACCGAAGAGATCGCCAAGTCCACCGAACCCAGCATCTTCTTCTTCCTCTTCTTCCACTTCGGCAGGAGCCGAGGCGCCTGCATCCGATCCTACCGTTTCAGAGGATACGGTAGCAGCACTAGAAGCAGCACCAAGTGCTGCTGTTAGTTCTTCATCAAGTGCTGAGGAATCTAGTTGACTGGCTAATGCCAGCATTCGTGCATTTGCACGCATTACAAAGTATTCAGCAGTCTTGTCGTTGACAATACCTGCTTCGACGGCAACTGCAAGTGCTTCGCTGCTAGCCTTTGATAGTAATATTGGAGTAGTTTCATTAGAGAACCACCGAGCATTACATGCCAGATTGAAAGCACGAGATGTTGCAATAACTACATCATCCCTGAATCCATCTAAGTCCAAATCTAAATCATCTGCTGGCATTAATAAACCATCTTCAATAACCCCAATTAGCATTAATCCAATTTCTATTGGATTAATTCCTAGTTTCGCTAACATCATTCCAAGATCTGCTGACATAGGTTCTCCAGCATTTACTACAGTAGTATCTTTTGGAATAGCTATTTTTCCTCTTTCAATTTTAGCAGGAATTCCAACAGCATTGAACTCACCAACTAATGGCCCAGGTGCGAACTCCGTTGGGCCAGCTGGAACTACAATATCGATTGGAGCCAATTCTCCTTCTTTAGCCGCACGTCCCTGCCGTGTTTTCTTTAATTCATTGAATAATTCGTAAGAATTTAATTTATCACTGTGCACTAAACAAGGTTGAGTTGCTCCTTCGAAAATAACTTCTAACTCTTCAGCAACACGTCCAGTTTGTAACCAAGCTAATCTAATAAGCGTCTTTTTTGCCATTGTCATAGTAAGAACGTCTCTGAGAGAACTTCGCATATCTAACATATTTTTTGCTGGTACTCCGCCGATGTCAACTATGCCTACTACTCCGTTACCACTGATAATTTCAACCAGTTCATTAACACGGCCTTCTTTCCAAGTAGCTATCTTTGGGATCATGAGTTAGCAACCTCCACTTTAATTGCTGGTCCCATTGAAGTTTTTACATAGCAGGATCTGATATTACTAGGACCACGATCTAATTTACCCATCACTCTTTTCCAAATAGCTAAAGCATTAGCAGTCAACTCTTCTATTGTTTGACTTCGTGTACCTATTGCAATGTGAAAAGTCACTTTATCTCTAGAACGTACGATTGCAGTATCCTTTAGTCCACCTGCTATCATTGCAGGATCCACTGGAGGAGGGACCGGACGTGGCATTTTTCCACGAGGACCTAGAACTACTCCGAGGAATCTTCCTACAGTTCCCATGTGGGGTATTTCAGATAAGAAGAAATCAAAATTATTTGCCATCTTCCTAGCAGTTTGGCGATTTCCGCCTAAGTCTTCGATTGTAGATGGATCAATGATTTCTAAACCAGCATTTCTAGCCTTTGCTGCCATTTCTCCGCCAGCGAACATTGCTATTTTTACTTCCTTTCCTCTTCCTGAAGGAAGTCTTACTTCTTCTTGGATACGATTTGTTGGATTTTTAAGATCAACATCTTTCAATGTGATGGACATTTCTAATGATTCAATGAACTTACGTTCAGGAGATTCATCAAGAGCTGTTTGAATTGCGTTTTGTAAACTTTTTTCCATTTTCTTTCACCCCTGCGGTTAACGAAGTTTCCTTCTCCCGTAACTCGTGTCTGACTTAACTAAAATGCTCGTTAAATCTCCCTTCACTCATTGCACTCAATGCTTCCTTAGGACGCATTCCTTCTACACTGACTCTCATAGATACACAAGTTCCCATTACTTCACGGCATCTTGCATACAAATTACTACCAGTTAAACGGTCTTTTTGTGTTTCTGCAATCTCTTTAACCTGATCCATTGTCAAGTTTTCAGTTGCAGCTTCCCAAGACCCATTACAAGATTTAATTCCCAGTTTCTGACTGACCATATGTGGTGTTTCATTTCTATCTGACATTGTGTAACCTCCTGTAATTGTGTCTCGCCGACCTACTCGCCCTATTTCATATTGATGTAAAAACTAATTTCCTTGATTCTCCAAATCACTCTACTCTTTGAGTAACTCTTACTTGGTCTGCTCGCACAGTCAAAGCAACTGGTACGGCCGCTTCGAATAACTCAACTGTAACTTCTTCTTTTGATTCAGTTACACGTATTACACGAGCATTTTGACCTCTAAATGCTCCTCCAACTATTTCACAAAGACTTCCCTCTTCTATACCAGAAGTTGCAGCCTTTGGCTCTAGATAAGGTAGAACATCTTCTAATGGAGATTCACCGGGCAAAACCTTTCTACAATTTTTTAATGGAGTAACTCCAATTCCAACTCTTCCTATTAATTTCTCAACATGATGTAATGCGGACGCCTCAACGAAAATATATCCCCTCATAAAGTGAGGATTCAAAACTCCAAAAATCTCATCTTGAATATCTAGTAGAGAACCCGTTCCAGATAATCTTGCACGAATTTCCTTTGCGACATTTTGCTCTTGTCCAATTGATGTCTTGAGAATGTAAAGATATGAAGCAACGTCTCCATACATTTCTGTCAATTTTGGAGTTGAATATTCTTTATCCTTAATTCTACCTGGGTCTACCCATTCACAATTTTTGTATAGAGTGGTTGGCTTGATATCATCTGAACTACAAATACATAGAATTGGAGTAACATCATTTAATCTATTTCCATATTCTAATCCACGTGCAGCCCCAGTTCTAACAAATTCAAAACTTTCTTCAGATAAGCCCGTACACTCAGATACTCTTTTTGCTACAGTTTCTAAATCACTTGGATCACCTAATCCATAGATTCCATCCCATGCACCAGGGAAGTCAGAGATTCCATCTGCTCTTTGCATTAGCAAAACTTTTTCTTCATTTCTTAGATAAACTGTGAATGCTTCAGACATATTTTACACCTCATGATCCTGTTAACCAATCTAAAAACGATGGAATTACGTTATTCATCATTGTCTGAACGCCGAAGCCGAACAAACCTAGAATGAACATTCCAATGCCACAAACTATCATAGTTTGCCTAAATTGAACCTTTGTTGGCTTACGTGCCATTTTCAAAATTCTTGCATAGGAACCAGTTTGTAGACTTCTTACACGACTCTCAATATCATCTTGCCAGTCTTGGAATTTCTCCTCAACTTTGTTAACTTTGGAATCCTCGACACTCATCGTTCTCCCTCAAATCTGTCCAAGCGTCCGGCCAATTCCATTTAAGGGCGACGGGGAACAACGTCCTGAAGACATTATAGAGAATATCTAAATTAAGAGATAAATTCTACTGTTCTACTTCTTAAATTTCGCATCTGAGTGTGCATTGAAGCACCATGAATTTGCTCGCTCTTTACTCCAGTAAGCACTAATAATACTCTAATATTATTGCCTAATGTTTCATCTGTTGTAACTCCCCAGATTATTTTAGCATAAGTATTTATTTTTCCTCTAATTATTTTTGCACAATTCTCGGCTTCTCCCAGTGATAAACCAGGGCCTCCAACTACATTGATTAGCGCACCTCTAGCATCTGAAATATCCATATCTAACAATGGATTTTCCAAAGCCTCATTTGTTGCGATTTCAGCAGTCTCGCCTTCTCCGAGTCCTATGACCCCTATTCCGCCTCCATTACTAAGGACGGATTTCAGATCTTGAAAATCAAGGTTCACAATACCTTCTTTAGATATCATTTCTGAAACTCCAGATATACTTCTGACTAATAGCTCATCAGCAACACGGAACGCCGCATCAAGAGGTAATTGCTTAACAGCCTCAATTTCTAATAACCTCTCATTTGGTAGGACAATAACTGTATCTGCAGTTTCTTTTAGCCTTTCCAAGCCCCAATCAGCGTTTTGTTTTCTCAAAGATCCTTCTGATATAAACGGATAACTTACAACAGCGATTGTCAAAGCGCCTGCTTGCTTTGCTAATCGGGATATTACAGGGGCGGAACCTGTTCCAGATCCGCCCCCTAACCCTGCTGTGATGAAAGCAAGGTCACAATCCTCAACTTCAGTCTTCAATATTCTTTCAGACTCATATGCGGCTTGTTCTCCTTTTTCTGGGTCGCCACCTGCCCCCCTGCCTCGGGCTGTGCGACCAATTAGGATTTTATTTTCTACTGCAACTTTTAGTAAGTGTTGTGCATCGGTATTAATTGCCATTCCTCTTACATATTCATCATCAAATAATGATTCAGCTTGTAATCTTGCAACAGCATTACTACCTGCACCTCCGCATCCAAATACTCTTATTTTGGGTTGTAATGACTTTAGTAACTCATGTAAGTTCAAATCTTCAACAGGTTCAGTCTTATGTTGAGCAGCAATTTCATCATCTTGGAGCTCAAGAACTCTATCGATTAGGTGCTTCACGGATTAGGAGGCGCATTAGGAAGAGCATAACTATTGCCCTAATACATAAGTCTAAGAACCCTGTTTCAATAGTTTTTAAGAACAGCCAATTTAGCCTAAAAGACCCTTTCTAGTTTTCAAAAATCTGATTATGAATGTGTATATTCCTCCCCATGCGGAAAATGCTATTGCAAACGTTATTCCGTTTAATTCAGAATTGCCTAAAATTAACCAATCAAAATACTCATGGATGCTATCACTTGCAATCCCTTTTGTATTGGTAAATGCTTGAATTGCGGCTATTAACAATCCAGTCAATGTTGCAACTAACCTATCTGCTCTTGAGAATCCTCCATATATTCTTCCAAGTCCAACAGATTGTGCTTGTGTCCCCATGTATGATCCAAGTAACGTGAGTAGAGCCGCCATTGTTCCAGAACTCATATCATCAACAAATGCCACATTCATTCCTATTGCAATGAGAAGTCCTACATCCACAATCCGATCTATTGTATGATCTAAGAAATCTCCATATGGTCCATCGGTTCCTTGATGTCGAGCTAATGCACCATCCAACGCGTCAAAAATACCTGCTATTATAATTAGGATAATACCTCCTATTATCATCATAGAACCTGTTTTATCGAAATCTGCTACAGCAAGAAGTACGAATGCGATTATTGCAATAACTAAACTAGTCCATGTTAGGATATTAGGATCAAGGCCACCCAATCTAATTACTATGGGTTCAGTTGCCTTTGTCCACGTTTCCCTAAATTTTTCAAACATACTATTCCTCCAATTCTGATACCCAGTCAATTACTGACAAAGGACTCTCAGGCTTGAATCCATCTGATATCCACAAGGATAAAGCCACAACAATGCTGTGGACATCATTTTTCGTAGTATCATATTCATTCCAAGGAATCTCACTATCTTTCTCATTCCAAGAACTTCCCAAGAGTTCCCAGTCGCAATTCCCAAGTATTTTACTTTCAGAATAATTTCTCTTCTTCATCCGCTCTTCAAGAACTTTGGGTGAACATCGAAGAACGACAACCGCATCGGTTGGTAAATGGTGAGAAAGATGACCATCAATAATTAATGGCTCTAAGGGAGCAGTGGTCCAATCTTTTTCTATAGCATCATTCAATGCATCTAAGTCAATTGGGCGTGCTTGGTCTATGGAATCTATTTCTCCAATACAATTGTGTTCTACTGCCAACTCCTCAACAGATATCACATGAAATCCAAGATTTTCAAATTCTTTTGCAAGTGTACTTTTACCACTTCCTGGAGAGCCCGTAATAGAAAGACGGTAAGGCGCTATCACAAACGTCACGACAACGTGATATCTCATGAATACTCTGTGTTCCAAGCGCAACATTGACTTCTAATCGCATACACCAGCACTATAGGGAACTACATGAGTGCATCATATCAAGGATTAATTAATGCAATAAATCCAAAAGAATCAAAACTTAATATTTTATTATTGGCAATGCCTATATGTTGTTATTTTGCATATATATCACATCAAGAAACAAATGCTTTCTTTGCATCTTTAGTTGCAATAATGCCACTTGCTTTCTTAATGGGTCATGCTACTGAAGAAATTGCCCTACGCACATCTGACTCTATTGGAGGATTATTAAATGCAACTTTTGGTAACGCTGCAGAGATAATTATCTGTCTATTAGCACTTTGGTCCGCGTATAAAGCAGGGGCTGATTCAGAATCAGCTGCAATTATGATTAAAATTGTACAAGCAAGTTTGATTGG
>DARI01000026.1:0-1939 GCA_002503285.1 Euryarchaeota archaeon UBA557
CTGGCAACACCTAAAACATTCGGAGGTAGTTTCAAATCAGAATGAAATTTTTCAAAATATTCCTCAGGTCCAGTTATATGTTGTGCACCCAGATTTCTCGCCACCAATCTTATAGTCCGTTTAAGTTCCTTTTTTTCTATTTCTGATATCATGTTAAATGATTCCGCAATTTCATCAATTGTACGGGGTATCTTCGCTTGCCTCGCAGCGATGTAAACACAAGATGCTGAAACTCCTCTAATACTTCTCCCTGTAACTAATCCTCTATTTATTGAATGCCTGTAAAGAGAAGCAGCTTCCTGCTCTATTTGCGGTGGTAAATCTCCCCTATCTCTGATAAATTGCATTGCTATTGATAAATTTCTAGCACGACTATCTCTAGTCTTACTACGCTGATCTATGACTTGTCTTCGCCTCCATTCCTTTATTCCTTTATTCGTCATACCATGTCTCTTTGCAGCACTAGCTGTTAGATCGGCTTTTCTAATCTCAGTAGATAATCCTCTATCTGATAATGTTAGAGTTGACGGTGCACCAACTCTACTCCTATCATCTGAACCAGAATGATTGATCCAGTCAGCACCCGGATCTATCATGTTTTGAGTAGCAACAAATCCACACTCTGAGCATATCGTCTCCCCTCTGTTGATGTCCGTATCCCAAGAACTTGCATTACATATCTTACAAGTTCCACTGACAGATTCTGTATTTCTGATAATTGTAGTTCTTTTTTCAGGTGCTATTGACATTCGACCATCATGATTTATTTTATTACCCATGGGTACAATAAACTTTAGCCCAGTCTTCGTATTCATCTTATCAACCATTGGTTGTATAGTCAATGTCACATTATATAAACCTTAGTTAATTTTGATTTTCAACATATCCGTTTTCTTTTTTGACTAACACTACTTCGGAGTTACATGAGTACATCCCCTCCAGTCAGGACCTCACTCTATGAAAATCATTTAAAGTGTGGAGCTAAAATAGTGGATTTTCACGGTTTTGAACTGCCCATATGGTACTCCTCGATACAAGAAGAACATCTAGCAACAAGATCTGCCGCTGGTATCTTTGATGTTTCACATATGGGATTCTTTAGATTTACAGGTAGCGATTTAATGACATGGCTAAGCTCAATCGCTACTCAAGAATTTACGAATTTTGACAATGGAAGATGCGGATATACTCATTTTTTAGATAATAATGGGCATATCATTGATGATATGATTTTTGCAGTAGTCTCTGAACATGAAGTTCTCGGTGTGCCAAATGCCTCAATGGTAAGTGTCATGCACAAATGGTTTTCAGAAAATATTCCTGATAATTCTGACATAAGAATAGATGATATTTCAGAAAAAACGAGCATAATAGCATTGCAGGGCCCGCAATCCAAAAATATTCTTGAATTAGTATTGGGTATTGAAAATTCTGTTAAAAGATTCAAATGCCAAAATATCAAGGTTAATGATTTAGGAATATCAGGATGGATTCAAGGAACGGGATATACGGGAGAATCAGGATATGAGATTTTCATAGATAATGATGACGCACCAAAGCTTTGGGAAAAATTACTCGAATCGAAACAATTCGGAATCGTGCCAGTTGGATTAGGCGCTAGAGATACACTTAGATTGGAAAAAGGTTACTTACTCTCAGGTCAAGATTTTTTGTGGCCGGGTTTAGATTTAAATCCCGATTTCGATTTACCTCCAAATTTCTTATCAAGAAATACTGCTGAAACAAATGTGCCCTTTGGACTAGATATTAATCACGATTTTATTGGAAAAGAATTTGTACAAAAATCATTACTTTCAGGTTACAAATGGCAAGGTTTAGTCTGTCAAGAAAGAGGGCCATCTCCGCGACCAGGGCATGCAGTATTCTCTATCGATGATCCTAAAATTATAGGATACGTTACAAGTGGGGGGCCATCCCC
>DARI01000026.1:2015-21984 GCA_002503285.1 Euryarchaeota archaeon UBA557
CATACAAGTAAGCCAAAGAAAAAAAGTTAAGGCATTGATTTCTAAGACACCTTTTGTTTGACGTGTAGGGAAAACCCCTATGACTTATGTCCGCTTCCATCATTTGAGGACTAGTCTTGTTGAATGACCAATTTATTTCTATCGCGATTAAAAACTTACAAGATGTACTGGCTCGAAAAGGTATATCTCCAGAGGCATTGTTTTCAAAATATGACTTTGATGATAGTGACTCATTAGATTATGGTGAATTTTCAAGTGCATTGGAAAGTGTAACTGGTCAAAAAGCACCTGCTCCCGTCCTCAAAGCAATATTTTCAGCAATTGATGGAGATGGTAATGGCAATCTAGATTTACAAGAAATTCTTTCTATATTTAATGGTCAAATTATTGAAGAATCTCAAGATATTTCTGATGCAGGTTCTTTGAATTTAGCAGGCCATCCTGATGAAACATACAATGGAGACTATCAAAAACAAAATAGCTTAATAAATGGCCAGGAGTGGTTTAAAAACTCTAAAAATAGTAGAAGTCCAAGGATTTTATATTACTATGACAGAAACTCTGGCGGCACAGCTTCGTGGAGCTTAGATGACAGGGAACAAGATGGAAGTAAAGATCTATACAGAGGAGGATGGACAAGGTCTACAGGTGATGGAATTTTACCTCTTGGAACTTTGAGATGGGTTGGTATTGGTAAGCTAACCTTTTCTATATCTTATGATACATCGGTAGAAGATTCAGCCGATGCTGCCGCATATGTTGGAGAAAGCATACAAGAAATAATCGAAGATGACAAATTAAAGATAGCCAATCTTCAGGCAGAAGAATTAAAGCAAAATATTTACGATCAGAAGACAGGTAAAGAACAACTAAATTATTTTATTGAAAATAAAGAAAAACCCTCTGATATTTCCGGACTAATGGCAGAATTGAATCAAGTACGTAATGCCTTGACTAAAGGGATAGATGATGGTTCATTGTCCATAAAAGAAGGAAGATCTATGGCAGATTTAATATTTGAACAAAAATCTTCAAATCTACCAATGCCTGTACGAATAATTGCCAAAAAATCATGGAAGACCCAAGCAGATGCTTTTGAAAAAGAATTACTTATTGCGTCAACTGCTGCTGCTGGAATCGCAGCTGTAGGTATCACAGCAAGTAAACTAGCAAATAATAATTTAGACAAAAAAATAGTTAACAAAACATCAAGTGTAAAAGAAATAAATGAAGATATTTCCGAACCTGATGTTTCAAAAATAGAACCTGTAAAAGTATCTGAAGTTACTATTGAACAATCGCAAGTAGTTAATGCCAATGACGAAAAAGAAGTTCCCTTGAATTCTATTTCAGTAGAAGAAATATTTAGTGATTTCAACGATGTAAAATTTTCATCAGAAATAACTAATATTGAATCAAAATATGAGGGGAATAATATTAATCTTGAAGTTAAAATTATTGGAATTCAAAAAACATGCGGAATTGGAATTGATGAAAAATATAGGGGCGGATATAGTTTAATCGCTAATCATATTGATAGGGAAGTTGAAATTAAATTAGATAACAAAGTCCCCTATGATTATTATAAAATTAATTCTAAGTATGATATTTCTGCATCTGTTAATGGATGGAACCGAATTCGAAAACGTTTGATTTTGGGAAGTTAATTTCCCATTATGCCCAATGACTCATCTATCATTTCTTCAATACTTACTTGCGGCCTAAATCCAAAACGATCTTCCATATCTCTTCCATCTACAACTCCGAAAACCTCTCCCTTATCTTCTCCACCTGTTAACACGTCGCAGTTGACTTTACTACGATAAATTTCTGATAATTCGGTCATTGTTATTCCTGCACCGGACCCTATTGCCATGCTTTCCCTAGTTGGCGGAGGATCACGTATAACTGCACTTATTATTTGCAATAGATCTTGAATATGGATAAAATCCTTTACTCCAGAGCCATCTCCGGGCATACTTATTCCAAATCCTATCTTACAATCTTCAGCCCATCTATGTAAAATTCCATTACCCGGAGGGCCTGTGACTGGAATTCCTTGGACATTTGATACTCTGAGTATACTAACGGGCCTTTCTGCTTGTGCCCTCTCCATTGCAGTTTCTTCCATCCACAACTGCCCACTAGCTGCTGAATCTCTTGGATCCAAGCTAGAGTTCCAATCATAGAAAGGATGTATTGTATATTCAGGATTCCATTCGGGATAAACTCTCAATGTCCCTAAGATAATCATATGTAGGCTACCATGGCGATCGACAGCATCTAAAATTGGCCTAGCTTCTTCTCTCATTGCACGATATGCAGAATCATCGTTTCTGTCAGAAGAAGAATTTTTGATCCACGAGTTGATGTGTATTAATGCACTACAAGGA
The DNA here is from genome assembly GCA_002503285.1 of Euryarchaeota archaeon UBA557. Lineage (GTDB taxonomy): Archaea > Thermoplasmatota > Poseidoniia > Poseidoniales > Thalassarchaeaceae > MGIIb-O3. The sequence continues at coordinate 4,409 of DARI01000026.1, forward strand.
GTAAGCATTACATCTAATTTACTTTGGTCTTTCAAAATATCTTCTGTAATCACTACAGCTGCTGGGCCAAGCATCTGTTCAATATGAGGCGAAATAAAAGAATCCGGCCAAGTAATTGCAATCTTCATAACTCACGGCACATGTTCATGGTAATTAATAATGTGTTAAAATAAAGGAAAATGTTTATCCGAATTATTCAAACACCTGACTACGTTCATTAGGGTTAACAGGAGTGCATACGCGATGGATCAGATGCCTAATTTGGGACGCGAAAAAGAAATGTTGGATGTTTTAGGATTAGAATCCATGGATGATTTATTTTCTCATATACCTCCAGAAATACGACGAAATGAGCCATTACCTTTGCCCGATCCACAGTCCGAAGAAGAAATATGGGCAGATGCCACTAGATTATTGGGCGCTAATATAACTTTAGAAGATAGGCCAAGTTTTTTGTCAGCCGGACTTGTCAGAAATTTTGTCCCTACTGCTGTTGCAATGTTGGCTACTAGGGGAGAATTTCTTACATCCTATACTCCATATCAGCCAGAAGTTAGTCAAGGTATGCTACAGGCAATGTGGGAGTTTCAGACTATGGTAAGCGAATTAGTTGGATTACCTGTTGCCAATGTTTCTATGTATGATGCTTCTACTGCTGCAGCAGAAGCAATTACTTGTGCATTCAGAGTACATGACAGAAAATCTACTCAAAAGGGTGTTGTGTATGTATCCGATTATGTTCCGCCCCACAGATTAGCCGTCATAAAAAACTATACTCAAGGCGGAGATATTGAAATTAAAATTTTAAAACATTTAAAGAATGGCCAAATTGATATTAATTCTGTAAAAGAAGCAGAAGGTTGCTGCGCAGTTTATGTCGAACAACCAAATTGCTTTGGAATGCTGGATGAAAATTTATTGAAAATAAAAAGCCTTATTGGCGTAGACACAGCATTAATTGTTGGAGTTGATTCAGTTTCTCTTGGGATAATTGAACCACCTGGAGATTGGGGTGCAGATATTGTTGTCGGAGAAGGACAAGCTTTTGGAATTGGACCTACTGCGGGAGGGCCAATTTATGGAATATTTGCTTGTACTGATAAATATATTCGGCAAATGCCAGGAAGAATTGTGGGATTAACCAAAGATATCGAAGAAAATAGGGCCTTTACTCTAACTCTCTCTACTAGAGAACAACACATAAGGAGGCACAGAGCAACATCTAATATTTGTTCTAATGAAACATTAATTGCTCTAATGGGCGCAATACACATGTCATTATTAGGTCCGGAAGGGCTAGAAAGATTGGCCCTCAGAGTCGCTGCCAATACCGAACTAACCAAAGATTCAATATCCTCAATTAAAGGTATTGAAATTGTTAATAATGAGGGTTATCACTTCAGAGAATTCGTGATAAAATTACCTTTTCCTGCATCCGACGCTCTCTCTTATTTGGATGACTTTGGAGTAACAGCAGGATTTGATCTTGGCATATGGTGGAAAGAAATGGATCATTGCTTACTCATTGGTGTTGATGACAGAACCTCCAAATCAGATATAAAATCTCTATATATGGGACTTTCAAAATTAATGGAGGCAAATAAATGAGTGATTTATTCGCCTTTAATGGTGCTAGAGGCGCAGGATGGTCTCAACCTTTACCTTTGATTGATAAGGAGGTATTAATTTCCGCTATTCCAGCCAAATTACGCCGTCAAAACCTTCCCAAATGGCCAAGGGCGAGTGAACCAGAAATAGTTAGACATTACACTTGGTTATCTAATCGTAATTTTGGAATTGATAATGGATTCTATCCTCTAGGATCTTGTACTATGAAACACAATCCCCGAGTTAATGAAAAAATCGTCCAATTGCCAGGCATGGATAAAATACATCCACTTCAACCAGATCATCACGTTCAGGGGCTATTAGCAATTTATTTTGAAATGCAAGAAATGCTTGCAGTATGCTCGGGAATGGATCAAGTTACTTTACAACCAGTTGCTGGAGCACAAGGAGAATTTACGGCAATAAGGTGTATACAGGAATATCATAGGCAAAGAGGCCAAGGGCATCGATCAAAAGTCATAGTTCCTGACTCAGCACATGGAACTAATCCCGCATCTGCATCTATGTGCGGTTATGATATCATTGAAATCCCAAGTGGCGAAGATGGCCGTTTGGATATTGATGCATTAAAATCTGCTGTCGGTGAAGATACTGCTGCAATGATGATAACAAACCCCTCTACATTGGGTGTTTTTGAACATCAAATAGCCGAAGCTACAGAAATAGTACATTCAGCAGGAGGTCAGATGTATTATGATGGAGCTAATTTTAATGCAATTATTGGTAAAACAGACCCCGGTAGAATGGGTTTTGACGCAGTTCATTATAATTTACATAAAACTTTCAGCCAACCACACGGAGGAGGGGGACCTGGAAGTGGCCCAATTGGAGTCAAATCTCATTTATCTCAATTTTTACCAACTCCAATAGCAGGGCGCAGAGAAAAAATAGAATCAGATCCAAAAGGAGTTGATGACGGATATTGGTATTTTTGGGAAGATGTTGGAGATAGTAGTATCGGCAAGGTTCAACAATGGAATGGCAATGCAGGAGCAGTAGTTAGATCTTGGGCTTTCTACAGGAGGTATGGGAAAGAATTGGAAAAAATGAGTGAACATGCAGTTTTAAATGCTAATTATTTAAGGCATAAGATTATGAATCCAGATCCTGAAATTGCAGAAAAAATTCATGTAATGCCACTTAATGGGGCTCCAGCAGATCTCGTTATGCATGAATTTACATTATCATTATCTCCTTTGAAAGAACTCCACGGAGTTACAGGTAAAGATGTGGCAAAGAGATTGTTGGATTATGGAGTGATGGCACCTACTCTATATTTTCCCATGATAGTCCCAGAATGCCTGATGATTGAACCAACAGAAACAGAATCCAAAGAAGTGTTAGATAAATTCGCATCAGATTTCCATCAGATACTTTCTGAAGATCCGGATATAATAACATCTGCACCTCATACGACTGATGTGAAACGTGTTGACGAAGTATGGGCGGCTAGAAATTTAATCTTGAAACATCCTGGTAATAATTCTAACTAATAATATCCAAAGAATCGAATAATGAGGCCCTTCACGATAGCCTATGGATGCTGTCTTAGATAATCACTGGCTTCTTGGAAATCCTGAATGGTGGAATCTCAAAGATGAACTTCCTCCAGATATCAGGAATGGTGAATTAACTCCCAATAGTAATTGGGCAACATCGACTCCTAGGTTGGGTAATCATGGATGGATGCGTCAAAGAATGAAGCCATTGGCTTATAAATTATTATTTCCATTGGCATGGGCTCCCTTTTTCCTAATCTTAACTGTAATTCCATTAGTATTTTCTGGAGAAACACCCAATGATCAATTAATTTCCTTTATATTCTTTTCAATTTCTTGGATTTTAGTCATATATCCCTTGTTTGACTCTCGTGAATTACAACTATCACACATTAATTCAATTTATAAATTACCCATAGATTGGAATTTACTTTTTATTGGCATAGCTATTTTTCCAATACACATATTAGTAGATCCCAGATTTGGTTGGATTTCTTACTTGTTCTTATGTGCTGCAATGTATCGAACAATTAGGTTAATTCAGAATATGATGCTAATCCCTCCATCTCGATTTGTACTACCCATAGAGATTAAAAATTGGAATAGTGGGGATTTGAATAATTCTTGGTCTATTAAATCAAATAAATGGAATATCGGACCAATTGCACATTACAAATGTTTAGACGGTTACCTTACTTTATCTGGTATGCGTAGAAGTAAAGTTAATTTTCTTTCTATTACGTTTGTACATAAATCAGGATTCATTCAAGACCCATTTTTCAAAAGAGAAAAAGAAGACTTAATCTTGATAAATATTTTACAAAAGCCGCCAACAATTATGGGAAATTCGTGGCCGAAAAAGTTTCTTATTACTTCTGAAGAAGAATGATATTTAATGTCAATTAAACGGTAAGCATTTGTACCTCTGTCCTCTCGTAGAGACATGGATGTATGTATAATACTTGGTTCTAAGTCTGATATGCCTGTTTGCGACAAATGTACTTCGATTTTATCGATTTTAAATATCGATCATTCTGTACATATTGCTTCTGCACATAGGACTCCAAAACATCTTGAATCCGTAGTTGAAAATGCAATATCTAATGGTACTAAAGTATTTATTGGGATGGCAGGAATGGCCGCTGCTTTACCTGGTGTAATAGCTTCAATGACAAGCTTACCTGTAATCGGAGTTCCAGTAGGGGGTACAGTTCCTTATGATAGCTTATTATCGATTGTTCAAATGCCACCGGGGATGCCCGTGGCTACTGTAGGAGTTGGCAGAGGAGATAATGCAGCGATTTTAGCAGGACAAATGATAGCCCTTTATGATGATAATATTGCTAATCAAATTAATCAATATCGTGCCAATCGTGCTAGTCAAGTATTATTGGATGATGCAGCTTTAAGGGAATGATTTTCTTGAAAATTGAAATCCTTATCGAAGAAGCTATTGATGCACTTAAGTCGAATATTGATGATACTGCAATAATTGCATGTTCTGGAGGTATTGATAGTAGCGTAGCTGCAGTATTGGCACACAAAGCCATCGGTAGTATGTTGCATTGTGTTTATGTAGATACTGGATTCATGAGGAAAGACGAATCAAATGAAGTAAAAGAAATGTTTGCTAATATGGGAATAAATCTCAAAGTTGTAAATGCATCAAAACAATTTTTTTCCGAATTAGAGAATGTTACTGATCCTGAAGAAAAAAGGAAAGTAATTGGAGAACAATTCATACGTGTTTTCGAAGATGAACAGAGAATCTGTGGAGCAAAATATCTTGTTCAAGGGACCATTGCTCCAGATTGGATTGAATCAGGTGGAGGAGAAAGAGATGTAATAAAATCCCACCATAACGTTGGAGGATTGCCAGATGATGTAAATTTAATTATTGTGGAGCCATTAAGAGAATTTTATAAAGACGAAGTTAGAAAGATTGCTAGAGAACTATCCATTGAATCTAGCGAAAGACAACCATTTCCTGGACCGGGATTGGCAGTCAGAGTGTTAGGAGACCTAACTCCTGAAAGAGTTGAAGCATGTCGCGAAGCTTGCTTTATAGTTGAAAAGAATCTAGAAAAAGCAGCTTCTTCAGGAAGATGTGAATTACCTTGGCAATATTTTGCTGCCCTTCTCCCAGTACGAAGTGTGGGCGTGCATGGAGATGTTAGAGTACATGGAGAAACTGTTGTAGTAAGGGCCGTATCTAGTTTAGATGGTATGAGTGCAAGGTATTCAACAATACCTCATGACATTTTGACTGAAATTAGTACTGAAATTACTAACAAGTTGAAAGGGCAAGTTAACAGAGTAGTTTATGATATAACTCACAAACCTCCTGGTACAATTGAGTGGGAATGATTCCGATTCATTCATGAATGTATTAGCAAGCGCAAGGTCAGGCCGACATAGCTTAGTTGGTGGAGCGGTGGACTGTTAATCCACAGGTCGCAGGTTCGAGTCCTGCTGTCGGCGCCACTATAAACACCCATTTAAGATGTAATTTAATGTTTTTATTTTATTTTTAAAAATATTATTTTTTAATAAATGGTAGTATGTGGCCGCAATTATCGCAAATGTATCCTATGAATGATTGATTATTTTTACTAATTCCTAAAAAATTTGCAATTGTACTGTTCAAGTTAGCAGTTTGAGAACTAAAGGAGTCAGTCTTACATATTGGACATTCGAGTTTTTTTTGTTTAATGATTCGTTGTTTAGATTCTGATGCCATGCATTTAAGCCAGAGACTTCAGGTTTTGAAGTTTAATGATAGTCAATATCATTTACCGAGTTTCAATGGAATACCATGGGAAGAGAAAATACCATATCAAAAATAATGGATGCAATTTGTGATTCTGGAAGGCATTATCGTGACAGCATCCCCATGATAGCAAGTGAGAATATCCTCAGTCCATTAGTTAGGGAGGCTTGTAATTCCGACTTACATGGGAGATATGCAGAAGGACTTCCAGGGAAAAGATACTATCAGGGTTGTGAAGATTTTGACACTATAGAAAGTATTGGAATTGAAACTGCTAAGAGAGTTTTTAATTGTAATTTCGCTAATATACAGTCAACATCTGGTACTAATTCTAATTTGGGTGCACTCAAAGCATTGACAAAACCAGGCCAGACAATAATGGCAGTTTCAACAGCTGATGGAGGGCACATATCTCATGCACAAATGGGTGCTGTAGGAATGCGAGGCCTCAATCTTACTACTTATCCTTGGGACGAAGATAGGATGGAGCCAGACATTGATCAATCAATCAATCTAATTAGAGAAACTAAACCAAATTTGGCATTGTTTGGTCAATCAGTTTTTCTATTCCCTACTCCGTTACAAGAACTCTCTGATGCTGCCCATGAAGTCAATGCAAAAGTTATGTATGACGGGGCACATGTATTGGGCTTGATTGCAGGAAATCAATTCCAAGATCCTTTGAATGAAGGGGCTGATGTTATGACTGGGAGTAGCCACAAAACTTTTCCAGGCCCCCAAGGTGGTTTTTTATTATCAAATTCAGAAGATATAAAATTCCAGAAAAAACTGAACAATGGAATATTTCCTGGAGTTTGTTCATCATATCATCTTCATCATGTGGCAGGAAAAACTGTGGCCTTATCCGAATTTGAAGAATTTGGGGAACAATATGCAATAGACATAATCTCCAATGCCAAGGCTTTGGCAGAATCATTAGCCGAAGAAGGATTCGATGTAATTGCAGAGGACAGAGGTTATACTGCTAGCCATCAGGTTTTGACTCGTCATGGTCAAATTGATTCAGGTGCAGGAAGGGATGCAGCGGCACTACTGGAGAAATCTGGAATTATAACAAACATGAATATGCTACCTGGTGATACTAAGGCTATGTCACCTAGTGGATTAAGGTTGGGAACTCCTGAAATTACTAGATTGGGAATGTCCAATGATGATATGAAAGATATCGCTAAATTTTATTCTAGAGCATTGATCAGAAAAGATGACCCTAAACTTATAAAAAATGATATTAAGGAATTTAAATCTAATTTTCAAACTGTAAAATACTGCTTTCAATCAGATTTAGCATATCCGGGTTTATAATTAAAATAATTAGATATTCTTTTATCATACGCTTTGCTAGGTTTAATTATGGTTACGACTTATCAGTCAACTTTACTTATTGTAACTATGATGCTAACTTCTGGATGCGTGGGACTTACAAACCAAGATAGTTCACCAGATGTGGATAAAGTTGATTGTAATATTAATCCAAATCATAATGATTGTTTTAAGACTGAGATTATTGAAAATGATTGTAATAGTAAAGAAGTATTTACGGGAACTTATTGCAGGATAATGGTTAGGCCAGAGAACTTAAACTACGGTGAAAAATCTATTTTACTTATAGTTGGACAAGAAATGCAGAATTTAACTCCAAGTTTCTTAGGAGATGGGCCAGAAACTTGGCAAATAAATCCTCCATTACCGGACGGATTTACTTTAGATTCAAATTCAGGAGTAATTTCAGGGATTCCAATAAATACTAAAGAATTATCCAGATATACCATTATTGCAAGAAATAATGCTGGTTTTTCTACAACAACTTTGGATATTGTAGTTTCTGCAGTACCCCCCAAATCAATAAATTATGATGATGAAGTCCTATATTGCGTTATTGATATTGAATGCAATTTGAATAAACCAATCATTCAAGGAGGAATCCCAGATAAGTTGGTGATATTCCCCGATCTACCAATGGGGATTACTTTTTACAAAAATGGTTCAATTAGTGGTGTTTTAGGAATAGAAATAGATGCTAATTATACAGTTACTGCAACAAATAATGGAGGATTAGTATTTACTGAATTTAGGTTAATTTCTATTCCTAAAATACCATCAGACCTCAATTTTATTAATAACAATTTTACATGGATTAAATATGATTTCGTTAAAATCACTCCATTAATAAATGGAAGTAATATCAATTCTTGGTCAATTGAGCCAATATTGCCGCAAGGATTAAGATTCATCGAATCTGATGGTTCAATTGAAGGAAAGCCAATTTATATTCAAGATTCTAGTACATATAGAATTACTGCTTCAAATTCACAGGGTGCAATTTTTACTGATATTAATATAAAAATTCTTGATTTACCAGTAGTTGAACTTGCATATGATGTTTTAAAATTAGACTTAATAATTGGTGATAATATTAGTTTCTTCAATCCTAAATGGGAGGGGGGTACTCCTGTTTATTGGGAAATTAGTCCAGAACTCCCAGAAGGATTATTTTTTAATTCCGGGACTGGAATTATATCTGGAATCACACTTCAAGAGCAAGATTGGATTATTTATTCAATTTGGGCTAATAATTCTGGAGGATCGGACTCTACTATATTTTCTATTAGAATTTTAAATCAGCAACCAAGTAACATATCTTGGCCACAAGAGGAATATATCTTAGAATCAAATAAATCAATTAATATATCTCCATTAAATTTTGGCCCCGATATAGAAAGTTGGAACGTAGTGCCAAATTTGCCTAGTGGTTTGTACCTTTCACAAAATGGAACTATTGAAGGTATTCCAAATGAAAGAACAAACTGGGATGAATACACTGTTTGGTCAAATAATACGGGGGGATCATTTTTTTCAAAAATATGGATAGTTGTACATGATCTGGCTGCCGATCAATTCGATTTATTGAATGGAATGGGTGCTACTGATTGGGGAGGGTGGCCATCCCCAATCTTGCCTATAGGAAAATGGGCTTTCCCAATTGGTTTCACTGAAGGAGGATATACTTCAGATATTCCTGTGATATCTGGGAGCCATGTAGGAAAAGGAAAAATGATTGGATTTGGTCATGAAGGATGGGTTACTGGAGGAGGGGCTGAAGAAACAGCCTTTTCTCTACGTGCAGTAAATTGGGTTTGTGGAAAAGATGCTAATGTGGGGATATCTTTTGGAACTGGTTTCGAATCTTTTCAAGATGAATTAGAGTCAGATGGCCATACTGTGACTATGGGAATAACTCCTGATGATTTATCTAATTTAGATTGTTTATTGGATGAATTTTGGAACGGGCATAGTAATTCCGATAACAATAATATTACTGAATTTTTATTGTCTGGAGGAGGCCTAATAATGGGCGGCCATGCGTGGTATTGGTCTTATTCTAATTCAGATTTATCACATAATTATCCTGGTAATAAAATAGCAAAAACTACGGGATTATTTGTTTCTAATGAATGGGGTTATGATACTGTTAATTTAGAAAATATTCCTCATTTATTATCCCGCCCTTATGCGGCAATTGAAGCAATCACATCTGATCGTTTAGATGGTCAAAAATTATCTGAATCTGATGCAATTATTGTTGACGACACACTTTCTATTTGCACAGGAGTAATTTCTTTAGATTTCCATAGTTTTTGGTTCCAATTACGTCAAACTGTGAACCTAACTGGTTGGACAGTCATTGAATATGGGACATTATGGCAAGATGTTGGATATAATATTGGAGAAGATCCAATTGCAGATGTCTTACTTCGGGTTGAGGATGCTTTGACTCAAAAACTTCCTGCCAATGAATTAGCCTCTCATCCTAGCCATGTAGAATTCCCAGGTGAGATTCCTGATAATGCTACTAGGGTGTCTAGGCTAGTGAATATTAATGGAAATCAAAGTGGCCTACCTAGCGAGTTTGGCTATTCCGGAGCGCAATCCATTCTCAGAATGTCTACTGGATTATATGCTGCACCGGGCGACGTCATAGACATTACAATTAATCAATCTCTGATTAATCAAGGAGTTTGGATAATAATTGGAACTCATTCTGATAATCTATGGGACAAAGATCAATTACATAGATTTCCAAATATTGTTAGATATTGGGATATCAATGAGCCAATTATTGAAGTTGGTAATTCATTTGGAGGGCCAATCTATGTTGGAATAAATGCAGGTTCAGTATTGGGAGATTTTGATATATTAATTTCTAATGCAATTAATGCTCCATATTTTATAAATAAAGAAACTAATCTGACTGATTGGATTGAAAATATTCGAAACTTTCCAGCTCCATGGGCTGAAATTGGAAGTGATATGTTTATTCTATCCGTACCTAGTTCCGAAATAAGAAATTTAAATAATCCTGAAGAATTGATGGATTGGTGGGATCAAGCAATCGGAATGGAACATTCTTTGTATGGATTCACTCCATGGCCAAGAGTAGAAAGAGCAGTATTCGATGTACAAATTTCTGCAGGTTGGATGCATTCAGGCTATCCATTCATGGCTCATGATTTGAGCGTTCCCGATGTTTTGAATTTATCTCATATGAGTGAAGAAGGTGATTGGGGGATGTTTCATGAACTCGGCCATAATCACCAGTGGATGCCTTCAACATTACCTGGAAATACTGAAACTACTTGCAACTTTGCTAGTGTTTATTTGATGGAAGATTTAGTTGGAGTAGCGGGCCATGGTGCTGTAGATCCCCAACAAAGAGAATCAAGAATTAGTTCATATTTTGATGACGGTTCTAATATTTCTAATTGGTCGGTTTGGACTGCCCTAGATACATTCTTAATTATTAAAGAAGAATGGGGGTGGGCCCCACTTACTACTGCATTATCAGTTTATTATGATCTACCTGCATATGAAGTTCCATCTGGAGATATAGAAGAATTTAATGCTTGGACTATGCATATTTCTAATGCTACTGGATATAATTTGGCACCATATCATGAGGCGTGGGGTTTCCCACTAACTCAAGATACATTCGAGGGATTATCTCATTTGCCTGTTTGGATAGATGATCCTCTAAGGGGAGAATATTTCTCATATCCGGCAATTATTAGATTAATTACTACGAGTAACGTATCTTCAGACTCAGTTGATATAAATTGGCAAACTTATGATAATGGTACTGATGTAGTCTTAAAAATTTATTATGGTACTTCCGACTCCGGCGCCCAAGTATCCGGTTGGTCTAATAGCGTCAATGTTGGAGCTATAGATGTAGGTAACGAATCATATAATTTAGATGGCCTATCATGCTGTGGAACTCAATATTATGCTAGAATCTCAACCTCTAATGAAGATGGCACTACATGGTCTGAACCAATAACTTGGTCAACAGATAATACAAATAACTAATTTATTTTTTTCAGAAAATATTCAAATGATATGTTTGGTATGTTATTTTGATGCCAATTTGCTAGTGGTATCCAAATCAATGTATGTGCTATGGTTATTGAAAAAGCTGTAAAAATATCAAATCTTGGTTTTTCATCCATTATGATGGCAGCCACGCCAAGAACAAAAAAATGTAATACATAAATTGTCAATGTAATTTTTCCTACAGGCTCCAAATATGATAATTTAGGATATCTTGATTTCTCTCCAGATGCTTCATCACCTTCTAATATTCTCATTAATAATATTACCATCGTACCTGAGACAATTAGAAATGAAGTGCTAGCAGGAAAAAATGTCAAAATTGCGTCTCCTGAAGTCAATGCCCATGATTTCTTATCTATAATTGAAATTAAAATTGTAACTGCTGTGATAAACAATCCAATTTTAATTATATCATCTTTAGTTTTTGAGTATTTATCTAAGTCATGGATTAAAGTGCCTAGAAATATATATCCTAACCACGGAATTAATGGATAAGTTCCATTCAATAGTAATCTTTCTAACCATTCATAGATTCCTTGAGAATTTACTCTATAATTCCATGACCAATCTAATCCAGAATATTCTCCAATAAATAAAGGAAAGAATATCATTGTAATCATTATTAAATTTCTAAGTTTAAATGATATCATTAAGATTAGTGGAATTAACACAGATGAAACAGCTAGTAAAGTTAGAACGCCCGGAGTATGCCAATAAAAACGTCCACCTCTATCTATATTTAGAGATATATTTACTAATATTTGGCAAGCAAATAATAAGATAAATCTTGACAGAATCCATTTAGGCCATTTTATATTTTCAGATTTAATTTTATTTAATCCACTTCTATATATCCCCCATCCTGAAAGAGTGACAAACATCGGGGCTGCCATACCTCCAAATGCGGCTGCTAAGAATGCTGCCGGATGATCAACACTAATTCCTTTGGGAGGTAAGATTGCTGCAGTATGGACTTCTACCATGCATAAGACAGCAATTGCCTTCATTTGATCTATATGGCCAAGTCTGCGACTCATATGATGGGCGTATAGGTACTTCAGTTCAACTTTATGATACAGGAATATAATTTTCGAAATTATTCATCTTCCATTCTAGCCAAGTTAACTGCACCAAATAATACCAAAGAAAAACCACCAATGTACATAGCAGCAGAAACATAGGAAATCAATTTCAATGCTTCTAATTCCGTGTCACCACTTCCTCCTAGGTCTGTCCAAAAGAATGGGCCAGTGTGATCTAATACTTTGCCCTTAAATATTTTAGCATCGTCATCTGATATTTCACTAAATGTATGAATTTCAAAAACTGTTTGCATGTATTCACCATTAAAGTCTGGATCAGTGTTACCAGGTCCTCTGTAATCAAACAAAAATGATGATGTTGATTTTCCATACATTGCAACATTAGTAATTGGCTCTACCTTTATGTCAACTTCAGATTTGAAATATACGGGCAATGCTCCAGGCATTGCATCCACATAGGTCCCACTTCCGATGAGCTTGCCTTGAATTTGATTTTCAGCCGGATCAAGACTAATACTATGCTCAATCATTGGAATATCTTTGTATGTTACTTTATCTCCAACTTCGCTCGTAGCGATAGCATAACCTACTAGATTTACGTTTACTGGATCTTCAGCATCTGCTATTCCTCCGATGGTGCCTGCCCAAACAGTATTCGTATTTCCAACACTTTCAGATAATAATCCATAACTTGCAGCCTCATTGTGAGGAGCCCTCCAAGGTAAGTGCTCCGTCATGCCATAAGTCTCATTTGCTTCACATGGAACATCAAATTCTGCATTGCCATCGCTGTCTAATTTGAAATCACAAAGTCCATCTCCATCCGAATTAATATATCCTCTTAGTAATCCATGTTCCATATTATCTGCATTATTTGCTCCTGTGCCAGTACTCATCTGATAAACTGTATAATCTCCGGTCGATAATCCATCAGATCCAAAATATGTTTCATTTGTTTCTAATGTTACCCAACTATCTCTTCCAAGACCTTCTAAAACTGCATCATCCCATCCATACAACCAGTTATTCATAGATTGAGTCGTGTAGGGTGAAGCATCATATTGGAAATTAAGTAATGCGGGAACAACAGAAGGGAACATAAAATCAATTACCCAACTTTTTAGTGCTGCTGCCTCTTCTTCTGATATTCCATATATTGATGCAACATATGCGTTATCCCAAACAACTTGTTCTCCTCCGGCCATTGGCCCAGTTGCAGTCATAGGTAAAGATAATCCACTTAGTTCTCCATACATAAATGCTGTAGCAAAATCTCCAGTTAATGCATTTGCGCCAGTATATAATATTTCATTTGCTTTTTCTGATGAAAGATCAATCGTTCCTTCAAAAGCAGCTCTATTCATCCCTATGGATAAATATCCATTGTTTATTGGTTCATTTCCTCCAAATGATTCTAACCACCATTCATTTCCATTTAATGTACCGCTGCTCCCAGTTAATATCATTGGAAATTCACTAGGAGCTCCAATCAAAGGATTATCGTACGCTAACCATCTTCCTGCATAGTCTACAAGGTCAAGCAAATCAGCTAAACCTACTTTATACTCAACCATTGCATCAAATGGGCTTCCAGAAGCACCCAAAAGGAATAATGCAACCCCATTTAGTGGAATGCCAAAGAAATCTGTTTCTGTAAGAAGTCCAGCTGCATTACCTGTACCCTCATTAATTCCAAATAATACGTACTCTAAAGCATCAGGATTGTTTATCAAAACTCCTTTATTATTTCCTAGTGTCGATTCAGTTACGGCCTCCAATCTTTCTTTAAGATTATCAACTTCTGTTAGGTTGGCCCCTCCTCCATGATTGCTAAATGCCGTAGCTGCTAAAGAATAAACTGACCAATCTATGTGAGTCAATTCAGGTTCAGAAACATCTGAATATCCATATAATGCCGAACGAACAGCAGTTGTCGTCGAACTTGGTACTCCCATTCCAGCTACTAACATAGGACCAATTTCACAAGTTAATGCGATACATATTCCAGTATCTGAAACCGCACCATCCATGATCATATCAATCGACGAGGTGAAATTAGGAGTCATTACTCCTGCCGAGGTTGACTCGTTCCAACTACCATATGCGAAATCTAGAATGGATGATCCATTTACAACTACATTGTCGTTTGATATCTCATTTGACGCCCAAATACTAGGCGCTTTATTTTGTAATTCAAAACTAATCATATTATTTGCAAATCCAGCCTTTGCAAATATTCCTCCATAGTCAATTCCTGTGGCAAGACCAGCAATAAGTTGAGTATTGTATAAAATATTTACTTGGGTGACATCTGTAGTGCCATTTATGGATTGATGTTCAACGCCATTATCATCAGTCCAAAAACAAGTTGAACACCAGTCAAAAGAATCATATTCCGAGTATGTTATTATTCCAGCACTTTCATCAAATTCCAAAATTTCCTTTGTTGTAGTTACAGTGTAAATAAATGGCCCCATTTTCTCAAGTTCTGGAATATCACCAGATTCTAATTCTTCTTCATTAGTAATACTATTTGCAAAATATGTTCTTTCACTTGTCGTAACTAACCATTCTGGGTCTTCCCAATCTGTTAATTCATCTCTGCCATCATGTAGGGCATCTTCTACTCCGGAAATTACGCCGTCTGTAGCCATTCCTGATATCACTGTTAAATTGATCATTGGAAGTAAAAGTCCAATCACTACACACCCAATCGCTATATTTTTTACACTTAATTGTTCATTCATTTTTATGCACCTTACGAACCTTCGGGTTTGTTTTCATGCATAAATATTACAGTAGTTTCATAGCAAATTGAGCAATAATGGCGTATGGATTAAAATTAATCAAAATGATAAAGTTCATGACATTCAGTATAGGGCGAGTGCATAGGACCCGTAGCTCAGTTGGTTAGAGCGCTCGGCTCATAACCGAGTGGCCATCGGTTCAAATCCGGTCGGGTCCACCAAAAATATCTACAAAAATAACAGATTTTTGTACATATCATAAGAAGTATAAAATAAGGTTCGTCTAGAGCCAAAGGGTGATGAGTTCTTCTTTTAGGACAGCCGTGATGCTAATTAGCGTTTATTTTCTAAGTACATTATCTGGTGTTGCAATGGTGCAAGCTCAAACTTCTCCTGAAATTTCATTGGACTGTCAACAACCTCAAGCAATTGACGTATTCCCAGGTTCTACTAGGACTACCATTGTTTATTGCGCACTTTCAAATCCTACTGCAGTATCTGAAACAGTTAGATTGACTTATGCTGGTGGTATTTTAGGAGTCGCAGGACCTGGCTCAAAATCAGTCTCTGGAGGAGGAACTGCTAGCTTTGAAGTTGCACTCAGGGCAGAATTACGTGCACCTGAGGGGCAACAAGTTGTTACAATAACTGCAGAAGTAATTACTTGGGGAGGAGGTCCAGTTGCAGGAATTTCAGAACCTGTGGAAAGTAAAGTTCTGGCTGTGTACAAGCAATTCAGTAGGTTGAGGGTTGGAGCGGAATTAGCTTTCTTACAATTAAGGCCCAAAGTCGATTATATGTTACAATTTGACGTATACAATGACGGCAATGCTCGAGATAAATTTAATGTCGAAGTTCAAAATTACGAAGAGTTAAATGATGCGGGTTTCCAATTAAGTATTCCACTATTAACTGATGAAATAGATTCATTAGCCCCTCCAACTAAATTCAGAGTGCAAATGAGAACTCCTAAGAATCAAGGATGGACTGATCAATATTATAATCTACAGTTTAAGGCCACTTCAGAATTTTCTGTAAGAACCGAAGGTATACCTAATTATCAAATACAAAGTATGACTATTTACATTAGAGGAATATATCTTCCAGGTTTTGAATTAACTGGTACTATGATGATTACTGCACTAGCGGCGGTCGCATTGGCGGGTAGAAATAATAATATTATTAATAACAGGGAAGAAGAAATGGATAATTCTGAATTACAGCCTTTGGATTCTCGGCTTTTCTGATTGTACTAAATATTAGTCACTGTTTGAAGATATTTATCAACGGGTTGATAACCTAGTCTGAATAGGAGTTGTGTGGGGCATATTAAATGAGTAGCGGTGGTCTTCTTCAGAAAGCTTTAGAACAACAAGAAATTGGCCAAGATGATAATGCTAAAGTGCCATTAGTTGGAGAAATACATGTTAATGATGAAAAACCTTCTAAAAATGAAATATCATTCTCAAAAATTGCCTTAGCACTTGGAATTGGAGGATTACTTCCAATTATAGTTGTAATGTGGTTCGGAATTTATCTTATACCAGACTCCTTTCCTGTAAATGTAGTAATTCCATTAGTTTCAATTGTTTCATTGATTGGAGTGTGGGTATTTTTAGGCATAGGTATTCCAAATAATTTTGGTGGTTCTGGAATAAATGTTGTTCCCGCTTTAATTGTTGGTGCTTCATATATGTCTATGATCATTTTTCCAGTTTTACTTGGTTCATTATTGGTCGGTGATATCTCCATTGGAGATGTTGAAATATCAGATGATGGAACTGGATTAGAAGTAAAAATTCGTCAAAATGGTGGGTCATCCTCTGCAGTCGCAGTTGATGTCGAAATTGGAACATGGTCACAAACTATGCAATTGAAAATTGATAAATCGGACGGCTTCGGCGATTATGGTAAATTATTACTGACTATCTCTGACTTCTATGATGGAAATGCACTGCCTTTTTCTGATTATATATTAAAAATCAGTGTTGAAGGAAAGATTTTGTCTACTATCTTAGATGCAAATCATTTATCAAGGACGATTACCGATGTACAAAGTCAAACAAATGGAATAATGAGTGAGAATTCTGATGATTGCGGCTCATATGATAATTGCGTAATAGGTGTATCATTAACTGCATGGTCTGGACTACAGTCTAATAATCGTCCTGTTAGCTTACCCCTATCAAACTATAATTTATCAGCCACTCTTTACTTTGAAGACGGTGACGTGGCTATTGATTATCCTGATGTGACTGTAACGGGGAGCCCATCCGAGCCGTTTGCTGAAGCATCTTGGAACTCTAATTCAGGCGAATTTGGATCCGGTAGTTATGTCGTTGGAGATTATGGCTCTGAACTTCCCTTGGAAGGATCAATTAACCATCCTGATTTTGGAGAATTCAAATATATTCCTAAGGATCAATGGGGGGAAACCGATTATGGATGTTATTATTTTGTTGTTGAAGTCACCCAAGAT
>DARI01000026.1:22038-24379 GCA_002503285.1 Euryarchaeota archaeon UBA557
CCCGGCGATGGAGGCGGATCTTCTGAATCATGGTCACTATCTTCCGACCCTTGTTAGTCCCATGTAGAAAGAAATTTTTTCATCCTTTCACTTGTGGGATTCTCAATTATTTCAGGCCCACCAACTTCTTCTATAATTCCTTGATCCATATATATTATTCTATCTGCCACATCTCTTGCAAATCCAATTTCATGTGTAACAATTATCATTGTCATGCCCTCATCTGCCAATGATCGAATATTTTCTAATACTGATCCTATTAATTCTGGATCAAGGGCACTTGTAGGTTCATCAAATAATAATATTTCAGGTTTCATGGCCAAAGCCCTTGCAATTGCAACACGTTGTTTTTGACCTCCAGATAAATTTCCTGGATATGCATCTTTTCTATCTAGCATATCTACTCTTTCTAGTACTTTGAGGGCAAGACTCTCAGCATCTTCTTTACTCATTCCTCTTACGTGTATTAATCCAAGAGTAATGTTTTGGAGTACTTTCAAATGTGCAAATAACTCAAATGATTGAAATACCATACCTATTCTTGATCGTATTTCATTAATATCTACTACAGGAGTATTAATGCGATCTCCTTTTAATTTAATTATTCCTTCAGTTGGTTCAATTAATCTATTTATGCACCTCAATACGGTAGACTTACCACTTCCAGAAGAGCCAATTATTGCTACTGATTCTCCTTCATTTATATTAAATGAAATTCCTTTTACTGCATGTACTCCTCCAGGATATATTTTATGTAAGTCTTCAATACTTAATACTTCATCACTCATTAAATCACCTAAACTATTCCTAAACCAGGAATTCTGGTTTTATTCTCAATTCTTCTAAGTGCCAATGCCAATGCCCAAGTTACGACGAAATATGAAATCATGACCATCCCCCAAGTCCATGTAATTTGAAATGTTATGGCATTAATTAACTTCCCTTGCCTTGTTAATTCTGTATAACCTATTACCATTGCTAATGAAGAATTTAAGACCAAATTAACCATTTCATTTCCAAGTGGAGGTATGCAAATTCTTATTGATTGAGGTAGTATGATTAATCTCATCGTTTGTATATATGTCAGGCCGATGCTTCTACCTGCTTCCATTTGTCCAGATGGTATCGCAGCAATTGCACCTCTCAGAGTTTCACACTGATATGCTCCAGAATTCATTGCCAATGCGCAAATCGCACTCAAGTATATTCTGTCGCTAAACATATCTGCTAAATATGGAATCCCATCAAATACTCCATCACTTGCTAGTTGAATTCTCATGCCAATCTCTATGCCAAAATGTAGAAATAGAAATTGAACAACTAATGGCGTATTCCGAAACATATCAGTGTACAAAGTAGCAATTGAATTCAAGGGCCTCAATTCCCATGGCTTTATTTTTATTTTATTATCTTTATAATATGAAATTTCAATATCGGAATATTTTCCATTGCTAGTAAATAATAATATTCCGGGAATTAAAATTCCAATTCCAAATAACAGGTATGAAAATCCAATTGGATCACCAACCGGTGAAAATATATATTCAATTCCATTTATATCCAAAGATCTAAATGAATTTATTGAATTAATTATCATTATCAATCCGCCCTTTAATTCAAATCCTACAAATTCTGGAATGCCAATTATTAAAGATAAACCTAAACTTCTTGTCAAAAATAATCTATTATCGGAAGGAATAATTAACCCAAAGAGTCCTTCTCGATCATTTAATTCATTATTTATCTTATTTTTTGTATAAATTTCTATAAGTTTTGTTAAAACTAATGCTATTATTATTGTTATCGGTGCAAATATTAAATTTCCATAATATCTAGAAATTAACACAGAAAACGGAATTACAAGCCAAGAAAAAAATATGACTCTTTCTAAGTGGCTTTCAATCATATCCTTCAATGATGTTGGGGCAGTTTTACACATAGCCAATGTAATCCCGATTAAAAATCCAAATAAAATTCCAAAACCAACAATTTTCATTGTCGCAATTAATCCGTCAAGCATCCATGGAGCATACTTCTCAATAAATATCCCAAAATTATTAAATTCCTCTATCTCAAATCCTACGGATTGGTCTAAACCTTCTGTACACCCATATTCATTTTGTGCCGTTAATAATATTAATCCATTATTGCCTACTGCAACTCCGCAGTAGCCATCTATGAATGTTAAATCATTGATAAAATTGGCCATCCCATTGGATATGAGTGATAGATTATGTTCTTCAAATGTATTCCCTCCATCTTTACTAGTTGCAATATAGTCAGTGCCCGTTATGATAACTTTGAGTGGATTAATTACTTTAATATTTACAAAATTAATTTC
>DARI01000001.1 GCA_002503285.1 Euryarchaeota archaeon UBA557
GGTGATGGTGTGTATGATTACAATGATGCAATGCCATTAGACGCAAATGAACAATATGACTTTGATGGTGATGGAATTGGTGACAATACCGACACAGATAATGATAATGATGGATGTGAAAACGATGTTGATGACTTACCATTTGATGAATCATCATGCGATGACTTTGACGGTGACGGTGTTGGCGATGAAGCTGATATGGATGATGATGGAGATAACGTACTAGATGCGGAAGATCCATTCCCATTCGATGGAACTGCATGGTTAGATAATGATGGCGATGGAATGCCTGATTTCAATGGACCTCCACAATTCGCTGGTGACTTCGAAGGTGGCTCAATTAGTGCCCCCTGGGATACATTTGGCGATGCAGATTGGACTGTAGTTGATTCTACAACTTCACTAACTGGCGCAATTATCAATGGAACGTTTAGTGCTCAATCTGGAGACATATCTGATGCCCAAACTAGCAGCTTAGCAGTAGAATTCTCTACTATAGCTGGTGATTTGTCTTTCGAATATGTTACATCCACAGAAAATAACTGGGATTACTTAAGGTTCTATGTTGACGGATTATTACAAGCATCATGGTCAGGATCTAATTCTGGTGTTCACGTACAATCAATAACTGCTGGTACACATACATTTGAGTTCCAATTCTACAAAGACGGAAGTGTAAGCTCAGGTGATGATACTGTGTGGGTGGATGATTTAGTACTGCCATTAGCACAAATTGCTAACACTAACAATGATACTGATGATGACAATGACGGTACAATGGATGATTACGATTTAGATCCATTGAATCCATGTGTTGCACTAGATACAGATGGTGATGGACTTCCTGATTCAGTTGAATCTGGTATGTTTGACATGAGTGGAACTGGCGATGAAGATTACTGGGTAGATTGTGACGCTTCAGGATATTATGCTGATTCGGATGATGATGGTGATAATTGGTTTGATGAGGAAGAAATGATTTGCGGATCTGATTCTTTGGATAATAACTCAACACCTGATGATTTCGATAATGATTGGCTATGTGACTTATTAGACAATGATAGCGATAACGATGGTATTGAAGATTCATTAGACACATTCCCATATGACTCTACAGAATCTGAAGATTATGACGGTGATGGAATTGGTGACAATGCTGATTCTGACGATGATAATGATAACGTTAGCGATGTCGATGACGCTTTCCCATATGATGCAAACGAATCCGCCGACTTAGACGGAGATGGTCAAGGAGATAACGCTGACAACGATACTGATGGTGATGGCGTCCCTAATGACGTTGATTCATTCCCAACAGACGATGAGGCATCTACTGATACAGATGGTGACGGAATTGATGATGAAGCTGATACTGATGACGATGGAGACGGTGTTCCTGATGTAGTAGACTGGGCACCATTAGATTCTGCTGAATCTGTTGACAGTGATGGAGATGGACTTGGAGATAATGCTGATACTGATGACGATAATGATTCAGTTGAAGATGGAATTGACGCATTCCCACTAGATTCTTCAGAATACGCAGATTATGATGGCGATGGTGTTGGTGATAACGCCGATATCGATGATGATGATGATGGAATACCTGATGGAGTCGATCTTTTCCCAAATGACGCAACAGAATCTAGAGATTTAGATGAAGATGGTCTCGGAGATAATTCTGATTCTGATAGAGATGGCGATGGCGTAGCAAACGCTGAGGATATCTTCCCAGATAACGCTGCTGAAACAGTTGATTTGGATATGGATGGAATTGGTGATAACTCTGACGTAGATGATGATGGTGATGGCGACTTAGATGAGTTTGATTCATTCCCTACTGATTCTGCAGAATGGGACGACACTGATGCTGATGGAATTGGTAACAATGCTGATGATGATGATGATGGCGACGGAGTTCTTGATATTGTTGAGGACCGTTGTGGTTCTGATAGTGAGAACGTTAACTCAGTACCATCAGATTACGATCTAGATGGCATTTGTGATGCGGAAGACAGTGAAGTCTCAAATTCAGATACTCTTGACGAGCAAGATGAATTGGGATGGTCAAACGCTGTTCCAGGATTCCCAGCAATATTCGCAGGAATAGCTCTAGTAGGCGCGGCATTAATTGGCCGCCGAAACGACGACTGATTAGTTTCAGTCGGACATAACCCCGGGCCGGATACCTTCTGGTCCCCGGCTCGGGGCTTTTTTTTCCCTAATGCTGATAAAGCATTGTTGTTCCATTGAGTTGATTATACATGCCAGGTACTTCTAGAGTCGAAATTCGCACACTTAAAATTGGTCGATATGTTGCAATTGATGATGATGCATACAAGATTCTTAGTATGTCTAAATCTAAACCTGGAAAACACGGTTCAGCCAAAGCTAGAATAGAATTAGAAGATATATTTACAGGTCAGAAAAAATCTCACGTTGGGACTGTAACTGATAATATACAAGTTCCTATGATTGAGAAAGGATCTGCCATTATTACCCACATTCAAGGAAACGAAGTACATGCTATGGATAACAAGTCATATGAAACTTTAATTCTCCCATTAACAGATGAGTTTAATCTTGAAGGCGGAAAGGAAATCCAATGGATGGAAGCCATGGGTCGATACAGAATTACTAGGGATCATTAATTAATTCTAATTAGTTAATTTATATTATTTTTATAGTGAACTATAAACATAGATATTAATCCCTTAACTCATAAGATGACTGATGTCCCACGCTCTGCCTATCGGCAGCCTGTTACCCCCTCTGGCCTAGAATCTATGGAGAAAGGCACACTTACATGGCTAGACGAAGATATGTACAATAATCTCAATACAGGCGTTCTTGAACAATATCTCGAAGAAAAAAATGTGAGGGAATCATTTGAAATAAGCCACTGGGATACTAAAAAAGTTTTAATTGGCATCTTAATAGGTGCAGTTTTTAGTGGTGTTTCCGCATACATTGGCCTAAAGATTGGAATTACTGTTGCAGCAGGGTGGTATGTTGCCTACTTACTAGGAATGGCATACCAGTGGTCTCCCTCTGAAGTTAATATTGCAACTAGTGCAACAACTGGAGCGATAAATGCGTCAACTGGCTTTGTATTTACTTTTCCTGCAATATTCTTACTTGCATATTCTAATGACTATAAGGTGGGTGATGGTTATCTCATATCCTCAGTTGATACTTTGCAACTTGCCTTCATTGGCATTATTGCATCAATGTTTGCAGGATTTTTAGGTGTGATGTATTTCATTATCTTCAGACGTGTCTGGTTAGTAGAAGATCCCCTTCCTATGCCTGGTTTTGAAGCCACATTAAAGATGTTAGATATCGCATCTGATGTTAGTAGTGGGGCGGCTGATACCGCCAGAGACTCATTAAAGACAGTCGGATTATGGACTGGTATAAGCATGGCAATTATGTTTATCATTGATTACCCCTTAATATGGAAAAGGAAAATTGCAAGTTTACCTGGAAGCATAGCAGACTGGGCATCATCTAAACTTTCAGGGAATGATTGGGGATTGGCTTCAGTATATACTGAGAGATGGATACATCAACCAACTAAATTGCAGGATGGAGAATCGCCTTATGGAGGCCCAGGGCTAACTCCCTATTCATCTAATAATCCATTTTCTTATACATTTTTAGGATTAGAACTAAGTCCCACTTTACTTGCATTAGGCTGGTTTATGAAATTTCGAGTAGCCTTCTTAGTTACACTGGGTTCATTAATTGCTTGGTTTTATATTGTCCCTTTGGTTGTTCTGTTAGATGTCCCAGTATATGATTTTGAACAACAACGATATTTTAGAATCACTGAATACGGTGATGTGTTAAATCCGCCAGTATATCCATTTGTACAGTGGATGGCATTTAAATCAGTAGTTAGGACGATAGCAATCGGTGCAATACTTGGCGGCGGATTACTTGGATTACTCAAAATGGCTCCTACATTTGTTTCAATATTTGGTGATATTATTAGGGCTTTTACGGGTGAGAAAGGCGATGAATTCATAGAATCCAAAGGTTGGTATGAATGGCCTCTAAATCATATTCCAATTTTTATGTTCATAGCTTCTATTGCAATGATAATAATATTTGTAATAGGTGGATTTCCGTTTTTACCATCTTTATTATTTTCAATAGTACTTCTTTCAACAACCTTCCTTTTGGGTGCGATAGCAGTCAGAGTCATGGGTGAAACTGGTATTGAACCAGTTTCAGGTACTTCCTTTATTGTACTTCTGATGCTTCTATTAGTATTCTTAAACTTCCCAGTTGGGCTATCTAAAGAAGAATCTATACTGATGGCATTAGTTGGCACAACTGTTTTTGGTTCTGCAATATCTATGTCTGGTACTGTTGTAGGAGATTACAAAAATAGTCTTTATATCGGAAATAGGCCATATCATATATCAAAAGGCAACATTCTTGGAGTCATACCAGGCGCAATATTAGGTGCAGGAGTTGCAATATTTCTGTCTAAATTATTAGCTGAAGGTGCAATCGATTTACAAGCCCCTCAGGCTAATGCATTCGCCTCATTTACTATAATTCTCGCCGAGGGAGAAGGAGATTGGATTGCCCTAGGCTTGGGTTTCGCTTTGGGAGGTTTTGTAGAATGGGCGACTGGAATGGGAACGTCGTTCGGTCTAGGGATGTATCTACCAACACCAATTACATTCCCTATGTTGGCAGGTGGTGCCGCCCGCGATTGGTGGGAAAAGAGAAGATTACAACCAAAAGTAGAGGCCATTAGATTAGAGAAAGGCCCTGCAGAAGCTGAGAAAAGTAGGGCATTACTACTTCTATTTACATTTATGATAGCCGCTGGAGCTATGACGGGAGAAGCATTCCATGGGGTGGAATCAGCAATTCTTGCTGTTGCAGATGAAATTGAGGTAGAGCAAAATTATGAGTTTGACACATGGGCTGAAGAAACATACTTAGATGAAATTCTTGGTATTGAAAGTAATGACTTTGAATCAGTTATCAATTATGCCTCAGAAAGAAATTGTTTATATGAAGAAAGAATTAGGGGATTATCGGGATTATCGGGGTGCCCAGATACTGATTCTGGTTTGATAATGGATAATGCACCATGTAGAGTAATATCTTCTGAATCTGTCATATGCACCGAATCACTTGGAATTAAATCTTGGTGGCCACAAGCTAGATTTGCCGTTTTCTTAGCTGTCAACACTTCTTTAATTGTTGTAATATATCTGTTGTTCAAATCAGCCGGCATTATAGGTGGCAATAATGACGTCGAGAAAATACAAGATCAACAAATAATGGATGCCGAATTGGCGGATTGAAAATGAGTGATAAAAATAATACTATAATGGCATGGTCAATACTCATTATTGCATTATTCGCTGTTTCTTCTGCCGGTACTATTTTACAATCAATGGGCGAGATACCTCCATTTCTACGTGCTTCTTGGAGGATGCAGGGTACTTCATTAATATTGTTGCCATTTTTTATATTCCAATATTTAAAAATTAATGACTTATCAATTAATAAAAATGATTTACAATTGTTATTTTTATCAAGTATTTTTTTAGCACTTCATTTTGGCCTTTGGGTATGGTCCTTAGATAACACTAGTTTAGTACACAGCTTATTGTTTGTTACTATGCATCCAATAATAGTAGTGGCATTAATGCCAATTCTAGGTACCTCGGCCAATAAAGGACATATAATTGGTGCCACTTTAGGCGTTTTAGGGGCGATGATCACATTAGCAGATGTAAATAAAATAGGTGATGTATCTCTAATGGGAGATATTGCAGCCTTTGGTGGCGCATTAACAGTAGTAGGATATATTTTTATAGGTCGCCACTTAAGATATGAAAAAAATATGCCAGTATTTATTTATGCATTTCCCGTAACACTTGGTGCCGGAATTTGGTTATGTTTTGCTACAATTTTCTTTGAATCTACTTCTTTTTTTACTTCTATGCCTGAATTGAATGTTTTTGGTTGGTTCGACTCAATATGGTTGATATGGATAGTCTATTTATCACTGGGTCCAGGATTAATGGGTCATACTGGCATTAATACAATTTTGAAGTGGCTTCCACCAATTATGGTTTCTAGTGTTTTATTGTTAGAACCCGTTATTGGTGCTTTCATAGGATGGTTATTTACAGGAGAATTAATTCTTGGGATGTGGACATTAATAGGAGGGCCGTTGATGATAATTGGAGTTTTAATAATTACCTTGGAAGAAACTACATCATCAACTGACGATTTTTGAATCAATGATGTGATGTACTATTGTTATGCAAGAATGTCCTTGTAACCAAGTATCACCTAATTTGATTTTTTTAAACTTAGATAGTATTGAGATCTCATTAATGGTAAATGGAGAATCATCGGAAAGAATAAATCCCATTGATTGATTATTTAAATTCAAATTATTATTGTTTAAATTAGGCCCATCGATATCTAATATTGAAATATTTACATCATCGCTTTCCCACTCTGATACGGTTTCTAAAATGCCACCAGATGAATGAAAAATGCCAGTACTTACCTCTTCCCAATGTCCAATTGGAGGTAATCTTAATTTCATTATAGATTTGATATGCCCTGCTATAGATCTTTCATCTGGCCTAACTCCTGTTACTGTGGCGCCATCAAACATAACTCTTCTAGAACGATCATTTCCGCCCATTAGATGTAAAACTATTTGTGAATTTTTTCTTATATCATGCGAAATAAATAATGCAGCATTAATTGCCCTTACTAATACATCCATTCTTCCGGATAGTCCTGTTAAATCATTTAAAGATAAATTTCCGGAACTAGGTGCTTTATGTCCAATTATGGCGAATTTTCTTTTCACCCAATCACATTCCAATGTTGTCATCTAAATCCATCATTGATTGCATTTGTCTTCTAAATTTCCTATTACCTTTCATCCCGCGCATCATTTTTTTACTTTTATTCCAATGCCCTAATAAATCTTTAACGGCCTTTTCTTCTACTCCGGACCCTCTTGCAATTCTTCTAATTCTACTAGATTTTAACAATACTGGCTCATCTTTCTCTTCTTGTGTCATTGAATCCATTATTACTCTGTACTGGTCTAAATTATTCTGCATTTGTTGTTTTTGGCCTCTACTCATGTTATTCATTCCACCAAACATACTATCTGGCAAATGGGATAATAATTTATCCATTGTACCTATTTTACTTGTCATTTCCATTTGAGCATACATGTCAGTCAATGTGAATCTTCCAGACATTAGGCGTTGAGTCAATCTCATCGCCTCTTGTTCATCCATATCTTCCGGAGCCAAATCTATGAGTCCCTTTATATCGCCCATACCCAATAATCTAGAAATAAATCTATCCGATTCAAATTTTTCTAAATCATTAATTCTTTCTCCTTCACCTACAAAAACAATCGGTGCCCCTGTAGTCGCAACTGCACTCAACGCACCACCTCCTCGAGCAGTACCATCCAATTTGGTAATTATTGTACCAGTAACTCCAACAAGATCATGGAAAGTTTGAGCAACAGGGCCGGCAGCCTGACCAACTTGTGCATCAATTACTAAAAATCTCTCTGTAGCGTTCGCAATATTTGCAATATCTATTAATTCTTGTTTTAAATCACCATCTAAACTATCTCTTCCTGCAGTATCAATTATTACTACATCAGCAGAACTAAATTTCTTCAAACCGTTTCTTACGATTGTCTTTGCATCATTCTCATCAGGTTCACCATAAACTTCTACATTAGTTCCTTCAAGTAGTTGTGTTAATTGCTGAAATGCGCCAGGGCGATGGACATCAGCTTCTATGACTGCTACCTTTACTCCATGTTTCCTTCTCCACCAATCTGCAATTTTAGCAGTAGTTGTAGTTTTTCCTTGACCATAAAGTCCTACCATCAACACTGTTTCATTTCTAGGCCTTATATCTCTAGGAGGCCCTAGTATTCTTACTAATTCTGTATACATCATATTCATAGCATGAGTTTCCAACTTAACGCCTGGAAGTGGATCTTCTTCCATCATACGTCTTTCTATTCTTTCAGTTAATTCCTTGGTCTGTCTAACATTAAAATCTGCTTCTAACAAAGCACGCCTTAATTGTTTACTTAATTCCTTAATAGTCTCTTCATCAACTACCCTCTTGCCCTTCAACAGACTCATTGAACCAATGATTCTTTGTTTCAGACCTTCGAGTGCCACGTGCTTCCGTCTTTATTATGTGGTTTTAACGTTATTAGACCCGCGTGACTCAAATGTAGTATGCTATGGCCAATCATGGCTATCGAGGCAGTCCCGATATCACAACAACAAATTGCCTTTGCAATTGGTTTACTGGGTATATATGTCGGATGGCGAGGAATAATATCCAAGATGACTGGATTTTACGATATAGCAAATGCATCTAAAAATTTATTGTATGGGATCGTGGTTGGGATGCTGTTCGCAGTAATAATCGATAACTATATTTTATTTGGAATCGTTAACTTGTCGGTCAATATGTTAACTTTGACATTTTTATCTATTTTAATCGGCATTTCAGAATCGTCATTTGTATTGTTTATATTAGGGCGACCAAGAGTTGTTGCTTTAAGAGCGTCACCTCCTAATGGATGGGCACTAGGATTGGGAATGGGTGCAATGCACTCCAGCGTCCTAATAGTTCGATTATTTGATGAGGGCCTTACCTCAATATCAAATTTTTCAGGTTTTAATATTTATTCAATTATAATTGGAATGTGCATATCTTTGTCGGCGTGCTTCGGGCATGCTCTGATTAATTCATGGCAAGGATATAATATTTTGAATAATAATCGGTTAAAGCCATTAGTAATTGGCTCGTTCATACGGGCTGGTTTAATAATATCCTTAGTTCTATGTCTATTTCTGCCGATTATTATGATTGCGATCATTCCAATTGTAATTTTATCATGGTCACCTGCTCAAAAAATATGGATCCCATCAGGTATGACACCTTCTGCTAAACAAGCATTCAAAAGAACACTAAGACAATCTCAAAAACATGAATTAGCATCAAATCATAGAAAAAAAGGAGAACTCCTAGATTCTGAAGAGTAATTGTATGTGCTTCATCAAACTTTTATCATAGGGTATTATATCTATTTGGCTTAAGCATTGAACCAATATGCGTGTCATTATCGCAGGTGCGGGGCAGGTCGGCCGTGGAATTGCCTCTGCATTACGTGGGGAAAAACGCAGTGTAGCTATCATCGACCCAAATCCTGAAGCAATACGTGCATCTCAATCTTTGGATTGCCTTTTAGTAAATGGTAGTGCACTATCTCGGGACTCATTATTGAGGGCTGGAATCAGTGATGCTGAAATAATTGTCATGGCAACTGATAACGATGAAATTAATTTATTGGCATGCTCTTTTGCAAAAAAGGTGTACAGCGAGCAGGTCGGAGATCGTACAGCATCCGGACTTATAGCTATAGCAAGAATTAGAAATACAAGTTTAGTAGATGAAATAAAAGGAGCCGCGCCATTGGAGAACTGGTCCCGTGCAGATAATGCTGTTTGTGCTTCTGATGAAATTGTTGATCATTTAGTAACAGGGCTCCTAGCACCCTCTCTAAATGATATTGTACCTTTAGGAGATAACACTTGGATAGCAATTTCTGAAGTAAAATCTAATTCCCCGTTAATCGGTTCTACTACTTCTGAACCGTCTCAAGCCAGAGATGACATAACAGATTTCATTCCTCCTATATATGCAATTAAAAGTATGGGAGAAAAAGAAGTACTTTCTAATGGTTCTGAAATTATTAGAGAAGGAGACATCCTAGTTTTCGTTACAAATTCTACAGATAAATTTGGCTTGATAACAAGGGCACTAGGTGAAACAGATAAGAAATTGCCTGAATGTCCAACAATTGCTATTTTCGGTGCTACACATTTTGGTAGTAAAATAGCTAAGCATTACTTAGCATCGGGTTCCAATGTTGTAATAATAGAACCAGACCTAGATACTGCAAATGAAATAGTTGGATCGGAAATAGGAATAAATAAGAGGTTAGATGTAATTCATGGAGACCCTCAAGATGAAGAACTCCTTAGGGAACTAGCTATTGATGAGCATGACATTGCAATTTCTACATTAGATGATGATAATCTCAATATCTCTATATCCATGAGGGCTAAAGACAAAGGGGTGCCTAGAACGGGACTGTTACTCAAAGATAGGGCACTCGTAGAGGCCGTCAAAAGAATCGGTTTAACTAGGCCGGTCAGCTCAAGACAAGTTGCTATATCTGCCATATTAAAGTCGATTCATAAAAATTATCCTGGGTCATATCAAAATATACCCTCTTTGCCTTCAATTGTTTCTCTTTCTACAAAAATTCATTCAAACCATGTCTTACTCGAGTCTTCTATTAAAGATATAGAAAGGGACTTAGATGTAAGAGTTGTAATGATTAATAGAATTGATGAAGAGGGTAATAGGGAAGTCAGATATCCAATATCGATAAAATCTATAAATAATAATGATAGGGTGTATTTGTTGACTCAAAAAGATAATTTAAGGAAAGTTGAGAAGGCCTTAGGTAATTAATATGCGTTGGGACGTAGTAGGTTTAGTCTTAGGATGGACCATTAGACTAGTTGCATTACCATTGTTAATTGTATCATTATATAGTGCCTTTGAAGAAAGTATCACGTTCGCAATTTCAACATATTTACTACCTCTTTTGATTTGTGCATTACTAGGGCAATTATTAATATCATTTTCAAATGGATATGCTACATCATCAAGAGTAAGAGATAGGGAGGCATTTGCTTCTGTTGCGTTGGGTTGGATACCAGTCGTTCTTGTCGGTGCGCTACCTTTTTGGTTAGGTGGGATGTTTTATGGCCCATTTGAATACGTAAATGGTGAAGCATCCTTCAATCAAATATTACAAGGTGGACTATATTCATGGTTTGAATCTATGTCAGGCTTCACAACTACTGGTGCAACAGTCATTGACCCTATTAGCAGTCCTATATGTCAAGATGTAATCTATGGCAGTACGTTAGAAAAAGATTGCATCGGAAGTCAAACAAAAAGTCTCATATTGTGGCGTTCACTAACTCAATGGTTTGGTGGAATGGGAGTAATTATGTTGGGATTATTGATTCTATCAAGGGCACTCGGAGGAGGAATGGCTTTTGCTAGAGCAGAGTTGACAGGTCCAACTGTTTCGAGCCTAAGTACAACTTTAGAAGGAACTGCTAGAAAACTGTGGTTAATATACATCGTATTAACTATTTTTGAATGCATCGCCTTGTATCAATTTACTGAAATGAATGGGTTTGATTCGATTAATTATTCCCTAACAACATTGCCTTCTGGAGGATTCGGAACTAGTGATTTAGGTATTATGGCATTTGATGATTCTATGATTGAATCTATCATTATGGTTTTTATGTTATTGACTTGCATTAATTTTAGTCTTTTATATTTCGCGCTTGCTGGCAGGTGGAAGGAAGTGTCATCAGATCAAGAGCTCCGCACTTATTTGTTAATTCTCGTCGTAGCATGGATTGCAATGACATTTAATCTCACTAGGGCTACAGATTATGATTTAATGGAATCTATCCGACATTCATTATTTCAATCTATAGCTATATCAAGTACGGGATATTCTAGTGCAGACTTTTCTCAATGGCCAGTTTTTAGTCAATTTGTTTTACTGTTGTTGATGATAATAGGTGCAAGTGCTGGCTCTACTGGAGGGGGATTAAAGGTTCTTAGAATTAGGATAGCATTTGAATTAGCAAAAAGGGAAGTTATACGTATAATTCAGCCTAGAAAAGTCGTAACTATCCGTTTTAATAATACTGTGGTAGAAGAAGACCGAATATGGATAATTCTTGGAATGATTAGTTCATGGATGGTATTGGTTACTGCATCTATGCTTACAATATCTTTTTTAGAACCAAATCTTACTTTGACAGATGTTTTATCTGTTTCAATTTCTTTACTCGGTAACACCGGCCCAGCACTAGGTTCTTTCGGCCCTGTTGATGCAGCTAATGCATGGGCTAATTTAAGCCCATTCTCCATGTTTGCTTCTACGATATTGATGTGGCTTGGACGTCTGGAATTATTAACTGTATTAGTATTGCTTCATCCTAGGACTTGGTCTTCAGATTAATTGAATGAATCAAGCGTAAATTGATTGGCATTTTTTTCTTCAGACTTTTCTACTTCCAATTCTATGGCCTCATTATCTTCATTTTTTCTTATTTCAAACATTTTTAATATTTTCTCTGAATCTTTGTGTCCCTTCTTTACTCCATGAAGTGACAAATGATCTTCTCCGGTAAATCCAAATTTATTTGATATTGTAAGATCATTTACATCACTTCCGAGTTTTTCGTCATGTATTGCTATTAAAATTGGCCACAAGTCTTCTTTTATAGCAGATTTACTGGAATTTAAATTATTAGCAAACGTATCTATTAATCTGCTGTTTACCCAATCTCCAGTCCCTCTTCTTAAAAAATTCGGATATCCTAAATATAATCTTGAAATAGGACGTTTAGACATAGGAAGTATTGCTGCTTGGGCAGGAATATTGGATCCCCAATACCAAGATCTATATGCTCTATTGGTATATTTAGTAGCTAATGCACGATCAGCAAGGCACATTGCATTACTGACATTAACCAATTCTTCTTTAGGAAAGACTATCTGATTATTCCATGCAAACCATGCTAACATATCATCAGGGTCTTTGTCTGATTTTATCATTATATCCGTAGCATTCCTACTATTTTTACTTCTGTAAATTGCTTCCAATGATTTAAAAATATCAATTTGAACATCTCTTTCAGCTATGCTTGATAAATCATTTACATCACTTCTGTTAATGTGCCCACTACTTAGGATTGATATTGATTGTAAATCAGAAATTAAAGACCGCAAGTCTCCTTTATTATTATCAATTAATAATTCCATAGCACCTGGGTCGATACTCATTCCTTCGGCATCCATTACTCTTCTGGCAATCTTCCTAAGATGTGGTTTTCCTACTCTCTTAAATGATATTTGTTCTGTCAACCTTAGAACTCTATCTCTATTCGACCTCCAATTGCTATTTCCCCATAACCTCATTGGTTCATTACAGGTCATTATTATTGGTTGTTTACTAATTGATAAAAGATTTAACAACTCTGCCTTGCCTCCTCTGTCTCCTTTTATTTTATTTGGGTCATCATCCAAATTTATGCTTTTATTTATTTTATCATCGTCGATTCTACCAAATCCGCCACTTAGATGATCTACTTCGTCCAATAAAATTAATGTTTTCCCATTAGCTATTGCGTTATCTCTAAAATTATCTAATGATACATGCTGCGAACTTCTAGTAGCAGTACCTCGTATTGCCGCGGCATTTCTCTCTGCAGACGCATTTAATTCTATTATGGACCAACCTTTTTCATTTGCTGCCGCTTTAGCTAATGTAGTTTTTCCGACACCCGGTGGGCCGGATAATAATATCCCTCTTTTTTGGGGAATTTGATCTTGGCCCCATTTATCTAGCCATGACCTTATTTTTTGTAATTGATGCTCATTCCCCTCCATGCTCGAGATATCAGTAGGTCGATATTTTTCTGTCCAATTACTCACCTCGGTAGGGCTACTCATGCCATGTCCTTTAATCGAAGCCTCATCAAGATTGGCCTATTAATACAAATTATCAATGGTCTTGTTCCTTAAATTCATTAAAAATTCATCAATAGTTACTCTAATTTGAATTTGATCATCCCTTCTTCTTATGGTGATAGTACCATCTTCTAATGAAGTATGATCTACTGTTACTGCCCAAGGGACTCCTATTTCATCCGCTCTTGCATATCTTCTACCGATGGATTTACTTGTATCCATCTCTACTTTAATGCCATCTATATGATTACATTTTTTAGTCAATTTTGAAGCTATTTCTCCCATTCCATCTTTCTCAAAAAGTGGCAAAATTATTGCATCTATTGGGCAAACCAAATCATTAAACTTCATGACAGAATAGTTTTCACCTTCCTTTTCTGTTTCATTATAAGAATGATCTAGTAAATGCCAAATAATTCTATCTATTCCAAATGCTGGTTCAATAATATGTGGTATGAACCACTCTCCTGATATGATTTTTTCAATCTCTTTTATTTCAAACATCTCCTTGGTAATTTTGACTTTATTTCCATTTGATAATTTTAGTATTTTCAATTCTTTTATCTTCAATATATCATATTCTTTTAATGCTTGTATTACTAATCCTGCTTCTCCTTTAAAAATTGGGCCAATTATTGATGTTTTAGGAGAAATTATATTTTTCTTCTCTATTTTAGGCGAATCAAATGCTCTCCATGCCCTCAAAGAATTAACTCCTGAATATGTTTCATGAGATTGCAGGTCATGAGACGTCCTATTCGCTATCCCTACACATTCAATCCATCCATATTCTCCAAGGATCTCACAATCCCAACAATCTGTAGCATAATGGGCCATCTCCGTACTAGTATGTTGTCGAAATCTGATTTTATTTGCATCTAGGCCTAAGTCAATTAAAAACTCCAAAGTTTCAGATAATATCGATGCAACCGTTGGATGCCTGATTATTCCCTTATCTAACGCGTCACTAAATGAAATCTCACATTTGGTATTAAATTCTCCATCTGGATCTGGTATCATAGATATTTTATGATCATATTTTGACAAATCTATAGTTGGAGGATTTTCGGGGTCTATAAAATATTCCAACTCTGCCATGTTAAATTCTCTGAGACGTATCATCCCTTGTCTAGGGCTTATTTCATTCCTGTATCCCTTACCAGTTTGAATTGCACCAAATGGCAACTTTTGCCGAAAATGCCGATATAATGATGGGAATAGCATGAACATGCCTTGCGCAGTTTCGGGCCTCATATATGCCGTCCTCTGATCTTTCATTGCACCTATTCCAGTTTTAAACATCAAATTCATTGGTTTTGATTCATTCCATCGTAATTCATCACAATTAGGGCAATTTATTGAATTGGCATTGATTATTTTATCCATTTCTGATGCCACTATTGATTCGCTATTTTCATGTATGTGCTCTATTAAATGATCAGCTCTAAATGCATTATTGCAACTTCGACACTCTATCATTAAATCATTAAATTCGCCAACATGGCCACTTGCAATTAAAACAGATTCAGGAGTTATTGTCGGAGAGTCAACTTCTACTACGTTTCCCATCTTCATCCAATGATTAATCCAACTATTGATGACCTTTCTTTTTATTCTAGCCCCGACTGGCCCATAATCAATAAGTCCTGAAACTCCGCCATATATTTCAAAGGACGGAAGAATAACTCCTCTTCTTCTTAAGATTGATGTCAATCTTTCTAGACGCTGCCCTTCGCTCATGTTACAATCTTCTGTCTTTAGCCGGAGTCTTTCAAACCATCGTAAAAAATTTAAAAATATCCACATTATCATTATGTGAATCGATATTTATATTTCCCGTTTGATATTATATTCAGGTAAATGGAGAGAAGCATTCAATTACTGTCACAATTCCCTTAAGGCCGTAAGGTGACAATAAAAAATGCCAGTAATAGAATACGTAGACGAGAAAATGGAGACCGAAGAACTCCTAGACCGTTTATGTCCACCAGTTAGAAATTGGTTTGTAGATAAATTTCCTGATTTCACAGATCCTCAAAAAACTGCTATCCCTAGGATTTTAAATGGTGACCATTTACTACTCTGTTCTCCGACTGGTTCTGGTAAAACTTTAACTGCATTTTTGTCTATTATTGATGATTTAATACGTAGATCATTAGATGGATCATTGAAAAATAATGTCCAATGTGTATATATCTCCCCGATTAAAGCTTTAGCAAATGATATTCAAAAGAATTTAATCGGCCCTCTCACAGAAATTAAAGAAAACTATATGCCCAAAAGAGGAAAAGACATTAAAGTTGGTCTCAGAACTGGCGATACTCCTCAAAAAGAGAGAGAGAGGATGTTAAAACACCCCCCACATATTTTAATAACTACTCCTGAATCTCTTGCTCTTGCTTTAGCATCTAAAAGATTTCGTCCAATACTTAATGATATGAAATGGATGATAATAGATGAAATGCATTCCCTTGTCCCTTCAAAAAGGGGTACTCACTTATCTCTTAGTCTAGCACTTATGGATTCAGTCATAGAATCAGATGTTCAAAGGATAGGAATCAGTGCTACTATGGAGCCATTAGAGGCTGTTGCAGAGTTTTTAGTTGCAAGTGATTCAAGGGAAAGTAAATCAGAACCCCAGAAAATCTCAATTGTCAAAATTTCTGGATCAAGAGATTTAGATTTAGATATAATTTTACCAACTCCACGATTTTCATCTATTCCTGTAAAAGAAATATTAGATCGAAATGTGGAAGTCATTAAACAATTAGTTGAAGCCCATAATACGACTCTTGTATTTGTAAATACTAGGAATATGACTGAGACTGTAGTTCAGAAATTAAAAGTTGCTGGATTAAAGGGAGTCGAAGGCCATCATGGTTCTATGGATAAAAATATTAGATTAGATGTAGAACAAAAATTAAAACACGGCATGCTAAGATGTGTAGTTTCCTCATCAAGTCTGGAAATGGGTATTGATATTGGATCAGTTGATTTCGTTATTCAAGTAGGCTCACCAGGTTCAATAGCAACTGCATTACAACGAATTGGTCGTGCAGGGCATCAAGTAGGAGGTTTACCACGTGCAAGATTTTTACCTAGTTCCCCTCATGATTTATTGGAGCTAGTGGCACTGCAAACTGGAATCCTTAGGGGCAATATGGATTTGTTAAAATTTCCCGAGAATTCACTTGATGTTTTGGCTCAATTTATGATCGGCTTGACTATCATCAGAGAATGGGATATTGATGAAGGATACGATTTAGTGAAAACTTCATGGCCTTATAGAAATCTACCTTATGATGATTACATCGAAGTTCTAGATCTTTTAGAAGAAGAAAGACGTATATGGGTAGATTGGGAAGAAAATCGATTCGGTAAAAGAGGCTATGCTCAAATGATATATTATACAAATATAGGAACTATAGCCCCCGATAATAATTATATGGTATTGACTGGAGATGGCACATTGGTAGGGCAATTATCTTCTTCATTCGTATCGAGTTTAAGAGGAGGAGATGTTTTCTTACTCGGTGGTTCGACCTATAGAGTAGCAAGTATCAGAGGTTCGAGAGTAAATGTTACCTCTGCTACTGGATACCGTCCTACGATACCATCTTGGACAGGTGAAACTGCCAGCAGGACTCATGAATTAAGTCAAGAAGTTTTAGATTTATTAAATATCATCTCTGTCCAATCTAGATTAGGATTAGATAATAAAATATTTTTTAGAGAAGCATTAGGATTAAATAAGCCAGTTGCCAATGCAATTTCTCAGTTTTTAGATGAGCATGGAGCCACTACTTTCCAAGTTCCATCTAGTGATAGGATATTAGTTGAGCAAGTAGAGGCCCCGTTACCAACTTACGTAATCACCACTTGCAGAGGGAGGGGATTCAATCTAGCTTTAGGCTATTTATTTGCAGGTATAGCTGCAAAAGATGATATAACAATTCATGAATTATCATTTGACGAAAATGGTTTTATGATAAAACTAAGCCATGAAGTTGAAATTGCTATCATACCATCCATATTTAGAAGTGATAATAGCGACGAAATTCTTCAAAGATATCTTATGGATTCACAACTGTTTGCAAAGAGATTTCGCGAAATTTCGTCAAGGAGCATGTTGAATCCTCGCCGCATAGGGGCTGACGAAGTAAGTCCTAAACAATTTTTACAAAAAGCTGATCAGATATTACATAAACATCGCCAAATGGAGGATTCAGTATTAGTCAGGGAGGCCATGAATGAAATTTTAAATTCTGATTTGGACATGAAACAACTAAGGAAATTCATATCTAGAATGGATAGCGAAGATGTTAGAATTGTACACCGTAGAGTCAAAATGCCATCTCCTTTGGGAATGACACTATTCATGTCTTCATTTGAAGATTTATTATCATTAAGAACTCGTGCATATCTAATCAAAGACGTTGATCCAGAAATTCTACGCAGGCTTCTAGGTGCCCGCTCTTTAGCTACAGATTTGGATAAAGGTAAATTAGATGATTATTATCAGTCAAAAGTTGCAAAACCATCTGATCCAGCTAGTTTATTAAGACTTATGGATATGGGTGGAGGACTAGAAAAAACACTAACCAATCCATTGTATGGTGATAAATTAAAAGACATAGAGACTGAAACTATTAGGAGTTGGGTCCATGAACTTGCAGAAAGGGGATTGATTACTAAAATTAGATCTACTGGACATGATAAAATAGACAATAAATGGTTTTCTATGAGGATGGCAGAAGTTCACGGTACTCTCGGATGTTTGGCAGTTGCAGGGGCTGCAGACATGGAAGATCTCAGATCACTTTACACTGGTGGTTTAAATTATGAGCTCGCGAATGAATTTACCAATGGGCAACCTTCAAAATGGAAAAAATCATATCTTTCAGACCCCATGGACTGTTTGAGATTAAAATTATTAGATATGCTAGGATCAGAAGGTCCTCAAACTGCTAAAGAATTAAGTGCAAGATTGCCCTTTCCATTTGCACAAGTTGAATCTATCTTACAGGAATTAGAAATTAGAAATCTTGTTTCAATAGGATTTTTCACTCAAACCAATGATGGAGAATTCATACTTAGAGTAGATGAATATAGGATAACAGGAGGCCAAGTAGATGTAGTCGATTACAGGACCTTACAAACTCTATTGTTACAGAAATCTTTCACATTATATGATGAGCCAAAAGATGCTATTAGATCTTTAACAATGGTTCAAAGACGGGATGAACTGTTACATAGGGTTAAAAATTATAGATTTAGAGATTGGAAGGATATTAAACACGACTCAGACGTATATAATGGCAGATTACTTCACAATCGGGTCGGATACACTATGGAGGATCAGATACCAATTTTCCTTGGCCTTAGGGGCGAACCTTGGATAGGGCAATTGGAGCAAGAACTTCTGGATAAAATTCCGGCCTATGGAATAAGTAGGACAGATTTGTTAGCAGATTATCCTAAGGGTAAAGATAGTTTCCACATTCAAAGAACTATAAAAAGTGCATTGGGTAACCTAGAAAGGCAATTGCTTGTCGCAAAACAATACGTAGCAATACCAAATAGAAAACGTTCGCTAGCTATCTTTAGAAAATTACATGGAGTTGTAAAGCCGTTACCTTTCGAAGATGCTTTAGACCAATTAATTAGCCACATAGGCCCAGTTAGGTTACATACACTAAGATTTTTTGTTAGCCAACCAGTTGAAGAATTAGCAGAAGCACTTAGGAATTTAGAAAATTCAAAAAAAATTATCAGAGTTGTCGCTCTTCAGCCTGATCCAACAGATTATTATTCTTCATTAGAAGATGCAGAAGTTCTACTATCACCTTTAGCTGAAGATAGAACTATGAGAATTTTAGCACAATCTGACCCTTTTTGTAGTCGTTTTATTCAAGAAATTAGAATGATGCTTAAACAAGGCTGGTATCATCCAGTACTAAAAGGAGTAGATCCAATTGGTAGGATTTTAATGTTTGTTGTCAATGATTATTTAGAAATTAAAGATATAAATATCCCGCACTCTTATCTTGATGAATTTAAAGATACATTTTCAGAGTTATTGGAAAATTATAGAGACCGGCTCGTTGATGTATCAGTAATTCATGCATTCAATGGTATACCTGTACATGATTGTGATGATAATATACAAGATTTACTATCCGATTTAGGTTTTACAACAATGGGTGATGGAGAACGATATATTAGAGGTGGAGTTGTTGAACCTAGAAAAAGAAAAGAAGTTAATAGGCTCCTTTTCCATCATCACGCATTACATCAAAAAAGCAGATGGGAAAATGAGACTATGGCGCTTGAACATATAAATGAATTAAGAGATGACTTTTCTCTAAGGGGGAGGTGTGAAATGTTCCGTGTGGATTTGAAGTCTATGGCTGCTGCTCATCAATTACATCAGGGAACTAATTTACGTGGCCATTTAGTATGGGCAAGATTGGCTCATTTTAGGCGATTATTATCGATACGTAATATATCGCCAGAAGATGAGGATATGGATATTCTACAATTCTTTACTGAACATCATGATCCAGATCTTTTTATGGAAAGGAATGCTATGAAAAGATCCGAATTTAGAAAATTAATTTCCCCCCTCGTGCGTAGTGGCTTTTTAATCCAAGATTATAGAGGGGGATTCAAGACAGTAATTTCATCAATAAAAACTGACTTATGGGAAATTAAAAGAGATTACTTGAGAGAATTAGTCCAGAATTATCCTGTAATTACTCTAAAGCAAGTAGAAAGATTAGCCGGTTCTCCATTTTCTGCTGAAGAAATCAGCGATGTAATGCGAGAATTTGAAGATGATGGTACCCTAATTAAAGGATTCTTAGTGGATGATTTACAAGATATTTGTTGGGGTAGGCAGGATATGTTAGAAGGATTAGGCGGGATATTACGAACTCGTGATCTAGTCATACCGCCATCAGATCCTTTAAATCATTATTTTGGAAGTGTTTTGAGAGAAAGGTTTGGATTTGGATCCGCATATATTGTATTCCATAATGAAGAGCCAATAGCCGCATTCAAAGCTAATACTCGTGATGGTAAAATAGAAATTACTGACTTTGTAGGAGACTCAAATCTAGAAAAAGAAGCGGTTAGAGTAATGAAAGAATTTGCATGGGAGCATGATATGCCACTTTCTGGAAAGTTATTTGAAAGAATTAGATCTCGTTCATGAAATCTTTTTTATTCTAATAATTTTAAATACGGGATCTAATATTTTTAATATATTTTTATGCAGTTCTGGCAAAAGGTCAAATAATACCGTAGCCATTAAAAACATAGCAAATAAGCTAATGAATTTAGCAGCATAACTATGGGTGAAATCAAACATATTAATGCCTAACAAAGACCAACTAGGATATGTTTCTGTCAACCACACTATGCCTACGTTTCTAAACACGTTAAGAATAAATATTGTTGGTATTGATATTATCAATCCTCGAATTCTTCTGTTCCATGATACGGAGTCTAATGCTACTATTGCACCTACAAATACTATCATTGACTGTAATGCGGAACAGGCTAGTATGAAAATTATACTTATCGGCGAACCATCTGCGTTTTCCATAGGTACATAAAAACCAGCTTCACCTAATGGTTCTGTCAATATCCATTTATTTCCACCCCATTCCGAGACTAGTTTATCTCCACCGGCATATGT
The DNA here is from genome assembly GCA_002503285.1 of Euryarchaeota archaeon UBA557. Lineage (GTDB taxonomy): Archaea > Thermoplasmatota > Poseidoniia > Poseidoniales > Thalassarchaeaceae > MGIIb-O3. The sequence goes on from DARI01000001.1 coordinate 21,401, forward strand.
ATCGACTCTCATTGGAGCGGCTTGAAAATTTCCTAATCCAACGTATTCTAATATTACCTCAGTACTTAATGCAGTAATGTGGACAAAAGCCATATTGAATACAGGAATACTATATACCAAATAATATGGAATCATAGACCATACAACACACCCTTTTAGCCATGTTAGTGATTCAGACAACTCGCCCTCTAACTTCACTTCCCAAAAAGCAACAACGATTCCTAAAGGTAACGCCGCAGACGTCATTAATATTAATAGAGGATCTGAAATTTCAATATAATGCGTTGAATATAAATAGAAAAATAGGCCAACTAGAATCCACCCTATTGGTGTAAATTTTGACATATATTCTTTTTCTTTACTATGAAAATCTATAGCCAAAAGAAAAACTCCTAATGCCCCTATCAATAATTGAGTCGTGACATCTGGCATCCCAAATGATGATGATATCGAATAGATAACAAGTCCCACTGGTTCCTCCATAACCCCTTTCAAGTCATCAATCCGTAAATAGGATGCCCTCTTCCGATAACTCGGAGATGCCAATGTCGTTCGATTTTGAAGATTTCACTAAATCCTATATTTCTAATTTAATTAATACTCTAAAAGGCATATCTAAAAAAGAATTAAAACAATTATGGATTGTAGTTGAGGGCGCTAGAAACAACGGCAAAACTATTCATTTAATTGGCAATGGAGGCAGTGCCGGTACACCCTCTCATAGTGCGGGAGACTGGTCCAAAGAACTTGCATTAAAGACAATATCACATATGGACAACTTATCTTCTTTAACCGCATGGGCCAATGATACTGATTATGATAATATTTTTGTTGGTCAATTATCCACATTTTTACAACAGGGAGATGTTGTTATAGGATATAGTGGTTCAGGAAATTCTTCTAATGTAATAAATGGAATTAATTACGCTAATTCAAAAGATTGTAAAACTGTAGGAATAACAGGCAATTATAAACAGATGGGAGGGGGAAAATTAGCACAAATCGCTGATATTGCTATAATCGTACCATCATCTTCTATGGAACGTATCGAAGATGTTCAATTAATTATAAATCACATAATTAAGGAAGCTGTAAAATCTAATAACGGGTTGTAATAATATGTTACCTCCTTCAAGGGATAGTGAAGATTTATCCAATTCTTTAGATTTATTGGATTTACCTGGAAATATTACCTGGAAGGGAAAAATTGCCTTTCTAGACAGGGATGGAGTAATCAATAAGGGATATGATAATTATGTTAACAATATAGATGAAATTAATATTTTACCACATGCAGGTGAAAGTATCGGTAGGTTACGTAGGGCCGGATTTAGGATTTGTGTGGTCACAAATCAATCGCCAATTGGTAGGGGGCTCTGGACTCACGAAAACTTGTGGTTAATTCATGAACACATATCTAAATTATTGTTGATTGAAGATAAAGATTCCATACTCGATCTAATATTATACAGCCCATATGCACCATGGGAAGGTTCGTGGGCCAGAAAACCAAATCCTGGAATGTTGGAAGCAGGCAGGCAAATAATTGATCATGCTAACAGAGACGATTCCAGTAAATTAAAAATTTTTTATGATAATGATTGGACGAATAGGCCAGATGAATCAGAATCAATAATGATTGGAGATAGAAACGTAGATTACTTAGCATCTCAATCATACGGTGTAAATTTTTTTAAATGTGATCCAAACATTGGCATATATGATGTAATATCATCTGTTTTAGGTGACGAAAATGAGTAAATTGACATATTATATCGGCCTTGATGATACTGATCATATTGAAATGGGATGTACAACAATTCAAATTAATAATTTTTTAAATTTCATAAAAAAAAATATTAATATTAATGTCAAAGAATTAAGGCTAGTAAGATTATGGCCGTTCGCAAACAGAAGAACCCGGGGCAACGCGGCCCTATCATCAATAATTGTAATATCAAAATCTGATAATGAATTATTTCTACGATTAAGTAAAAATTGGTTTAATGATTTATTATTTGAGGTATCTCAGTATCCATCTGCTGATATCTCTGCTTCACCAGCATTAATCATTTCTCAGTCTAAATTGCCGGTTGATATTTATTATGATACTGTAACAGGCCATGTAGATAGGGATAAAAGAATTAATGAAATTGAAAAATTTGATTGTACAATATTTTCTTCCGATGACAAATTTGGATTAATTGGTGCCAGTGCTGCAATAGCCTGGACTCCTAATGATAATTCCACTTGGGAATTAATATCATGGAGGGATGATTCCATGATAGGTAAAACAAGGATTTTGGATGTTTCCAAAATAAATAACTTAGATTCGATCCATCCAAATACATTTATGAATAGAGACCCTACAAAAAATAAAGGATTAATAGCACCAAGGACCCCTTGTCCAGTATTGTATGGAATTAGGGGAATTTCTCCAATAGATGTTGAAAAAGCACATATTTGGTTACAATCAGATCAAAGATATGAGCAATGTATCGATTTTAAAATATTTAAAACGAATCAATTATCTGACGACCATGTTACTCCATCATGGGGCTCAGTTATCTCTAGATCCACTACGGTGCAAGGTGCTCACTCATTTATATCAGTATACTCTGATAAAAAAAACTTGACATTGGTTGCATTTCAAGAAGGCGGCCCTGTCAACACTTTACTACGTTACTTGATGCCTGGTGATATTGTGTGTTGGACAGGACTTTGTTCACCTATGGATAATTCAATTCATTTAGAAAAATTATTATTATTTGATTCAGTACCACGTATTTCGCATCGTCCAATTTGCTGTTCAAAATCTATGAAAAGTACTGGAAATAATCAAATCTTAAAATGCGTTAAATGTGGGAATAAATCAGACAAGTATTGGATATCTCAAAAAAGAATCATTTTGGATTTTAAGAATATTAATGGTTGGACAGAACCATCACCCTCAAATCGTCGACACCTATCTATGCCATTAGATTTCGAAATACCTACATTGGATAATTTAATATCTTAGAGGTATATCCTAAAACTATGTCGGGAGTTACTGATACTTTAATAAGTATAATATTTATAATATCTGCAGGTTTAATGATTTTAATTTTACTTAAACTTAGGCAGAGAAACTTATTAGTCAGTGCAGGTAATTTCGATGAAAATTATTCAGGTGAAGCAAAAGATCCTGGTCAATTTGAAGAGCCTGACGATGATGCCCTAGACGAGATGCAAGAACTTTTGGACTTGGCATCTGAATAGTATCTAGTAATAATATATTATTCAAATCCATCTTTAGTTAGTTTTATAATTTTGATATTATCATTTTCTTCCAATATTCTAGAATTATTTTCATGATTTTTATATAGGTGAACTAAGTTTGTAATTTCAAATATTTTTTTTCCTCCTCTAAATTTTAATTTTCTGTTAGTTGCATCCATATTTTCATAAGACGTTGATGTAATTATAGATTTAATATTATTATTTAATGCCAATATAGTTTTTATATTTCGTAAATGAACTTTACTCGCCCTACCTATCTTTGGGCACCAATCATCAATTAATAATAAATCATTTTTACCCATTTTTTTGATAATAATTTTAAGTATTCTTAATAATGGATCTATATGTTCCTCTAACTTAATTATTGTAAATTTATGTAACTGTTCTCCATTTAAACTTCCTAGAATATGTTTAGATCTTTCTCCATCTGGTAAATCTCTTCCTAGCCAAATTACTCTATTTCCTGCTTCTAAAAATTCTCTTACGATAGTAAGAAGTAATGTTGTTGATCCAGCACCTTGTTCATAAGATAAGTGAACAGTGCCCTTGTCCAAGTTCAGCATAATCTCGGATAGAGCCCGACATCAAGGTGTTTTCTGTACAAAACTGCAGTGAACTCTAAACAGAATAGATATTTGCGATTATACAATGGTGATCCCTCCGAGAAAAACAGAGAGAATAAAAAGACGTCCATTACCAGAATTTCATGAATCTGAATTAGGATTAATGTCTGCCATCAGAGAAGATGGTTTTCTAAATGTAGCATTAGATGATACTAATCAGTATGGGCCACACGCTATGATTATCTTATTGGGATTAATATCTTCTTTTACGGGCTTAGCATTGTTAATCGCAATGAAATTACTTTAACATTAATCTAGCCTTGGATATCGTATTATCAACAATCAATCCGCTAAATCCTAAGTGATTTTCTGGTTTAAATGCTTCTTCAAGAATTTCACTCGAAATCAGATCTGTTATTCTACTGTCATTATTGCATACTTCCATTAGATGTGTTTTATTTTCAATAGCGGTCATAGATGCGTTTCTCAATACTTCATGAGATTCTTCTCTTGTCATCCCCTTGTCAACTAATACTAGCATTAATTTTTCTGCCATTACTAATCCATTTTGAGCATTTATATTATCCATCATTTTATCTGAATCTACTACTAATTTGCTAAGTACCCTATTGCATTTTACTGTAATGTCATCTAATAATATCATGGAATGAGACAAAGTAAATCTTTCCGCTGAAGAATTAGCCAAATCTCTTTCATGCCATAGCAATGCATTTTCGTAGGATGGTATGATCATTGATCTAACAATTCTAGCTAAACCGCATGCATTTTCAGCAGTAATTGGATTTTTTTTATGAGCCATAGTTGATGATCCGACTTGTTTCTCAGTATCAAAAAATTCAGCGACTTCGGCAATTTCACTCCTTTGTAAATTTCTAACTTCTTGAAGAATTTTTTCTATACTTGTAGCAACATTAGCCATCCATCCTACCCATTCAATGTACCTATCTCTTCCTACAACTTGCGTTGTAGCCATAGGAGTTTGCAAGCCCAAATTTGACATTATTAATTCTTGTAATTCGAATGCCATTTCCCCTTGTGCTGCCCCTGTACCGACTGCTCCTAGAAATTTGCCAGTTATTACTCTTGGAGTTAACTCTTCTAATCTTTCCATGTGTCTTCTGAATTCATCAACCCAAACTGCTACTTTTAATCCGAAGGTGATTGGTACTGCTGCTTGACCATGAGTTCTACCAAGCATAACTGTATTTCTTTCTCTTTCGGCTATATCACACATGGTTTTGAGTAAAATTGATGTAGTATCTATTTGTAACTTTAAACTATCTTTTATTTGAAGTGCTACTGCGGAGTCAACGATATCATTGCTTGTTGCACCTAAATGAATGCACCATCCAGCTTCACCTGCTACTTCAGCCATTGCTTTAGTTAATGCCATGATGTCATGCCTAGTTTCCATTTCAATTTCATCTACTCTATCAGCCGTAACTATGCCAGGATCTGCAATATCTGCAATTTTATCGTAATGTTCAGCACTAACTCTACCTAATTTACAATGTGCCCATACAAGGGCCCTTTCTACTTCTAACTGCCTAGCATGTCTTCCTTCTCTTGACCAAATTTGTTTTGCTTCTTCTCTTCCGTAACGATAGTCTAGAGGGGATACAGGCATGTCTCTCTCTAAATGCCAGTAAGACAAGGTGTTTGATGTTTAGCATTGAGTGATATCGGCTTCTTCTATTTCCCATATGCCTCTTCCAGATTTAAAACAAACTTTTCCACTACATTTTATTTTATTTCTCATATGAGGGCCCGATACCGTTATAGTTTCAAATTCTCCTCCTTCTCCATCTAAATTAAATCTAAATTGTTTTGATAAATTTACTAATTGTGATAAATTATCTTTCGTCAAAGATGTTCCTAACCATTCCTTATCTAATCCTTCACATGAAACCGAAATAAATTTTATTTCAAAGCCTAATTCTATTAAAGAGTTCATATGTTCCAGAGGATCCTTATGCCAAAGTGGTGAAAATGATATTATTCCTAAACTTTCGCACATCCTCTCAATTCTTGTTTTTTGATAATCCGACCTTAATGCACCAGTTACTAGTGCATCAATTTTTAATTTTCCTATGAATAAATCTAAATTTTGATTTTTTTTAATATGTTCAGGCCATATTGAATTATATGCATTTAAATTATCATTTTTTCCCAATATTGCATTTTTTAAATCTAACATTTCAAGTTCTTCTTTTCCACTAGATTCTACTGGTAACCAAGGGACATTCATGCACACTGATTGAAATGCAGAAATAAAAGTTCCTGGAATTTGAAACATCATCGAATCATTTCCTTTAATTCCGATAGTAATGATTGCAACAGTATCCCAACCTTGCATCATTGCCCACCATGCAGCGTATGCAGAATCCTTACCTCCGGAGCAAAGGATAGCGACTCTCACGACGTTCCGATTAAGACTTTAGAGATGAATGCCACCCATAATGAGAGTGTTAACGACTAAGATTGATAAGAGATGCTTATGGCATTGGAGTTTATGCAACCGAGCGGACGCGGATATGACCATGGAGTTTCGACATTCTCACCAGATGGTCGTCTCTATCAAGTAGAATATGCTAGAGAATCAGTAAAAAGAGGTACTACTACTGTTGGATTAAAGTACAAAGATGGAGCAGTACTTATTGTAGATAAGAGAATTTCAAATAAGTTAGTAATTACAGATTCAATAGAAAAAATGTACCAAATCGACGATCATATAGGTATGACTACTTCCGGATTAGTTGCAGATGCTAGGCAATTAGTCGATAAAGCCAGAGTCCAGTGTCAAATTAATAGGATGACATTTGGAAGTCCAATTTCTATGATTACTTTAGTAAAGAAAATGTGCGACTACAAACAATCGTTTACTCAATATGGTGGAGCTAGGCCTTTTGGTACTGCATTACTCATTGCAGGTGTGGATGATGAGGGCGTTCATTTGTTTGAAACTGATCCATCAGGTGCTTACCAATCTTACCAAGCAGGCGCTATTGGCCGAGGGAGGACTACGGTAATAGACCACTTTGAAAAATCTTGGAAAAATGGAATGACACAGAATGCTGCAATAAAATTAGGTTTAGAGGCTCTTCAAGAATCTTTAGAAGACAGTCTAAACAAAGACACTGTAGAAATTTCTATAGTAGACGCCAATGGTTATAATAAATTAGACAGAGAAACTACCTTAAAACATCTTTCTAAGTTTAAATAATGATCTTCACTACTTCTTAAGTCCTATTACTCTTCAGCCTATACATGGTTAGCCTAGATGACGCTGTTTTAGCCCGGCTTGAAAAGGGTGGTTCAAGATATGAAATTCTTGTTGACCCTGATATGGTTCAAGAATGGAAACAAAACAATGAATCTGTAAAATTGTTAGACTTATTGGCTACTGAACAAATCTGGTCTGATGCCAGTTCTGGAGATAGGCCAACCTCAGAGGCTCTAATCAATATATTCGGTAGTACTGATTTAATGGTATGTGTAAAAAAAATATTATTAGAAGGCTCAATACAATTAACTACAATTCAAAGGAAAAAAATAGTTGAAGATAAGAAAAAGAAAATTATTAATGAAATAGCATCTACTGCTACTGATCCCAAGACTAAATTGCCCCATCCAGCAAGTAGAATAGAAATAGCATTAGATGAAGCGAGATTTTCAGTAGATCCATTTTTATCCATTGAACGGCAAGTGCAAGATGCCATTAAGATCTTAAAACCTTTGATTCCTCTTCAGTTTATAACTGTAAAGCTGGCTTTCCGCATCGCAGGAAAAGATTATGGAGGCGTTAATCAATTATTGAGAAACTCGATTAAGAAAGAAGAATGGCTGAGTGATGGCACATGGGTTTGCGTCATAGAAGTCCCAGGTGGTATGAAAAATGAAATTATCAGCCGAGTTTCTCAAAGGTCTTCGGACGCGGATGTCAAGGAATTAGATTAGTATTTATCATCTTGATACTTTCATCAAGATTATCAATGAATGGCCAGTCGCGCGGCTTGATAACATGAGTGGAAAGAATAATGCGGGCGGTCCGCAAGACTCTCAGATTGTAGTCCCGGGAGAAAATCTCGGACTTTCTGAAGAGTTTGAAGCAGGTCATGGAGTTATTATTAGAAATGATAATCTCATGGCAACAAAAAATGGTAAATTAAAAATTAATGGTAAGATAATATCAATTGAACCATTACATTCTCAATATGTCCCTAGGCCAAGTGATTTGGTGATAGGATTTGTCGAAGGATGTACTAATAATATTTGGTTTATAGATATTGGAGCGCCATTTAATGCAATATTGCCTATGAGCTTAGGACCTTCAAAAGCATCTTTCGGATCTACAAGGCAAGTTCTAGATATAGGGGAAGCAATCCTATGTAGAATTCAGGAAGTCGAAGAAACTCACTCTAGTGTAGTAACTATGAAAGGAATGGGTCTTAGAAAAATTAGATCTGGTAGCATCGACGACATAGATCCTCATTTAATTGTTGAATTATCTAGAGACGGAAATAATTCATTAAGAAATATGAAAGAAGCAAATGATTGTAGAATAATTACTGCCGATAATGGTAGAATTTGGATTGATGGCGAAATAGATGGTATCATATCAGTCAGAAATGATCTAAATGAAATATCAATAAATTCTCGTTTATTGAAAGAAGGAGGAGTTGCATAATGGGTGGTTACGGAGATATAAAGATGATAGATGAAAATGGATTACGTATGGATGGTAGGTCTGCTACTGACGTACGACCCATTACAATTGAAACTGGAGTGGTCCCTGTAGCAGATGGAAGTTGCCGAATGACGTGGGGGACAAACGATGTTATTGTGGCAGTTTATGGTCCAATGGAAGCACATCCTAGAAAAATTCAACGTCAAGATAGAGCAGTATTGGATGTAAGATATAATATGGCACCATTTTCAACTACTGATAGAATAAGGCCAGGTTTTAACCGACGAAGTAGGGAGATAAGTAAAGTAACTGCAGACGCGTTAGCGAGTGTAGTATTACTTGAAATGTATCCAAGATCAAAAATACGTGTAGAAATAGAAGTTATTTGCGCAGAAGCCGGCACTCGATGTGTAGGCCTGACAGCAGCATCAGTAGCCCTAGCAGATGCAGGTATACCGATGACGGATATGGTAGTTTCAGTGGCATCAGGTAAAATAAATGATGTAGTAGTATGTGACTTAAACAAAGAAGAAGACAATTATGGCGAGGCCGATCTTCCTATGGGAGTACTGCCTAATACTGGTGAAATCGTATTCTTACAAATGGATGGGGACTTGTCTCCTGAACAATTTCAAACAGCTTGGGATTATAATGTAAATGCAGCTATGGAAGTTCACAAAATTATGATCGAAGCCCTAAAGAATGGAGGTGCTAAATAATGGCTATACCATTAGTACCTAAAATTCTTCGATCTCACCTTCTGGAATTAGCATCCAAAGATGAAAGAATTGATGGAAGAGGTCGTTGGGAAGGTAGGCAAACTAAGTTAGAAGTTGATATCCTGCCACGTGCAGAAGGCTCAGCAAAGGTTACTATGGGAGATACCATAGTTTATGCTGGAGTTAAATTTCAACTTATGACTCCATACTCTGATCGGCCCAATGAAGGCGGATTAATGTGTAGTGCTGAAGTGAGGCCTGTTGCTGGTAGGAATTGGGAACCCGGGCCACCTAGCGCAGAATCAATAGAACTTGGAAGAGTAGTAGATAGGGGGATCAGGGAATCTGGATGTATCGATGTCAAAAGTTTATGCATTATCCCAGGAGAAAAAGCGTGGCAAGTAATTTTGGACTTATTCGCTATTTCTGATGATGGTAATTTATTTGATGCATTCGCACTTGCTGCAATTGCGGCTTTAAAGAATGCCAAAGTCCCATGTGAGAGATTCGAAGTTGGGCAAGATCACCTTCTTGAAGTCTCTTCAATGCCAATTATGTGTTCTTATCATAAAGTAGGCAATAGATTCGTTTATGATGCTAGTAAGAAGGAAGAATTGGGCGGAGATGAGAGAATACATATCACGCTTGGAGAGGCAAATCATGTCCACTCTCTTCAGAAGGGTCTAAAGGGAATATTCTCGGCGGACGAATTCGTAGAAATAATGGAGAAGGCCAAAGACACGTCCAAGGAACTTCGTAAATTAGTAAATTCAGTAGTAGGTGAATAAAATGGCAAAAAGAACTCAAAAGGCTGGAGCAACAGCCAGATTCGGAGCTAGATATGGTGTTAGTGTAAGGCGTAGAGCTGGTGCCGCATTAATCAAGAAATCAAAAAATTATACATGTCCAGTATGTCAATATCAGAAGGTTACACGCAAAGTTGCAGGAATATGGGAATGTAAAAAATGCAGTCATGTATTCTCTGGTGGTGTATGGGAGCCTTACACTCGTGCAACTGATGCGAATTCTAGAATTATCAGAAGATCTGTTGAAGGAGCAACTGCTACTGATATGACTATAATTGCTCAACAAGCAGCAATAGATTATGAAAAAGTATTAATTGAGAGTGCTTCAAATGTTAAATCAGAAGAAGAATGAATGTTTATCATTGACATTACGAATATCTTCGGATAAAAATGAATCCTATTCTGCTAGTCTTACGACTGAAGCTGAATTCAAAGTTGAGGCCAATCAACTTATAATTGTTGAAAATGCTCCAAGTTTTGTAGATTTGAGGGCTAGATGGAATACCATAATGAGAGGCCTTATAGCATCTGAACATGTACTAAAGTCAGTAGAGGATGAGTATTGATTATGTCGGAAGGAAATAGATCTACGGAATTACAAGCCATAGTTCAAGAATTACAAATGCTTAGAAATCAAATACAGTCCTTTTCATCACAAATTTCTGAGTATGGCCTAACTTTAGACGCACTTCTAAATCAAGATCCCAATAAGTCAGTCTACCAGTCATTAGGTAATCTTTTGTTGGAAGTAGAGGATAGGGAAAAATTAAATTCTGAACTTTCACAATCAAAGTTAAATGTTGAAAATCATTTGAATAAGTTGATAGAAAGGGAACAATCATTAAGGGTCAAATATGATGAATTAGTATCAGCACTTGAATAAATGTGATAATTATGGATATCATTGATGGTGAAGGCTCTAATTTAATTACGGACTTTTCTATACTTCAACACTTGATAAAAGACGGCAATAATGAACAAGCCATATTATTGTCTGAAGATCTATTAGTACGTTCTAGAGGGCCCCTTGAACGAAATCATATATATGAAGCTAAAATTAGGATGGAAAGGGCCTTGATTGGTGCAATTAATCAAGATGATATTGGTAAAGAATTACGTTGGTGCGTTGATAGACTAAATGCCTCAGATCCGTATTCATCTTCACACGGACTCGCATTGCTGAATTTAGCGGCGTGGCATTCAAATAAGAATGAAACAATGATGGCACTTGCTACTCATGCTGATATTTCTGATATTTTAGGACATCCTAGTGAAATTTTAGGACTATCTAGATTAGAATCAGCAAGAATTTTAATATCGATGGAGGATTATGAACCTGCAATGAGGCATATGTGGATTGCAAGAAATGAGTTTTCAAAATCTTCTATGGTTCCTGAAAATATTGTAAGCAATCTAGAATGGCTGGATATGGCACTGGACGATGTAGATGAAAATGCTCCAAATATGGAATTTAGGATTAAGAATGCAAAGCCAAGAGATAAACCAGGAAATTCTGTAATTTCCTCTAATCCTGACGATATTAAGTTAGTTGTAGAAGAATTAATCCCGATTATTTATCAAGATTTATCTGGTAAAAGTCGTACAGATTTAGGGATTATAATTGATGCTTCTGATATCTTAGAAGTAAAAATCTGGAAAGAAATACTAATTAATCGAATAAATGAAATTCATGATCCTAGAGTCTTAGAAGTACTCCAATCATGATTTCTAATTTTATTTAATTCATCTATTGACCATCCTATTCTCTCCGGTATTTCAATGCACCAACCAACTTCTTGTATGGCATCATCATTCGATTCCCACGCTATTGGTGTTGGTTCGTCCTCAACCTCAACCCAAACTACATACCCCCCGTCTACAATGTTCTCATCATAGGCTTTAGCAATACCTAACAACCCAGTTTCTTCAAATAATTCTCTCAATATTGCTTCTTCTATCCGTTCATTATCTTCTATTTTTCCACCAGGTAACTCCCATCCTCTTTTTTTATTCAAAACCATTAACCAACATTCATTATCCACGTTAGATGTCACCCAACCTACTACAAATTCATTCTTCATTTACTCAACTTCCTAAGTATTTTTTTTACTAATAATTCTGCTATCTTATCACCTTCAGCAGCCATACTTCTAGCCTTAAAGAAAGCCTCCTGTATTTTATTCTCTTCTATCATTCTTTCAATATTCTCATATTCATTTTCTATTTTTGTATCATATTGATTACTTATTTCAGGCTCTTTTAAATCAACATTGGCTAATTTTTCCATCCTCTTAAGAAACTGAATCCTATCTGACAATTTTGGTTTAATCCAGTGTACTTTATCATTGCCATCTAATTTAGATTCCATTCTAATTTTAAAATTATTTTTTGATTGGCATTGAGGGAAGTGAAATTGAGCCTGGTCATAACTAAACCATGCTTCATCATATTCCTGTCTTCGCTCGTGTATTTTCCCCAACTCTATCCAAACTTCATAATTTTCTGGTTTTTGTGCAAGCAAATATTTGGATAAATCTAAGAATATATCTTCATATCCAGAGTTCTTAAATTTTTCTAACCTTCTAGAAAAAAGTATATTCGAGCGTGGATCTCTGGTATCTAATTTTTTTAATCTGTCACAAAAATTTTCAATCTCTTCTTCATTATTAATTATATTTTCCCACCATTTGTCTAAATCTAATGGATCAATTTTAAAAGCAGTATTCAAAAGATTTTCTCCAACCTCTACTAAATTTAAATTATTTAATTGAGACAATATTACATTATCTCTTCCTAAGACATTAAATAAATCTTCCAATATAATTTTTATTCCTGCATTATCTTTATTAATCACCTTAATTTTAACTAATATTCTCCAATTTTCAGGATTTGTAAAGTCATATAGTATTGACTGTTTAGCATTCTGTTCTGCCCATTCTAAATTTGTTCTATTATTTTCCAACTTCAAAAACTTCATGGCTTGACTTCTATGGCGATTGCCCAAACTGCGTCTAGGATGTTGTAATGTAATTTTAAAATCTATCTTAGGCTCAACCATATATTGCATCTCATAAAACTGACTCATACTCAGATCTATCTTGGTCAGGTCCTAATGTAGCATCCATACCAATTTTACTTGTTAACCCCTCTTTTGATCTACTTGGATCAAGACTTGAGCCTTTTTGATTTGATAGAATCACTGTATCTTTGTCAGGCTGCCAACGAGTCATAAGGGCCCATTCGACTCTGGATGGATTTGATATATCTATGTCCTGGTCCACAACTATTACCTGTTTCATCGATTTATGCCCATTAAGGGCTGCATGAATAGCCCTGACTCCATCACCTTCTCTTTGTGGTTTAATTTGTACGACTGAAGATAACCATCCACACCCACCATCAGTTAGATATACGTCGGTGCATGGAACAACTTCTGATACAGCCTCTTTAATCGTGGGAGCCCTTGGCATACCCATTAAAGTTCTATGTTCAACTTCTGCTTGTATTAAGGCATGAAAAACAGGATTATTTCTATGATATACGGCATCATATTCTACCACTGGTTCTTGCCTAACTCCGTCTACTGTTCCAGTAATGTCTACATATGGTCCTTCATCATCAGTCTCCAAAGTTATTCTGGCTTCCATTGCGTATTCCGCATCTGCGGGAACTTGAATTCCATTTGGCAATTCCACCAATTCTAAAGGAGATCCATGCAATTTTTGATGTAAAGAAGATGCCACATGCAATTCATCTAATGGCTCATTAAACGACATTGCAGCTGCCAATAGAACTACTGCATCTGGACCGTTGACAACTGCTATTGGAACCTCATCACCATTGGCTTGCGCCATCTCCATCATAGACCTAAGGTGCCTTGGTACAAATCTAGATACAGTGTGATTTCTATCTCTTAGATATTGCCTGTGGAAAGACATATTTCTAATGCCACCATATTGTGCAATGATGACTGATGCAGATTGATATCTACCCTTATCTTCGGAATAATGCCAAGGTATTGGTAGTAGTTCTAAATCAACTATTCGTTGTTTATTTTGAAATACTGGTGATTGTTCAGGTAATATAATTTTAGGTTCAGTGGGATTATTCATTGCCCATGCCAATGTATCAATTAAATCTCCTGGCGAGATTTTAAAAGTTTTACATATTCTATCTCTTGTTAATACATTCATAGCAGCCCGATGGCCCTTAGATTCAGGAATATTGTCAAATACTAATGGGGGATTACCATTTTTTAATGAATAATTCAACATCTCTTGAATCAGGCTTGTTCTTTGACTTATTATTTGAACATCATGAAGCAGGTCTCGGAATGCCATGCAACGAACCGAGAGTACAATCTGTTTGAATGTTAGCAAAGAGAAACGTTGTTTCAGGCCAATATTAATTGTGTTCAGCCCTTCACTTCTTATACCAAAGGTCGGTCGGCGGAACATCGTTTAGAGGGTTATAGTTGGGTCGTGGATTATTCTCTGGTTCTAAAATGGCAAGCGACCGTAAAAAATATAGGTGGAAAGAACGTAAATTCCGCAACCGTCAATTAAAAAGAATAGCAGGTGGATCTCTAAGACACGACCCTTTGGGCGGTAGTACTCAAGCAAAAGGGATAGTAATTGAAAAAGTTGGTTTTGAAGCCAAACAGCCAAATTCAGCAATTAGAAAAGCAGTAAAAATTAGCCTAATTAGGACGGGAAATAAATTAACAGCATTTGCACCAGGCGATGGGGCAATATCCTTCATAGATGAACACGATGAAGTTCTTGTCGAAGGAATCGGTGGAAGCAAGGGTAGGTCATATGGAGATTTGCCTGGAGTAAGATTCAAAGTTATCAAAGTTAATGGCGTTTCACTAGATGAAATGGTTAGAGGCCGAAAAGAGAAACCAATAAGGTGAGTATCCATATGTCAGAAGTAGAGGAAGTAGAGCAAGAAGAACAAGAGTCTACTAAAGACCCTATAGCCGGTATCGGTACTATGGTTTTTGGAAAATGGGATGCTACTGAGGTAACGTGCGATGATCCCGGATTAGCCCCTTACATCAATTTAGCAACTATTGGAACTCCTCACTCTGGTGGACGTCATGCAAATGAATACTTTGGAAAGGCAAATCTATCTGTAATTGAAAGATTTATTAATAATTTAATGCGATCAGGAAAATTCTCTGGTAAAAAGCAACATTGTGCAAAAGCATTCGAAGAAGCACTCGATACCATAAATGAAAGAACAGGAGAAAATCCACTTCAAAAATTTATTGATGCAATAAAAGAAGCCGCTCCCTGTGAAGAAATAACAAGAATTAAAATGGGTGCAGTTAGTCAACCAAAAGCCGTAGACTCTTCTCCAAGCAGGAGAATTGATATCGCATTAAGAAATTTATCTGTAGGTTGTTCATCTGCAACTGCAAAAAGTAAAAAATCATTAACTGAAGGAATTATTTCAGAATTAAATAAAGCTGCACAAGCAGATGTTAGTTCTTATTCCGTTGGTAAGAGAGATGAATTAGAGCGCATAGCATCTTCTGCAAGATGATACAATATATTATTCAAACCATGGCCCTATCGCCTACGTTTGATTGACATGTTCAATCGTCTTTATCAACCATAGTTAGGTGGCCGAGTCAATTGAGGTCATTATATGGGTCGTAAGGAAGATAATATTGAACGTGCAGTAGAAGTAATGCGCGTAAGAGATAAAATAAGAAATCTAGCTATAGCAGCACATATTGATCACGGTAAAACCACACTTTCAGATAACCTGATAGCCGGTGCTGGAATGATGTCTGAGGATTTAGCTGGTAAATCTAGGGTACTAGATTTTGATGACCAAGAAAGTGCTAGAGGAATCACTATTAACGCAGCAAGCGCTTCGATGGTTCACGATGTAGAAGGTACAGATTACTTAATCAATTTAATTGATACTCCAGGGCACGTAGACTTTGGTGGTGACGTTACACGAGCTATGAGGGCTGTAGATGGTTGTATTATTTTGGCTTGCGCTGTAGAAGGAACAATGCCGCAAACCGAGACCGTAGTCAGGCAAGCACTCAAAGAAAAAGTAAGGCCTGTATTATTTATTAACAAAGTAGATCGACTAATTAATGAATTACAAATTGATGGTCCTGAAATGATGAAGAGATTTGAAAAGATAATAACTAAAGTTAACAAGTTAATTTATACCTTTGCTCCTGCAGAATTAAGGAAAGAATGGCAAGTAGATGTTAAGAAAGGAACTGTAGCATTCGGATCAGCTTACTATAACTGGGGAATGTCTATACCATATATGGCTAAGAGTGGGATAAATTTCACTCAAATTTTTGAATATTGTCATAATGATCAACAAAAAGAACTCGCTAAGAAAGCTCCTGTACACCGTGTTTTATTAGATATGGCAGTAGATAAACTTCCATCTCCACTTGTTGCTCAAGAATATAGAATTCCTAATATTTGGCAAGGAGACCTTGAATCTGATTTTGCTAAATCAATGATAAAATGTGATCCAGACGGCCCTCTTTCACTTATGATTGTAAAAATTTGGATGGATCCTCATGCTGGAGAAGTTGCAGTAGGTAGGGTGTATTCTGGTTCCATAAAACATGGAGAGTCTGTTTGGGCATTGGGCGGTGCAAAAGCTGAACGTGTACAACAAGTGAGTATGATGGTAGGTGGAGATAGAATAGCCGTAGCCGAAGTTTCAGCTGGTAATATTGCTGCACTAACAGGAATAAAAAGCGCTGCTGCAGGAGTGACTATTACAAGAAACAAAGATGATACTGGTTTCGAGCCTATTAGGCATTACTCAGAACCAGTAGTTACTGTAGCTGTTGAACCAAAGTCAATGAAAGATCTACCAAAATTCGTAGATGCATTAAGAAGTTTAGCAAAATCAGATGCTTCTCTACAAGTTTCAACAAATGCTGAGACAGGGGAAGCCCTCCTTGCCGGCATGGGTGAATTGCATCTGGAAATTACTACTTACAGAATTGAAGAAGAACAAGGAATCAAAGTTAAAGTTAGTGAACCTATAGTGGTATACCGTGAATCAATAGAAGGAGATAACAAAGGAAGGCCATTTGAAGGTAAATCTCCTAATAGGCATAATAGATTTTATATTGAAGTAGAGCCTATGCCAGATGATATAATTAAAGAATTAAGGGATGGTACATTCGGAGATGGTCCTGTGAGGACCAAAGATGCTAAATCTACAGGAAATAAATTTGGTGAGTTCGGAATGGATAAAGACCTAATGAGAAAAATATATGCAATAAATGGAACTAATGTGTTGATTAACGATACAAAGGGAATTCAAAATCTTCATGAAACTAGAGAATTAATAATTGAAGGATTTAACGACGTTTGTAAAAAGGGACCAGTCGCGGAAGAGCCATTAATGGGAGTAATGGTGCGTTTAGTGGATGCTAAACTCCACGAGGATGCTATCCACAGAGGTCCGGCACAAACTATACCTGCTGTTAGAAACTCCATGAAAGGGGCATTAATCCGTGCAAGGTCAGTTATTTTTGAGCCAATGCAAAATATTAGAATTGATGCGCCAAATGATGTAATTGGTGGAGTGACTGGTGAATTAAATAAACGCAGAGGTATAATTGAAGATATGCCGGTTGATGGTGGCACGGCTAGCGTAATTGGTAAAATGCCTGTTGCAGAATCCTTTGGTTTCTCAAACAGCGTTCGAGCAGCCAGTCAAGGTAGAGCGGTTTGGAATACTGAAAATGCAGGATATGTCCATTTACCTCGTGAGTTATTCAATAAAGTAGTCGCAGAAATTCGTGATAGGAAAGGATTAAAATCAGAATTACCCGGTGAAGCGCAATACATGGATTAATTAAATTAATTAATTCTTGTTAATTGAAGATCGGTTAATTCTCTTAGTACATCGACTTGAGGATTTTGGTCTAATTTATTTAAACACTCATGTGCAATTTCATGGTGATACATTGCTTTATTTCTAGCGTATTCAATTGAACCAGATTTTTGTAAGTCTTCTACAGCTAATTTTAGTGATAAATCATCACATTTCAATTTACCAAATACTTTATTGAAATTAGGTAATTCCAATCCACTGTCTTTGGCATGAATAGCTATCAAAGTCATCTTACCTTGTACAATATCTGAACCAGCAGGTTTTCCAAGGGTTTTCGTATCTCCAGTTATATCTATTAAATCATCCATTAATTGAAAACATAATCCTAGATTTAATCCCCATTTTGCCATATTTTTTACAATATCAGTACTAGCATCAGAAAGTATAGCACCTGTCCTAGCACATGTTTCGAACATTGCACTTGTTTTTCCAGCAATCATTGCAATATAATCATCTTCGGTTACTATTTCTCTATCCTCAAATTCTATATCTTCTTGTTGACCTTCAGCCACTCTTCTTACCATTTCGCCAATTGCTGTAACTAAATATCGTAAATTTTTTCCTGATATGTCTTTAGATTCAGCTAATATTTCAAATCCAACTGCTAACATCGCATCTCCTGCATTTATTGCCGTTGCATCATCATATGCGACGTGCACTGCATCTAATCCTCTTCTGATTGGATCTTGATCAATTATATCATCATGGATTAATGTAAAGTTATGAATTATTTCAATAGATGCCCCAAGAGTATAATGTCCCTTGTTTGCATTCCCTACTGCTTCACCTACTAATCTAGGCAATATGGCTCTATATCTTTTACCTCCACCTGAAAATAAGTGAGTCATAGCCCCATGTAGTCTAACTTGTTCCATTTTACTTAGACTTTCCATTATTTCATCTTCTACCTTATTTTTATGTACCATTAATGCTTCTTGAAGGGAATTATTAGGAACATTGTTTGAACTAATTACCAACTCTCCACAATCAATTATTTCATTTGATTTTGAGCCTAGAATCATCGGAATGTTAGGATAATTTGGCTTCAAATAATGCTCCCAAATCATCCTAAACCATGGGGCAATAACTTCATTTTCCCATTTACCTGTTCCAAGCATCATTTCATTAATTTCTGACTCATCTAGCCAAAGAACCTTTTCAATCTCATTCCTATTAAGATCAACATCGGTATTTGCCTGTACTACCAGAACATGATCAATTTCTCTTTCTATCCATTCATCGTCCCATCTACAAGAGTACTCAAATTTACCTACTAAATTAAAATTCCATTGTTTAGTAACTTTACTAGGTATCCCTAACTCATGCTCCAATTTCCTTATTGCAGCGTTTATTACTCCCTGTAAATCTTGAGTGTTTTCGCTGATCATATCCAATGGGTGGCTACAACATGTATTCGCCCATACGCTTGGAAATGTAATTTTATCATTAGATCTTTGTTGTACAATCATTTTACCAGATTCATCAAATAGTACTACACTGAAAGCCCTATGTCTATCACCTATTCCATAATGGCAATCTAATTTACTTTTAGTTCCAATAACTTCATCCATTTTGTTTACCAATAGGCACATCTCATTCATCATTTCTTCTTGAGTAGAATCATGATTTCCAAGTACATTGTTGTTGTCGGCCATATTGCTCAAATGTCGCAGAGAGTGATTGCATATAATCAAATTCATTATCACGCAATTATCTTTGTTCCAATTGTATCTCCATCATTTATCAATTCAATTATCCGATTTGGATTTCTTCCATCTAAAAACCATACTTCACTAACATGTTTTGATATTCTTGCAGCCCTGTCTAATTTCAAATCTATGCCTCCAGTAACATCTATATCGCTATTATGTTTAGTCTTTACAAATTTATTTTTTGACCATATTTCTAATATCTTAGCATCAGGATTTGTAGGGGGTTGGTCCATTACTCCCCCGACATCTCCTAATAAAAAAATAGTATATTTTACATCCGGAATTTCTACAGATAATCTATACATGAGATCATCTCCAGATAAGATTCCAAATTCAAATTCGTCTTCCCTATCTACGACATCTCCAAAACATACTGGAATCACCCGATTAGATTCTTTTTCAAATATAGTGATGTCTCCCTTGAAATTCATTCCTATGCCTTTAGCCCATTTTGATGGTGGATGAACTGCTACGCGTAGATTAAGATTTTCCAGAGATTCAATGACATGACTATTTAATTCTAACATATCTTTTCTTATTTTCTTAACTGCATTTCTTTGAGCATGTTCATTATTTCTGTCGATTCCATCTGCAATATTCATTTCCTTTGCCAAAATATGCCCGTAGGAACCCGCCCCATGTACAATTACTAAATTATAACCTTCATTTTGTATTTTCAGTATCACTTTACATACTTTATCAATCGCACTCATATTGATTGTTTTAGATTTGGACTTATCTGTAATCAAACTACCACCGAGTTTTATCACTACTCTCCCTTTACTATCCACAGAGTTTACCAAGGGGTGTGTGTATTCAATATTTCCAATTTGAAATATTTATTGAACAACTTAATGTCCAATGGACCCGTGGGGACATTATGGTGGAAACTAGCGATATTGTCAAATTTCAGAGATGGTTACAATCTCAGCTAGCAGATGCTAATAATATAGATGATAAAACAGAACGTGAAAATCGAATTCTTAGATTAGATTCTGCATTGTCTGAAACAATTTACTTTAGAGAATTGCTTGAAAGTATTGGAGATGCTATAGAATCTCCATTCATGATTAGGGAAAATCCTGTACGGGAAAATGAAAAAGAAACTATCAAGGTTGAAAAGACAGATTCCAATTCTTGCGATAAGTGTAGTGGTCAAATAGATCAGGAACTAGGCTTTTGTTTATTATGTGGCGAATATTAATTTATTCTTCTTCATCTACCCATTTTGCTCTTGCTAAAACATATTCTGGGTGTTCATTATCTATTACTGAAAGATATTGCCCTTCTACATTTTCAGTAAGGTAAACGGTTACTCCAGCATGCCAAATTATTTCTCCTGAGGCAACCATCCGAGCAGTGTCCACTTCTAGTATATCTGGTAATTTAAAATGTACTCTCCCAGCTTCAGCTGCAGATCTTATTGATGCTGAAAGGTGGACGTGAGATCTATTACCTGGAGAAAGTCCGATTTCTAATAAATTTGAAGTTTCTTCAGGATTAGATGGGAAAAACAGTGAATCAGGTATGTTTTCTGTAGGTAAGTCAAGCTCTATTTCTAGGGTATGGCCGTATGTAGCTCTAATCATTATGCCTCGAACTTCATATCTTCCTTTAGGATCAGTTTCTGAAACTGCGTTAAAGTGATGAGGCCTGAGCCAATGGTACCTCTTTTCATCAGATTTCTTAAATTGCCTGATTATGTCCTTGACATCTACCCATCCGTTTATATCCATTTCTAATTCAAATTTTTCTGGAGCATGTCTCAAGATAAGGGCCAATTTTCTAGCCATGCTATTCCTTTCTCCGGTTCTCATGATGAATTTTCCTTCTGCATTGCATGCTGGACATAATTGATCATCTGCGTAATATCCATGGTTTTGACATTCTCTAATCATAATATTACATGCCACAGGCTATCCTTTCAAATACTTCTCGGTATGGTAATTAGTTTCTATCTTAATATCGGGTAATTATTATTCATCTGTTGGTTATCGGAGGGGCATGAAGGCGGTAATAGTGGACTGGATTAGGTCTCCATTTCACAGAGCACATAAAGGAGAATTGAAAGGAATAAGGCCAGATGAAATGTCAGGTCAATTGGCAAAAGGTATTCTAGAACGCAATAATATCTCACCAGACCTCATTGATGATTTATCATTGGGATGCGCGTACCCTGAAGGCGAACAAGGGTATAATTTAGGAAGATTAGTTTCCTTTCTGGGGGGAATGCCTGATACCGTACCAGGAAGTACGATTAATAGACTATGTGGATCTTCAATGGAATCAATATTGACTGCCGCTTCCAAAATTGAAGTTGGCTGGGGAAATTGTTTCCTATGCGGTGGCGTAGAATCAATGAGTCGAATTCAAAGAAGAGGATTTAATTGGAGTCCAAGTCCAAAATTACAAAGGGATTTTCCCAATGCATATATCGGTATGGTGGAAACCGCTGAAAACGTAGCCGAAAAATGGCAAATAAGTAGAATAGATCAAGAAATATTTGCATTATCTTCTCATAATAAAGCCAATATTGCATTGAATGCAGGTAACTTCTCAGATGAAATCTTTCCAATCAAACATGACGAAGGAATTATTTCATTAGATGGTTGTATAAGGGTAAAATCATCATTAGAATCTATGGCTAAATTATCTCCCGTTTTGGATAATGGTACATCGGTTACAGCTGCTACCTCCTCTCCTTTAACTGATGGCGCTTCTTTTATGTTGGTATGTAGCGAAGAGTTTGCATTTATGAATGAACTAACTCCAATTGCTAGAGTTGTTTCTGGTGCTGTAATTGGATGTTCGCCTGATTTAATGGGGATAGGGCCAATTGATGCTATCAAACTTGTTCTAGAACGTGCAAATTGGAATGTTCAGGACGTAGATGTATTTGAATTAAATGAAGCTTTTTCTTCTCAAAGTCTTGCAGTCATAAGGGAATTAGGAATAGATATTTCTAAAGTTAATATCGACGGAGGTGCATTGGCAATAGGTCACCCTTTGGGTGCATCAGGAGTAAGAATAACTGGTAAAGCAGCATCAATAATGAAAAGAACTGGAAAAGATAGGGCTATTGCGTCAATGTGCATCGGCGGAGGCATGGGAATTGCTATCGCTTTGGAAAAATATTAATATCATTATTATTTAACTGCGACTAACTCTTGAAGGGCTACGGCTTCGGATATATATGGTTAAAGACACAGGAGTTCTAATTAAAGGTACTTCGCTTAATAATTCTCATATATTATTCGCTATTTCTGGAGGAATAGCAGCTACAGAATCCATTAAAATTGCAAGGGAATTACGGAGATTCCAAGCAAAAGTTACAATATTAATGTCGAAAGAAGCCGAAAAAATTATCACTCCTTTGGCAGTTTCGTGGGCCTCTGATTCTGATATCATAACTGATTGGGATCCTAAGATGAAACAATTAGAAAATTATGATGCAATTCTTGTAGCGCCTGCTACTAGAAATACAATTTCAAAACACATTCATGGCATTATGGATTCTCCTATGATGATGGCACTATCCTCAGCAAGAGGCAGTAAAACTCCACTGTTATTTGTTCCATCAATGCATAAAGATTTATTCGATGATCCAGTCACCTCAGATTTAATATCAAAGTTAATAGAAGAAGGTAGTGAGGTATTATTAGAAAAGGAATATGAAGGTAAAATAAAGCAACCCGATCCAGTTAAGATAGTTGCTAAATTATGTAATACGATTAATTCTAAATTACCCAATAGAAAAAAAATAGCTATAACCCTTGGAGCCAATAGGGCAGAAATTGATTCCATACGCTCAATTATTAATACTTCATCAGGAAAAACTGGTTGGTTTTTATCGGAATACCTTTACAGGCATGGCCATGATATAACTTGTATCGTAGGGCATACAACTGCAAATCCTAGTTTCGACCTTACCGACAATAAATACTGTCAATCACCGACTAAAATGTTGGAATCATGTATGTCCCTTGCATCTAGTGAAGATCCACCCCAAGCATGGATACATGTAGCCGCAGTATTGGATTATTATCCAAATCCAGAAGTTGGTAAGAAATCTAGTGGGGCAGATGAATGGAATATTAAACTCATAACAGGGCCTAAACACATTCCTAAATTATCTCGGTTAGTTAATGGAACTATTCGAATAGGATTTAAATTAGAATCCAATGTTTCTAATGAAAAATTGATTGAAAATGCGTCAAAACTACTAAATAATTATAATTTAAATGCAGTAATTGGAAATATTAAGGAACACATCCAAGATGATAATTTACCCAGGGGAGTAATTGTTTTACCGGATGGAATTACTAAAATATTGAAAAATAATCTTGATATGTGTTCAAATATAGAATCAATTATCAGTAATTAAATTAGAAATATTCCATTACATTGAAGTTTAAACCCCCATCGACAGATAACATGGTAGACCAAGGAAAGGCAAAACGTGGAATTCCACCAAAATCTGACTTTAATTCCTGGTATCCTGCCATAGTTGAAATTGCAGATTTAGTAGATAAACGGTATCCTATCAAAGGAATGGATGTTTGGAAACCTTATGGTTGGAAAGCCATGACGCTAATAGACGGCATCACCAGATCTGAAATGGATCGCACTGACCATTATGAATATAGCTTCCCTCTATTGGTTCCTGAAGACTTATTAGAAAAAGAAAACAGGTTAGTTGCTAGGTTAAAAGCAGCTAGAGATGTAGGAGTAGATCCTTCTGAATTAAGAATTGATGAAGATGATCCAGGATTCAAGAAAGAAGTATATTGGGTAAAGCATGGAGGAGATAACGAGTTAGAGGTTCCAATGTTTTTACGCCCAACTTCTGAAACTCCTATGTATACAATGTTTTCTTTATGGATAAGGAGTCATGCCGATTTGCCTCTAAAAACCTTTCAAATTGTTAACACATTTAGATATGAAACTAAACAAACTAGGTCTTTCATAAGAGTTAGGGAAATACATTTTTTTGAAGCTCATACTGTCCATAAAAATGAGGATGATGCCACTAAACAGATTGAAGAGGATGCAAAGATGGTTCAACATATATTACATGAATTATGTTTGCCTAATATTATATCTAAAAGGCCAATATGGGATACATTTCCTGGTGCATGGTATACAACCGCAGCTGATGTTATTATGCCAAACGGTCGTACTTTACAAGTTGGTACATATCATCACTACAGGGATCAATGGGCTAAATCTTTTGATTTGAAATATGAAGATGAAAATGGAGATAGCCAATTTTGTCACCAAACTACATTTGGAATGTCAGAAAGACTTCTTGGCGCTATAGTGGGCTTACATGGTGACGATCAAGGCCTAATATTCCCTCCTTCAGTATCTCCAATTCAAGTTATAATAATGCCTATTGCAAGTCACATAAGTGAAGATGTTATGGTTTACGCTAAGAAAATTGAGTCAGACTTACGTAAAGTAGGTATCAGAACTAAAATTGATGATAGAAATATCCGTCCAGGTACCAAACATTATGATTGGGAAATTAAAGGCGTTCCAATAAGATTAGAAATAGGTCCAAGGGATATATCCGATAATAAATGTGTAATTTCACTAAGAACTGGTGGTAAAGAATCCATTAGTTTAGACAATTTAGGAAACACAGTCTTAAATTATTTAGATTTAATTTCTAACACTCTTAGGGAAAATGCAAAAGTGATCTCCGATGGAATGATTCGTAATCTTCCCGATTCTTCTATTGTAAATGGAGAATTAATATTTTCATCTAAAATTCAAGATGATTTAATCTATGAATTACCGTTTGATGGAAATGACTCTGATGCAGAACTCTTGGAAAAAAGCACCGGGCTAACCCTTTTGGGGGAATGTGAAAATACATATCAAGAACAATTACATTGCGTTATCACTGGAAAGTTAACTAACAAGAAACAACATTTAGCTAAAATGTATTAATTTTTTTTGAAAAATAATCCTATTATTACCAATATTGAAGATAAACCAACGATAATCATATCTAAAATCTCAAAACTACCAGTTTGTTGCCATGTATCAATTTCATGTAGTTTTCCGAAACTATATGCATTAGTCCACACAACCTGGGTATTATTCTCTAAACATATTTCCTTCATGTTTGCTATACCTAATGAACAGAGGATTTGACCCATTCCTATGTAAATATTTACAATTATTGTCGATAATCCAAGAAGCCCTATTAAAAGAGTTATTTTTCTTCTCCGTTTTGGCCCTTCATCATTATTTTTAATTATATTTTCCATATTAGGGATAAATTCTGGCATCTCTATATCATTAAAATCAGATGTATTTTCTTCAACATAAGAGTATGAATCAATACTCGGTCCCGAAACTCCCATTTCTTCTAATGCTTCTCTACCATATATTCGTTCAGCCAAAGTGTATAAGTGAGGATTATCATCTAACATGGCCGGATCTAGTGTACCATCTAGTAACTTCTTCATAAGGTCAGTGTCACTCATGTTAATAGGTTCTCGTGACATAACCTTCATCAAATGAACGCTTCTTAGTTTCAATCTTAATCATTTACGGGCCATTGATTCTTTTGCCGCATTCACGATATCTAATGTTGTTAAATTCATAATTTCAAACAACTCTTCAGAGTCTCCACTTTCGCCAAATCTATCTTTTACTCCAATCATCTCAATCGGTACTAAATTAGTTTTAGAATTATGTTCAGCTATTGCGCTCCCTAATCCTCCAATTACCGAATGATCCTCAGCGGTTACTATGCATTTACATTTACTCGATATTGAATCTATTAATTCAGTATCAAGAGGTTTAATCGTGTGCATATCAATCACAGTAACTTTTATTCCTTCATCGTTAAGAATTTTTGCTGCTTCAATTGATTTTGAAACCATGACTCCGCAAGCCACTATGGCGACATCATCACCACTCTTTATCACATTACCCTTGCCGATTTTTATATTCTCTTTAGTTTTTGCATCATATGTTCTTTGGACTTTATTCCTTATAGTTCGCATGTATGATGGTCCATCTAAATTTACTAACTGCATTGTCAATTCTTCAGCCGAAAGATCATCTGAGGGATGTATAACAGTCATATTAGGTAAGGTCCTGTAAATTGCAAGGTCTTCTATAGATTGAGCACTACTCCCATCACTTCCGGTATGAATTCCACCATGACTTCCACAAATATGAGCATTCAAACCAGGCCTTGCTATGCCATTCCTAATCTGTTCAAATCCTCTTTCAGTAAATATTGCAAAAGTACTGGCGAAAGGAATTTTTCCTGATGATGCTAATCCTGCTGCAACCAACATCATATTTTGTTCTGCAATTCCTAGTGAGATTGTTCTATCTGGATATTCTTTTCTAAAGTGGCATGATTTAGTAGATTTCCCTAAATCGGCTTCCAATACTATGACATCGGGATTTGCTGCTAAACGTAATAATGCATTTCCATAACCATCTCTAGATGCACCGTAAATAGACGGCGAACTCATGAAAGCTCCTCCATTGCTAATTTCAATTGTTCGTCATTCGGAGCCATGCCGTGAAAAGATGGATTATTCTCCATGAAGGAAATTCCTTTTCCCTTGATTGTATTGGCCAATATGGCCTTAGGGCGACCATTATCAATTTCTGCCCATTTGATTGATTCTATGATTTCCTTCATATTATGTCCATTTATTTCCTTTACTTCCCAACGAAATGATTTCAATTTATTAGATAAATCTCCAATTTCCATCTGCTTTGATACAAAATCATCATTCTGAATTCTGTTTCTATCTATAATCATTTTTAAATTGCCAGCATTATGGAAATCAGCAGCCATAATAGCTTCCCATAGTTGTCCTTCTTGAGTCTCACCATCTCCAACCATTACCCATATTTTTCTATCACTATCATCTAATTTAGCTGCAAATGAACACCCTAATCCAAATGATAATCCCATACCTAAGCTACCTGCAGAAAAATCTACACCATTTGTCCATTTCATGTCAACATGGCCTTGGCAGATAGAACCCAATTTTCTAAAGCTCATAAAATCACTCTCTTCTAAAAATCCTACTTCATGAAGTATTGAGTATATTGCAGGACTTGCATGGCCTTTGCTCATAATGAATCTATCTCTATCATCCCAATTAGGATTGTTTACATCAAAATTTAGGGATGTACCATATAATCCAGTAATCAAATCAATAGCAGATAATGATCCTCCAGGATGTCCTGCCTTAGCGGCATGTATCATTTTTACGATGTTAATTCTACATCTGTTGGCCATATTTTCCAATTCTTGGTTGCTAATAATCATTGCGAATACACCTTCCCCGTATCAAACGCAGGATAGATGGCTATTGATGGTTTGCAATAAATCCATTTTTTTAATTTATTTATAGACGCACATTCAAATTACATGCTTGATTCAGCAGATAGTAATGGAGGCGCAATTAAGTAATCAAGTTGAAATTTTAGATTGGAGAAGTAATTTATCTAATTTAGAAATACCCATCACTATTCAAAATAATTCTTTGTTTTTAAAATCTTTAAATACACTTATTTCAGGTGGTAGAATAAATATTTCAGATTCTTTAAAATTATATAATACTCCAGATTTAGCTGCTTTATGTTCTTTTGCAGATCTCATTAAACGATCTAGATTTGGAAATAATGTATTTTTTAATGATAACTTGCATGTAAATACTACTAACATATGCGTACTAGCATGTCGTTTTTGTGCATTTAGAAAAGGAACAAGGCATAATGATGCTTATGAGTTATCGGCTGAAGAAGTTTTACACAGAATTGAGCCTTATTCAAAAATCATAGATGAGGTTCACTCAGTTGGAGGATTACATCCACAGTGGACTGTTGATCATTACATCGATTTATACACTAAAATTACTACCACCTATCCCCACATCCATGTAAAATCTTTAACAGCAGTGGAATTAAAGCATATTGCAACGAGGTCCGGTATTTCTGTTCATAAGACTTTAAAATTACTAAAAGATGCAGGCTTGAACTCAATCCCAGGAGGCGGTGCTGAAATTCTTGTGGATTCAGTAAGAGATAGAATATGCAGGGGAAAAGAAAACTCTTCAGAATATTTAGAAATTCATGGAATTGCTCATTCATTGGGCATCCCATCTAATTGTACTATGTTATTTGGTACAGTTGAAACAGTCGAAGAAAGACTAATCCATTTAGATAAACTAAGATTACAACAAGATATATCTTCGGGTTTCCAATGCTTTGTACCTTATCCATTTTTACCCGATAAAACGAGATTGCCAGAAGCCCAATTAGCAACTACTTCTGAAATTATAAGAGTTATAGCAATTTCTAGGATAATGTTAGACAACATTCCACACATTAAAGCATATCGAATGAATATTGGTGATTACGTAGCATCATTATCGATCAATTCTGGTGCAGATGACATCGATGGTACAGTTGGCAATGAAGAAATAATGCATGAGGCAGGTAGTAAAACTAGATTGGACTATGACAAACATGAATTATCAAATTTAGTAACTTCATCAAATCTAACTCCAATTAAAAGGAATTCTATCTATACTAAATTTGAAGAAATATCTCCCAAGACTGCAAATTCTATCATTATGCCATTACTTAATCAAGAGATGTCATCATGAGTTGGACAAACGTATTAGGTCGTGTTTCATTTTCAAATTGCGATCCTATCTTTACATCTTTAGGAAAAAAATGGAAGATATTACCAGCACCTCCATCTTGGTTAACAGGCCATCTACTCAGGCAAGATTGTCTTTGTGCCCCTATTCCTGCTGCAGACTATGCTAAGCATTCTGATGAATTAGCATTAATTCCAAATTTAGCCATTGTAAGTAAAGGAGAGGTAGGGTCAGTCTTACTATTCGGTTCTAGGCCAATTGAAGAAATGAGGGATATAGCACTTCCTTCTGATTCTTCTACTTCTGTAACATTACTAAAATGGCTTTTAAAACAGAAAAATCTCGATCCTAAATTTGTTCATACCGGGCCAGATATTGATATAATGCTTACAAAATGTGATGGTGCACTCTTAATTGGAGATAGAGCATTAGTATCATCTCTAAAATCTCCTGAATTAGTCCGTTTAGATCTTGGCTCCGAATGGACTAATATCACAAAATTACCTATGGTATTCGGAGTCTTCGCAGCACGTAAAGATTCACCTATTAATAAAATAAAGGATGCTCACAAGGATATGGTAAATCAATATAATAATTTTTTAGAAAATGATGAATTTCGACAGGAAGTCATTGCAAAATCTTTTGAAAAATTAGTCTTTTCTGAAGATAGGATATCTAGTTATTTTGATGATGAAGTTAGTAATTTTTTGGATGATGACGGAGTGAGAGGACTC
This sequence comes from Euryarchaeota archaeon UBA557, assembly GCA_002503285.1. Taxonomy (GTDB): domain Archaea; phylum Thermoplasmatota; class Poseidoniia; order Poseidoniales; family Thalassarchaeaceae; genus MGIIb-O3. Next base: position 51,480 of record DARI01000001.1, read on the forward strand.
GAGTTATTTCTATCTGAAGTTTGCGGATTAGAAGATGGTCCAACGTGGTTAAATTTAGATTAATCGGATAAATTTAGACGATTGCTAGCAACCCATTGTAGTAAGTCTAATGCTACCTCACATGATTCTGAAATTACTGGTTCTGGATCATTAACAAATTTCTCTAGGACTGAAAGCGCACTTCTATCTCCAATCGCGCCTAATGCTTCAGCTGCCTCATGTCTCACCATCAGGTCTTCATGAACATCTTCTAGCCTCTCAATCAAAAAAGGTACTGCATGAGGGTTCTGCATTTGACCCATCACGTATGCTACCTCATGTTTTAATAAGGCTGATTTAGATTCAAATGCGGCAGCTAATGCTTCAACTGAATCTGTTCCTCCAATGCCCCTTAGTGCAAATAAAGCCCTCATTCTTTGAAACATTTTCTTTTTACTATCATTTAGTGTAATTCTAAGATTTTCTACATTCCTATCTTCACTAGGGGGAGCTGGATCTACTGAATCGAATTCACTAGTAATTGGAATATCAGAATCCATTCATTCACCCGATCCTATGAATTTTATCTCATTAATATTTAATTCACTACTGACTAATCCAATTTCTATCCCTTGTCTAAGGAATTCCCTAATTGCATCTCTACCATCTTTTTCATAATCAATCGTTCTATTATTTACATACATTTCCACAAAATTCTTATTTGTTTCATCATCAATACCTCTACCCCATTTTTTTGCAAATTTTAATGAGGCCTCCGGATTCTCAATTGACCATACTATGCTATTTTTTACATCTTCTGTAATTTTTCCACAAAGTTCTAAGCCCAAATCTTTTCTAACAACATTTCCTCCTAATGGTAATGGTAAACCAGTTTTATTATTCCACCAAATACCTAAATCTAGTAATAATTTCACTCCTTCTTCTTTCCAAGTAAGTTGCCCTTCATGAATTATCAGACCAATATCAAATTCTCCTGATTTAACTCTTGGTAATATTTCATCAAATGGTACTACCTGAACTTCAACATCTCCCCATGCCAATCTCAATGCCAAATAGGCACTTGTTCCCAAGCCAGGTATTGCAATTATTTTTTTCTTTCCTTCTTCTTCCGTCAGAGTATCTCTTGAAATCAGCATTGGCCCATATCCTTCGCCCATAGAGGCACCACAATTCATTAGATGATATTTATCAGCTATCAGAGGATAGGAATGTATACTAACCGCAGATACTTCATATTCTCCATTCATAGCATGTTTATTCAAAGTTTCAATATCTAGGAGTACGTGTTCATAATATCTATCATCCGTTGACATCCCTCCCTCTGTTAATGCATAAAACATGAAAGCATCATCTGGATCTGGGGAATGGCCTATTCTGTACTTCTTATCTAATTCTTCCATGTGGTCCGCGTTAACTAATAGGATATGAATATTTATTTATTCAAGCTTGTCATTAGTAAGAGTAAATAATGTGTATATCTTGGTATAGTCATGCCAAACCCAGCAGAACTTTCAACAGCAACGGGACAATTAGGTCCAATTTGTGCTTCGACAGGAAAACCAATAACTTTTGCAGAAGCAATTGTTCTGGATGATAGATATGTTTGTTGGGAAGCATATCTAGAAATCACTGGCGCCAAACCTGCTACAGATGGTAAAGACATAGAAGGTCTGAAACTAGATTAATTGAAAACTTAATTCCTACATCCCTTTCGACTCTATATGGCAGAAGGGTGGAGTCGTCATGCACTTCGATTTTCAGACTATTATAATTCCCTTAACGTGAATTCATTATGGACTCCACCTAGACTAAAACGAAGAGAATGGATGTTCATTCCATGGGATGGACGTCCACCTGATAGACATCGTGGATTTAATAATAAATCACAAGTTCTTGATTATTTACAACAAAGATCTCCTCATTCAGTTTTCCACAGCACGGCATATTATAAATATCCATTAGAAAGGAAAATGAATGATAAAGAATGGTTAGGAGCAGATTTGATATTCGATTTAGATGGTGATCATTTGCCGGGTGTATCTGATAAGGATTTTCCCAGTATGATTTCTTTAATTCAACAGCAAGCATGGAGTTTATGGTCAGATTTTCTTGAACCTGAATTTGGATTTAAGGAGGAACACGTACAAACGTCTTTTTCTGGACATAGAGGTTTCCACATACACGTAAGAAATCCGAGCTTATTTCATCTTGATTCTAATGCGAGAAGAGAAATCGTTAACCATATAAGGGGAGAAGGAATAAATGTACAAACGACACTATCTGGAATAAATAGTGGATGGAAAAATAGGGTAGAAATAGGAATTTCAACTGTAATAAGTAAACTCAATGTAATTTCACAAAGAAAGTCTAATACTATTCCTGAAATGGAAAATTTTGCTGAAATTTTAACTGCTAGGTCAAATTTTTCTGATAATAAAATAAAATCCTACACAAAGGCAACAATAATAAAAAAGATTTCACAATTGGCAGATTTATCATCGGATGATCGTAGAATTCAAAGGTTAAAGAAAGACCAATCTTTATTGGTGTTTGGTGAGAGTTTAACACCATTATTTTGGGAACTAGTAAAAGGTGATTCTTCAGTAGTTTTAGGTAATGCCGGGGAAACTGATGAAGCCGTGACAGTAGATATCAAGCGTGTAATTAGGAGCGTTGGGAGCTTGCATGGCAAATGTGGTTTAAGGGTCACGGATTTTCCTTTGAACAGATTAAATCCATATTCTTCTAACAAATTTAACCCTCTAACTGAATCAATTGTATTCAAAGGAAACAAATTTACTAAATTAAAAATAATAGCAGACGATGTTACTGCATGTTTGGATGGTATAGAAGTTACTGGAAATGTTGGCGATATTGTTAATGTAAATGAGTCGCTTTCTACATTTCTAATTCTTAAGGGATGGGCTGAAGTAGAACGTTAATAATCCTCAATATTGGCCAATCCTCGGAGAACCTTCAATAATGTAGATTTACACACCACACTCGTGGGGCCAATGTCGGGAGATGAGGATATAGAAGAACAGATGAATAATTTCCCTCTGCCTCCTATGCCGCCCGGTATATCTATGCCCCCTCCTCCACCACCTGTTTTTAACGAAACCAACAATGATGATGCCTGGAATTCGATAGATAAGACATTACTTCAAGCCGCTGAAGATTTAAATTTGTCCAATGTTAAGAATGTTAATAATGATTTTAAATCTGTTTGGGAAAGACGTAAAGCTACTGACCCCTCAGTTAGAGTTGATAATAAACAAAGTATGTATGGGCATATAGACAGAATTGCTAAAGGAGAAGTTGGAACTCTTCTTGATAGGTTTCAAGATAGATTTGGTTCAGAATTAGATAGGGAAATTATAGTTCTCAGGAAAAAACAACAACAAGACATGAGGTCCATTAAACCTAAAGTTGAATTAATATCTGTACCAGAAAAAGATGATTCCATGAATTTGAGCGAGTTCTTAGATTCTATGAAAGATACTAATTTTTTGACTAAAGTTTCTGAAGTTACCAATATTTCTGTGGATAAATTATCAAATCTCAGTAATTCAGAGCTGAAAGATTTTTTCAAATCTGCAGACAATGATAACTCCGGCACTATTGACTTCGATGAATTTGTAGATGCTATTATAGATCTCGATGCTTCAAAAGACGAATTTAGTACCTTTTTCAATATTGTTAACGAATTATTAGGAAATGCACCTAAAACTTTCATAGACGAATTCGTCGTAACAGATGATTTCAAATTATTTGAAAAGGTTGGTAATAATCCTATTTCGTCCACAAACGAAGATAGAATTAATTTCTTCATTATGATAAACAATGTTTTAGGAGATTTACCTTCTAATTCTATAGATACATTTGTCAAATCTCCTGATTTTAAAATATATACTAGAATCAGTGAATTATATGGAGCGTGATTTAAATGGGTTTACTTGAAAAAGCTGGCAAAATTCAATCTAACGAAAAAACTAATGAAGAACCTATTCCAGTAGTTATGGAGGCCGTTGTAGAACCTAAGCCAATTGCTACAAAAAAAGCTACTCGAAAAAAGAAAGAGAAAGCACCAAAGAAAGTACGAACTCCAAAAGTGAAAAGAACTAGGGTTTCTAAAGAAATACCTGAAGGTTTTGAAATTGCTACAAGGGGACAGAAAGTTACTCGAAGATTTGTAGATTTTGCAATAAGTTATGGTTGGGCAGTTCCTATTTTGGGTATCAATGTCTGGGGCAATGCTCCCGACTCAACATATTTAATCCTAATTGGAATGTTACTTGTGGTGGGCAATTTAGGTGTATTGCCATCACAAACAGGTCGAACTGTAGGAAATTGGGTTAGCAGAACTCAATACGTTAACACAAGAGGTGAATCTCCAATATGGTTATTCTTACTATTAAAAGGATTAACAACTGTATTTGTCCTATTTGGTGTATTTGCTGTATTCATAACTACAGCTAATTTATCTTTAGGAGATTCAACCGTTTCCAAAATATTTACATTAATTGGATTACTTATGCTATTACCACCCTTAATAGATTATTTCATGTATAGATTTAGAAAGAATTCTGAACATGGATTATGGGATACTATGTTTGGAGGAATCTGGATGGTACGTACAAATAGAAGTGCGGATGCAAAAGGATGGTTAAAGAGGCTAGAATCCCTCGGAGATTATGCTGAATCTAAAGGCCTACTGAGTGATAAAGATACTGATTAATATCAAATTATTACCACTACACACAATTATTTTTGAGTGATTTATGAGCAAATAGGATATGGATATGTGATTTTAAAGAAGTTATTTATATTTCAACCTCTCCTGCCTCCACCACTTCGTCCACCTCTCCTAGAACTTCCACTAGAACTGCGACGAGATCTTCTGGATGAGCCACCAGATCTTCTACTAGATTTTCTTGGATGGTTCCTATTCGAATTAGTTTTGTAATGAGAATTATCATCATGATGATGATACACATGTTGTACGTTATTTCTTCTATTAAAAGGGAAATTATTATTTGGATTTCCATTTTCTAAAAATGATATACCTCTTCCTTTAGATACAGATATAATAATTACTAGTATAACTACTCCTATGAAGCCTAAAAAAAGTATCGATGTTAGCACGTTTCCACTAGACTCACCAAGTCCTAAAGGTTCCAAATTAGGACTCGGAGGTTCCACAAATCCATCATTATATTCCCAAAATTCTTCAATGTCAATAATAATTTCTTCAGTTATTATTTTTAATCCGTTAAACCAATTACCCTCATCAAGTTCATTACCAGCATCAAACCCTATGCTACTAAAATCTAGATATAGGTCCCAAAATTCACCATTTTCTATTCTCCACTCCCATGCTCCTGATTGGTTAGTAGCTAAAATTACCAATACTCCATCTTTCCACTCTTGATCTCCAATTTTCCACTCTTTAAATAATTCCAATCCATAATTAGATAAACTAATTGAAGAGTTATTGTCAGAATCATAATAACTAGTAGAATTTATTACTACAACTACGACCTCAGTTCCCCAATATTCATTCAATCCTTCAGATAATTGATTAATTTCTAATTCTTCTGATTCATTTAATGCATTTCCTTCATCTATTACAAATGAATTAGTATCATTAGGAAATGCTAATTCAGCTGATGCTATAGTAGGTGTTAATAGCAACATTATTACAAAAAATAGTATCAATGATTTTTGAATTTTCGTTCCATCTTTCATATTAATCAATATTCCTGAGATGTTACAATATTAAAATATATTTCAAAATATAATTGAGAGGGTAAATATATCTTCAAATTTAACAATTAAATATCATAAAATATACATTATTTATTTTCATGTGATATTAATAACATTAATTTATTTATTGCCCGTCCCGAGTTTTTAATGACCTCCAATCTAACTAAAAAAATACTAGTAGAATTTATTGGAACATTTATCCTATGTATTATAATATGTTTTGTTGTCATTAATAAGATTGAAGGATTATATGGATCATTCATAGTTTCATTGACATTAATGATCTTAATTTACTGTGGTAAAAGTATATCAGGTGCACATTATAATCCGGCAGTTACAATATCGATATATTACCGGGGTTACTGTAGTAAGAGGGAACTACAATATTATGTATTTTTTCAATTAATAGGCTCCGTTACAGCCTCAATTTTATATTATTACCTAATAATCCCAGTCAACGCTAACTATGAAATATTTGAATTAAATATGTCCGCATTAATTTCAGAATTTATTTTTACATTTTTATTAGTATCTGTAATTCTTAATGTTGCAACATTAGATGCCACTGAAGGAAATTATTATTTTGGTTTTGCAATAGCATTTGTAGTTTTTTTGGGGGGTATTTTAGTTGGCGATATATCATTGGCTTCATTTAATCCTGCTGTTACTAGTGCCCTTATTTTAACTGGAAAAATAAATTTATTAGATTCATGGATTCATATTATCCCTCAACTTTTAAGTGCATTATTGGCTACTTTTTTATTTAAATTTTATCATAAAATTAATTAAACTATTTGATTTCTAATTAAAACAACATCTAAATATAATCAACAATATATCAAATAATGAATATATAATGTAGAAAAAGACCTATATCGGCTAGCAAAATCATGAATATGGAACTATCTACGGCGCCTCAGTGGACAGATGTTATTGGCCTAATTACTATTATAAGCGCTGCGATTTATAGTTGGATTCAAATCAGAGAAATCAAAAAGACTAAGAAAAATGCTGCCGCATTAGGTATACCAAATTTATTTCTAAAGATTAGTCTCTAGGATTAATTAAGGTATTTTCACAGCCCGATGAATTTAAAAAAATTTGGAAGATATAAAATTTTAACATGGAAAAGATTGGAAAATTGCCATGATGATATTGTCTGCTTGAGTAAGTATCAGTGCACAAGTGTACGTGTGTAACCTTGATTTTCAAACCGCTCATTGATTTATTTTCTGGGCCATTCGTCTCATATTTAAAAAATAAATAAATAATCATTGAGCAATCTACACTAGATTCTGAGATAGATGTTGATTTGGAGTATTTTCACTGGTTAGAGGGACATAAAATGGTATTTGATCAAGATAAAGATAATTTCCAGCATATATTGCATACAAAGTCTGGAAACCATCATTTTAGAACGGTAACTCTTTATTCAATCTATTTGTCATTTCTATATATCTATCTGTATGGTCAGTATCTGGTAAATTAATCACAAATTGCCAGTATCTCCATGCTGCAATTGATAGTGTGGCTAGTTTATGTAAATGTGGCAAGGCTCGTACCTCATCTGCATTCAATACTCTTATTGTTTGATACCCTTCTAATAATGAATCCCATCTTTCTTTGATAGGTTCACCCTTTTTCCAACCAAAACCAACAAATGTCATTACCAAATCAAACGCCAAAAAATCATAACAGATCTCTTCAAAATCTAATACAGTAACAACTTCATTGTTTATCGCTAATACATTATCTGAAAATAAATCCCCATGTATTATTCCTTTTGGTAATGATCCAATTTTTATCAACAATTCTTCGGTTTCATTTTTTAAAAATTTCATGAAATCGGTCCATTCATTATTTTCATCAGCTATATTATACAATTTATTAAACAATTTATATCCCATTGAAAATTCTTTTTTTAAATTATTAGGTGGCTCTATTATATGTAACTTAGCTTGTATTATTCCAAGGGAATAAAGTGACGAATGGTTGGAGTCTAACCAGTTCCCTTGTATAAATGGTAACAAAGTCCATGCAAGTCCGTTTTTATTAAGGATATAACTTCCATCTAAATATTGAATTGGTTTGGGAGTTGGAAAATCCTTTTCTACTATATATTTTGTCATATTTAACAAATAATTTACTTCTTCAATAGATTGCTCATTCCATATTTTTAATACTAACTTTTCATTACTCTCTAATGTTAAAATATAATTAGAATTTGCCCATCCGCCATCTAATTTCTCAATACTAAGTAAATCTTTGAATCCGGCTAATTCTATTACTTCTGATGCATCATCTAACGATACATCGGTGTAGGTCATACAATTACTATGATGCAGTTGTTTATTTCATTATCTGAAATTAATTATTTATAATAGAATAATATTATTAAATATTTTTATAACCTATATTAATTTTTTAATATTATATAAATTTTAATTTATAACGGAATAACTAAAAGTGTGTTATTATAAAAATGTGTTATATAGGGGATTATCAGTGGTTGGTAAATCAAATTTATTTACTAAATTTATAAATAAATTCATCAAAACATTAGAAACCGAAGAAGATTACCTAATTGATTCTAATGATGAAATAAAACCATTGATTATTGCCTTTGGGGGCATTTCAGGAGGCATTTATCAACCAGTATTTGAATTTAAGAATTTTTTGCAAAAAAATGTTGATTGTCATTTTATCTTTGTAAAAGATACGAATCAATGTTGGTACCACAAAGGAGCAATAGGCCTCGGAAATGATATCGAAACTGTTAGTCATAATTTAAAAAACATAATAAATACAATTAATTATTCTAAAGTAGTAACAATTGGAGGTTCAATGGGTGGTTTTGCAGCTTTATTATTTGGTAGCCTGTTAAGTGTGGATGGAATTATTTCATTTAGTCCTCAGACGTTTATTGATAAAGAAAGTAGAAAATTATATGGCGATGATAGGTGGTCAAAACAAATGAAATATGTACATAAGAATTTCAATAGGATATTTTTTGATTTATCCAACTTAAAATTTAATAATATCAAAGTTTACTCCATATATGGCAAAGAAGACAGATTAGACAAAATCCATAGCGAAAAATTGAGATCGAAAGGAATTAACATTTCAAGTTATTCTGGTGGCCATAATGTTGTCAAAACTATAAGGGATAATGGTGAATTAATTAAAATTATTAATGATTGTATATTTTGAGATCTTCCAATTTAATTTGTTTTTATTAGCTAAACAATAAGAAATTGGAAAAAGGTGATGTATATTATTAATTAGAAGATGATGAATATTTAGAAGATGTCAGTTATTTGAATTAATATCTGTTACTAATTAGCTAATCTTCTTGCACACTGTTCAAGGCTCTCATTTTTTAATTTTAAACTACGAATATAGGTTGGTATATTATGTTCTGAAAATTCTAGATCGATGATATCTCCGACCCATTCAAGTTTTGTTGTTAAAGGACCTATGTCTTTCATGTCATCATGAACTGACCAATATGAACAACCAGATCCATTTGGATCTTGAATTTGTAAAAACCATGGATAAAACATTGGTATTTTAGATATATTTTTCCTTTCACAATATTCAACTATACAATCATTATATCTTATTGTCCATCCAGCATCTTTTAACCAAAAAATTGACATTTCATCTTCTGCACCAGGCTGAAACCAAATCATTGGTGGTTTTTCTAGTTTCATTAATAATAAACGTCTTACAACCTCTCTAGCCCTTTTAGGAGCAAGAAACAATACTATAATTTCTAAATGAACTCCTTTTTCTAATCCCGATCTTATCGGTATGCCAGAAATTGTTGCTCCAGCATCTCGTATATGTATTGGAATAACCCGAAAGCCCCTCTGAGATAATTTACTAATTGAATGCCATGCATTCCTTTCTTTATTCAAGCCTGCACCAAAAACATGTATACTACTAATCTCATTTAATATGGAATTATTATTGGTAATTATACATTTCACATTTTTCACTCAATATTATTACATATGAATTATGGTTTTGAAAATAAAACATTTAATAGAATAATAATACTTTATTTTTTAATTTTTTTGATTTTTTCCCAAGATGGTGTCAACTTTCTTGATTCCCTATTTTGTCCAGCATAGGATAGTATGATCCATCCTATGAAAAGTATTGGAGTAGACACGAATGTAATAATGGCCAACCATACAAATAGTATGCCCTCAGAGAGTGGCCAGGACCAATAAGATACGGAGATAATTACTACAATAAGTAAGAGTCTTGAAGATTCACTTGGCGTGTTCATACCTCTGTAGTCCTTCCTGGGCGCAAGAAGATAATCTACAAAACCCATAAACTACCTACAGTAAATTTAGTTTTTATATTCGTGTTTATGAAAATAAATGAATTAATATTTATTCATTCCAATCCGAGCCCCATATAGATACCATTCTACCATTATATTGCTTAGTTCCAATTTTATGAATTCTATTTGATTTCATCAATGCTCGTTCTAATTCATTAGGTCTTGAATCATGTCCATGTATTTCTTTCATGTATTCAATAATTTCTGTAGTAGTGCATTGAGATTTATCTACTCTTGACCTCATTAGACCAATAATTTTCCTATAATCCCATATTTTTTCATTATTCTTCATATATTTTTTGCCAATAATATTTATTTATAGATTATCGTTCAACAGTTACATATTTTTTTATATATTTTAATATAATATTTTGAACAATATTCATTACGTTAGATGTTTGAGAACTATATATGGGAGAATTCGGGAAGATTGGATTTTTAGGAAAACTTCGTCCTTCTCAGATTGCATCCTCCAATATAATTCAAAAACAAATAGAATCAGGCGAAAAAAATCTTTACATAGTAGCCCCTCCAGGCTCGGGAAAAACTGTTTTAGGCCTTTATACGTGGTCAGATTTAGTAAGGCAGCCTACTTTGGTGCTTTGTCCTAATTCCGCTATTCAGGCTCAATGGATTGCAAGGGCGAAGGAACTTTTCAATCTAGATGGAAAAGATAACCAGATTGGAACAGACACCGAATCACCCGGTTTACTAACCTCGTTAACTTATCAATCTATTACTTTGCCTAAAAGAGGAGATAAAAATCTAGATGATTCGGCTATTGAGTTATGGATGAATCAATTATTATTAGAAAATGAAGTTGATGATCCCGACTCATCAATGGTATGGATTAATGGCCTAAAAGAATCTAATTTTATTTATTATAATGAAAGATTAAGTTATTACAGGAAAAAAATCAGAGATAATTTAGTACTCCATGGTAATGCAATGCAGGTATTACATGAGTCGTCCAAAAAGAATCTGGAAAAACTTTCTAATTTAAACATAGGATTGATAATTTTAGATGAGTGCCATCATTTATTAGGTCACTGGGGAAGAGTACTGAGCGAAATTCGTAAATATTTTGGTAACCCAATTGTCCTAGGTCTTACTGCCACTCCTCCTGATTTAAACTCTGTAAATATAAAAGATGGGAAAAGGTATCGAGAATTTTTTGGCGAAATAGATTACGAAGTACCTGTCCCCGCTTTGGTTAGAAACTCAAATCTTTCACCGTACCAAGATTTAGCATACTTCGTAAGGCCGACTAGGGACGAATTAATTTATATTTCAAACGTAGATAAGGATTTTGAAGATTTAATTTATGATATTAGCAATGGTGTATCAAAGTCAAATGATCGTATTCCAAATCTAGATGTTTGGCTAAGTGAAGTATTGGATGGATTAATACTTCCAAGCGGAGCAGCTAAGAATTGGTCTAATTTTGTCAGGAGAGATGAAACATTAGCTAATAATTCTCGATTATATCTAACTTCTAAGGGATTGTCGTTACCTAAAGATATTCCTAAACCTGAACAAAAATTATTAGATATCAATCTCACAAAAAATTCAATAGTTATTCCTCTTTTAGATAGATATATACGACATGGTTTACTTCGATCTAAAAATACTTTAGATCATAATGTTGCAGAAAAAGTTAAACAAAGGCTAAGAATGTTAGGGCATCAAATTACAGAAACGGGGATACGCCCTTGTGCCTCACCCGTAGGAAGGGTTATGGCTTATGCATCTGCTAAATATGACGCATTAAATGCAATACTATCTGCCGAAATTCAAGCCCTTGGCCCCGAGATAAGAGCAGTTATAGTCACTGATTTTGAAAAAACTTCGGCAACATCCGTAGTGGAAGGTGTACTTGATAAAAATGCAGGTGGGGCTATTGCAGCCTTCCGCTCATTGTTAGAGAATGAGTCTACTGATAGCTTAAATCCAGTTCTGATGACTGGTTCGACTGTTTTAGTAGATGACGACCTACTCAAAGATATTTTACCAACATTTCAAGAATGGATTAAGATGAGGTCATTAGACATAGATTTTGATATTGTAGATAATTTTGGATTTAAAGAGATAAAAGGCAAAGGTGGTCATTGGAAGCCAAGATATTATACGGAAATGATAACAGAAATGTTTCAACAAGGAATAACAAAATGTTTAGTTGGTACAAGGGGATTATTAGGTGAAGGTTGGGATGCTAGTAAAATAAATGTACTTATTGATTTAACGACGGTTACAACAAGCATGAGCATAAATCAACTCAGGGGGAGATCATTTAGGCTTGATAAGAATAATCCAAATAAAGTTGCTAATAATTGGGATATAGTATGCTTAGCTGAGGAATTTTCTAAAGGTTTTGATGATTATGACCGATTTAAAAGAAAACATTCTCAATTATATGGAGTATGTGATGACGGTGCTATTGAGAAAGGTGTTGGACATGTTCATGCCGCATTCACTGATGCACGTCCCGAAGGTATCTCCGAGACCATGGATATATTCAATGAAGAGATGATATATAGGGCAAGGGACAGAAAACGTACAATAGAATTATGGAAGATTGGTGATTCATTTGATGAGATTCCTATTGATGCAATAGAATTGAAAATGAAGGAAGGATTTTCAGGGGGATGGCCTATACTAAGTATGGCATTTGAGCAACCTGAGTGGAATGATGAATCATTGATTTTAGCGATTGCAACTGCTGTATCTGGTGCTTTAAGGAGAACTGGTTACCTCAAGCGGGGGCTAATCGTTGCAAGTGGAGATAGAGGAGGTGGATGGATGAGGACTTATCTAGAAGGTGCTTCTGAAGCCGAATCAAAGATATTTATATCAGCAATGGGGCAAGTACTAGGGCCTTTAGATAATCCTAGATATATAATACCAAGAGATGTAAATAAAATTTATGATACATGGATTAGTAAATTATTGCCGAAAGTATTTGGTAAGTACTTTAGAGTCAAGAGGCATAAATTAGCTATGTATCATGCTGTGCCAAAGATATTATCACAAAATAAAGACGATGCTAAAATATTTGAAAAATATTGGAATTTTAATGTTAGTCCTGGTTTAGTTATTTATGGATATAGCGAGAATGGAAGAATCAAAGTACGCACGGCATTAGAAAATAATCTTTCACCAAGGGGATCTTTTCACACTAAGAGTATATTCACATGAGATCATTTCATACATTATTTACAGTCAATTCCTGTATTTTTATGATTAATGCAATTTCTTTGACGGAACGTATAACATAAAAAAATCTACAGTATCTAATCCGATTGAGTTATTTAATTCTCCACATAAATCATAATATTTTGAAATAGATATGATACAAGTTTGAATTTTGAGGGTTTTCCATTCTATTTCTTTTTAACTAACAATTTTCTAAAAGATGGATCTTTACTGTTACTTGATAATTTTTTTTAATGGCTTAGTATTATCCGATCTTGGAGTCAATGTGAAACTACTAAATACAGGTTTGTTATTCCTAATAAGAATCTTAAATGGTGTTTTTTTTATTATTGTTACTTCTGTTTAGATAAATTATTGATAATATAATTGTATCGTAGATTTTATTTTTACTAATAAAAATATTATGCCAAACAAAGGAGCCAACATGAATAAGTATATACTAGCGTCAAATCATGAAAAACAACTTAAAAAGAAAGAATTATAGTAATTATTTGGATTTACATAGACCGGTAAAAAATTTCCTGGAGGATATGCATAATCGGTATCCAATCAAGAATCACAACCAAGGGAATGTGAATAACTAATTAATGGGTTAGAATATGTTCACCTTTATTTAATATTCGTAATCTACCCAAAGGCAATATGTTTTACTTTCATTATATGTCGAAGCATATACGCCGCTATCCAATACACTTACCTTTACAGGAGTCCAATCTGATGTACCAATATCACCAATAATGACGGCCAACATTATTTCTAGAATCTATCGTGCTTAAACCACACCATACTATGTTGAATATCCATTGTAAACTAATAGTTTTCAATTTTTGATATGCATTCATTAAGGAACTCATTTATATTTATAAACGATTATAAAATTATACAATTATAATACATAATTATTAATATTAATACCCTTAGAAAAAAATATATGAACGGTAAGGATATTCGAGTTACTTCTATAATAATATTTTTCGTTATTACAATAGTTAGTTTAATAGTTGGCGCAGTAGATATAAATTCAGTAAAAGTATATGGGTACTCATCAGTATTTCTTTGTTCTATACTTATATTTGTAATTCAATGGATAGCTTGGATACCTGCATCAATAATGAAAACAGAACGATTTTATGATATTACTGGCGGTATTACATATTTAGCCGTAATCTTCTTTAGCCTTTGGATAGGAAGTCTAAATAATCAAATAAATAATAGGCAGATTATAATAAGTATACTGGTAGTAATATGGTCTCTACGCCTTACAAGCTTTCTATACTTACGCATTCATAGGACCGGTAAAGATGGTAGGTTTGATGAATTTAAAGTATCACCAATTCGATTTTTAGTGCCATGGACTCTTCAAGGGTTATGGGTTTTCTTAACATTGAACGTAGTAATAGTAGTAAACAGTCAATCTGGAACTGAAATACCTTTAGGGATATGGGATCTAACTGGTATAATTCTATGGATTACCGGATTTTCAATAGAAGTAATTGCCGATAACCAAAAATCCAAATTTAACAATAAAAGAACTGATGAGTGGATAGATCATGGTCTTTGGAGTTATTGCAGACATCCTAACTATTTTGGAGAAATATTATTATGGTTGGGAATAGCATGTTTTGGTCTATCTTGCTTGAATGGATTAGAATTGGTTGCATTAATCTCTCCAATATTCGTATATCTTTTACTTACTAAAGTTAGTGGAATCCCCATCCTTGATACTCGTGGATTAACCAAATGGGGAGATAATTCAAAATATATTGAGTATAGAAATAATACTCCAGCACTAATCCCAAAGATAAAAAAAAATTAATCTTATACTTTTTTGATTTTAGATTATTTTTTTATGTCTGATTTATAAATAAAAAATAAAGAGTGAAAAAATGTCTAAAATAAGGTAATAATTAGATCAAAATTATATTATAAAGAAATTTTTTTCTAATATTACAAAATATCATGCATATGTATTTTTGTACCGCAATAAGTTAAGATGAAAGCATATTGATTATATGAAAAATTAGTAGTGAAAAGTACTTAAGGAACCTAATACGCGAGCCGGAAATTGTGCTCCTAACTACTAAGGTCGCCCTGCGACCACTGTTTGGTTGGGCAGCTAATCAACCATTAGTATTGAGTTTCTTATATTTGTTTACGGATGATCCAATGTTTTATTATCAGGGCATAGCATTACCACTAGCATTATGTTCAATATTGTGGTTAATTCCATGTTACCAATGGTATGAAGAACATATTAATCAAAAACAATAAATAATTTTTGATGTGATTGTCTTAGTTATATGCAAGTTACCAAATAGTTTAAAATCAAAATTAATATCATTTCTATATGCCCAAAATATCGCCAGGGGACCAAATGCCAAATATTATACTGCCATCAATAGATGGTGGTGAGTTCGATATATCATTGGTTAAAGGTAAAAGAATAATTTTAACTTTTTTTAGATTTGAATCTTGTCCATTCTGTAATATTAGAATTAATAAAATTACAAAGAGGTGGAGCGAGTTCAATGAAGATACAGTTATGGTAGGTATTTTTGATGCTAATGTTGATAAATTAACAAAGTCAATGAAAAAACACAATCCTCCTTTTGTTATTCTTGCAGACGAGGAATATACGTCATTTAAAGAATATGAAATTCAAAAATCTATATTTAGAGTGCTTTTTGCTCCATTAAGAGCTCCAATGACAACACTACATGCTATTCTTAAGGGATATATTCCAAAAACACTATCAATATCAAAAATGAGTACAATACCAGTAGATATTTTGATAGATGAAAACGGTAATGTCGTTAGATCACATTATTGTAAAGATACTGTGGATCATATACCAATAAATGATTTGATAAAATTTTCGAATGGTGGTTAAGAAATTTTTTAATACCCAAAATGGGAGCCTTAAAGTAAAATAAGTCCCTCGTCCGTACATGCATGAAATCATATATTTCAATTCCCCTGGTTTGGCTGAATCTTCACGCTTATGTTTAGAATTATCTGGGATATCTTGGAAAGATACAACGGTAGATAATGAAGAATATATCAAATTAAAAAACGATAACGTACTTCCATACGACCTACTTCCAATAATAAAAACATCTCAGGGCATAATAGCAGAGTCTGCTGCATTGCTTAGATACACCGGTGCACTGGCTGGATTAGAGCCTGAAGACCTTTTTATGAGGGCTAAAGTAGATGAAATACTAGATGTTATGAGAGGTTGGTGGGAATCGTTTACTCCTACTTTCTACATTGAAGATATGGATGAAAAGATCAATGCTCGAAAAAATCTATTTGAAGAAGGTGAAAAATTAGATGTAGGTATGAAAATTTTATCATCCTTGTATGAAGATTCTGATTCTGGTTGGTTAGCGAACACTGAATTTATGAGCATAGCCGATATCAAGTTGTTTACTGATGTTTTCATGTTATTTTCAGGACAATTTGATGGGCTTGATAAATCTATAATCTTAAAATATCCAATTTTATTAAAATTTCATAATAAAATGTCAAATGTTCCAGAAATAAAATTATATTATTCTGATAAGATAAGATCAAATGAACATTGGGTATATTCTCCGAACTCGTTCGATAATTAAACATATTTTTTAATTTTTTTTAATATTATTCTGTTTAATCATAGAAATAGAAGGAACCAATAGAAAAATATGTTGTGCCTTTGTCTGCAATAAAATATGTTATTATTATTGCGAATCCATATATTGCACGAATTATTGCAAAAGATATGGATGATTTTATTAAGGTTTTTTCAATAAATTTTTTTAAAGTTTTTTAAACCTTATTTCCATATTATTGATCCTTGTTTTTAAAATATTTGTAGTTATATCTTGAAAATTATAGAGTGGTGACCATAGGAATTATATTTGAATAAATTTCTCAGAAGTATATGGAGATATCAATGATCGGTGCATATTTTGGTATGAGTATGGTCTTGATTGCATTTTCTTGTGAAAGTA
>DARI01000014.1 GCA_002503285.1 Euryarchaeota archaeon UBA557
GTAATGGCAGCAGTACCATTAATGTCATAATCTAGTTAGATATACAAACTAATTTTATCTCCCTAAATTGCATCGATCCGCTGAGATTTTTCATAGTTATAAACTATTAAGTGACTTTGAAAACTAAGGAAAAATTTAGTCTAAACAATACTTGTAAAAGTATAATTAGATTAGAAGCCATACATCATTAACAACATGAAAAATAGTAAGAAAGCTCCAAAAATCAATCCTGTAAAAGTCATCAATCCATATGCAAGGGCCCTTCTTTGTGTTACAAATCCAAATATTGATCCACCAATTATTACAATCGGCCAAAGCATACATGAAACAAAGACAAACGGACTTTCTCCATGTTGATACCAATAGCCTACATAAATCGGAACATTGTCACTTTGCGTTGCTACATATATTGAATTACCATTTACTCTTAAGTAGACTTTTTCATCCTGAAAGTCTTCATTCCAATTATTTACTACACACTTCATCCAAATTTTACCTTCACTATCATCGCGTTCTTCTACTCTAGCATTTTGATTCTCTACATCAACATTACAGTTCCAATAATAATAATCATCAGGATTATTATTCTCAATTTCTGCATTTATGCTCCAATAATCATTAGATAAGAATGCATCTTCAAAACCCCGTCCTAAATCAAATCTATAAACATCAAATAAATCTTCATTAATCGTCACATCATCATTATTTGAAGAGTGTCGATCAGCGTAGTATTCCTGATAATTAGTGTAATCATTCAATAATGATGTAGTAAAGGAAAGTACGACTGGTACTATAATTAGGCCAACTAAGAACCAAGCCCAAGATGGAAATACAAATTTCTTCTCATTTTCATTGTTATCCCAAACAGTATATTGATTACCGCTTGATAAATTCACTTGTCCTGATAATGTATTAGTGACTTTTTTTGAGTTACCAATAACCACACTTTTAGGTCCATCTAGAGGAGTATTTCCCGACTCTCTCGAATCTAAATTCACTTCTTCTGATAATGTGTTAGTAACTTTTTCTGAGTTACCAATTACCTCATTTTTAGGTTCATCTGGAGGTGTTTTTCCTGACTCTCCCGAATCCCACCACTCTTCTTCCATATGCTTTGGATAGTACCATAGATGATTAGTTTTGGCCCGATTTTAATTCTGACGAATTTAGTTTTATGTAATCAAACATAATGTAAATTTGAATAAGAATTATCCCAATGATAGAATAAATATCTAGAATTGGGATTATTATTAAAATCATTAGTTAGAAATAATATATTCTCACTATCTATTTCATTATCTGTTGCAACAAGAATTTCCGGCGCCTCATTCCAAGCATGAAGATCAACTGGAACAATAAAAAGAACCGGATTTGTACCTGGGTGAATACTAATAAGATTAATTTGAAACAATCCTTCATTTGCAGTAAAGTAAATAGAATCAGAAAAAATGGTTCCAACTGATGGATTTGTAATATTAAGTCCCATTGGATTAAACGCAGTAGTTATACTTCCCATTGTTGCCATAACAACATTATTCGAACCATTATGTGCCACAAAGTAAAGATTGTTCGAAAACGCAATTAAATCTTTAGGATTACTACTATTGGAGCCTTCTGAAATATCCGAATGTATTTCAGTCCCAACTGAAGTACCATTCGACTTCCAAAGCTCAGTCCCATGCACTCCATCATTTGCTGTGAAATACAGGTCATCTCCAACTACAGTTAGATGTTTAGGATTACTTGAGTTAGAATTTAAATCTACATTTCGCACTAGGATTGTACCCGAAGTAGTCCCATCTGTTTTCCATAATTCAACACCTGTAATTCCATCATCAGCAGCAAAGTAAACATCTTCTCCAAATTGAGTAAACTCAACCGCCATTCCAATATCAAAGCTATCTGAAGAGCCTGTTTTAATATCTTTAACCATGTCTCCACCAGTGGAAGATGTCTGTATTAAATCAAATTTCCATATTTCTCTACCTGACTCATTATCATCTGCAGTAAAATAAATTGTTTCTCCTGATTGAAAGAAACTTCTTGGTTGACTACCTATGATATCAATAAGTGCCCCCTGTCCATCAGCAGTCGTCATTGAAGTATCTCCAACTCTAATATTGTCAACTTCCAGAGTCCCAGATAATGTGCCATCAGAAATCCAAGGCTCTTCTCCGTTACATGACCAACTTTCCATTGAACAACTAAATCCAGAGAATATTACTCGATCTTGCCCTTGTGTTCCATAACTAGAACCTGGTATTGCTACTAAAGAATTAACTCCTCGATAATCAATAGTTATGTCTCCTGTCGATGTTGGACAATCGAATAAATCCTTAACCATTTCAGTTCCAGATTCTGTACCATCACTAACAAATAACTCTCTTATTGGATCAGGAAATCCATTATTTAGAGTATTAGCAGCAAAAAATAAATGTGAATCTCCGGCAACCAATTCCCTGATGTCAGTATCCATATTTGTGCATGTATCACACATTGCAGGTGTCAAATCAATAACCATCATAGTTCCTCCAAGAGTCCCATCTGATTTCCAAAGTTCAGTCCCATGAACGCCATCATCTGCTATAAAATATATATTTCCGCCCATTTCTACGGCTTGAGAAATATCAGCATCTCTGGGAGATCCTCCAGTGTTGCCAATGCTTGCAACTACTCCTGAGTTTCCAGCACAATTCCCAACTATCATTTCTATTTCATTACCAGTTAATTGGCCATTAGCATTATTATCATGACCTATCTTAATTTTTTGAGTAGGGTCAGAAAGAGGGCAACCATTTACATCTGTGAAGGTTTGATACATTATTCTAGACATCTGATCAGTTATTACATTTAATGAACTTGTTAAATCAGATATTTCTTCCATAGCATCTTCTAATTGATCTTCTAATTGGGTACTGTTAGAATTTAATTGAGAAATTTGTTGATTTAACAATTCTAACTGAGATTCTAATTCTGAAATTATTGAAGAATTTGATAGTATGGCTTCATCTAAATCTAGTTGTAAAGAATCTCGTTGATTTGTAATATTACTTATCATAATGCCATTCTGAGTAATTTGAATATTTAATTCATCTACAGTCATATTAATCGATGTAAGGGAAGATTGCAACTCAGATGAAAGATTGTTAAACAATTCAAGATTTTGTTCTGCTGTTTCTAGTTGAGTAGATAAATTATCATTTGTTTGTTGCAAATCATTAATCTTTTGTTCTAGGTCAGTTACATCTGAAGAAACATCTGAAGAAGTACATCCAGATAGTATTGATGTTAACATAATTAATGCCATAATCATGGTCTTTAACTTACTCATATTTACTCCGGCTCAACGAATAGATATAATCTTGATACCTCTGCTTATGATAATACTGTAATATTATATATTTTTAAGAAAAGTTCATCATACCGCCGAGATAATATAAATTATTACTATGACCATAGAGCAGCAAAATGTATCATGGGGAATACGGTTTCTCAAATCAAAACTCCCTAGTCCAGAAGTTGGAGATATGCTACTAATAGAAGGTTCAAAACGCTCCACAAGGTATCTTACTAGATATATGATATGTGAAGAATTAGCCAAAGGAAGGCCCGTGCATTGGATTGATGGAGGAATGGGACTTGATCCCTCTACTCTAATACGTCCTTTAGCACGTAAAAAATGCGGAATAGAGGCTTTGGATAATTTACATGCTTGTAGGGGATTCACAGCCCATCAGATGGCAGAAATAGTCAAAAGACTAGATTCTGAGACTGATGATGATGATTTAGTCAAAGGAAGATTGATTGTTATTTCTGATTTAGCATCTATGTTTGCGGATACTCAAGTAAAGCGTGCCGAAGGTTCTGCTATGCTCAAAGAATCCCTAGCTCATATTCAAAGTATAGCGAATAAATGGAATTCATTAGTAGTAGTAACAGTAAACTATCAAGCGCAACCATATCTATCCAAATCAATGAAGTTGGATTTGAAGAATGCTGCGGGTGACAGACTTACAATTCTTTCACAATCAAAAGGTGTAATTACAGCTAAATTACATTCAATAGGTATGACTGCAGAACCATTAGTAAAGAGAAATCCACAAGTTTCCCTTCAAGACTTTACAGTTCCTGACCACATATCCAAAGTCGTTTGGACCGATCCACCCGAAGCCAACTCTTCTTCTGACACTCCAAATGGAGATAAAAGTGCAGAAGCAGCACGTAAAGCAAGTGCTTCATAGTAACTAATATCCCCCCTTTGTCCTAATATAGACTTTTTTCCTGATTTAATTTCCGATGCCATTCTGATTCTATTAGAAGGATTTCTTCTGCCTTGCCCTACAACAGCAAACCTAATCTTTCTACCTGGATGTGTGTTTTGTCCTAGGTCTAATTCTCTAAGTAGTGCTGCAGCTGTCAAATTCAGTACTTTGTGCTGTCCGGCTTTATTCCTAACTCTTCTAGCTATGATAAGTTCAGATAGGGTAATTTTACCTTTCTTAAGATTGGATATTTCTTCATTAAATAACTTCATCGAACGTACGATAGCATCTTTTGGTGGCCCTATACGTAACTCCTCCAAAATACTCTTCTGAAGATTTTTGATCCATTGACAAGTTGAGTGCTGACGTAACTCTATTCCTCTTATTTTCCATCCATTTGCTCCATATGCAAAATATTTAGTTAGAGCGCCAACTCCTGTAGTTCTATTGGGTACGAATGCTATCCAATCATACACATCTTCAAGCTCTATTGGTACTCCAGATTTAGTTTCAATATTATCTATTAATCTAGATATTGATTCACTACGTGCTTTTTCACTCCTATTCTGCAAGTCTACAAGCCAAATTGAATCTACAATTGCATGTAAACAATCCCAACCCTCTTCTTCAGCATCATGCATTGCATCTATTATCATCTCACGTGACCATGCACATATCGCTTCATGACATTCTATGCGTCCAAACCGGGCATTTTTGTATCCAGTGTAGCCAAAACAAGTCACTAAAAGCCATTTCAGAACATTCTGACGCCTATCCCAAACATCTCCTTTTGATTTTCTTCTTGATTTCAAATGCTTTCTTCTCTCAATAATTGGTGCAACAACTCTGCCCAAGAATCCATATTTTTTGGTACATGTATGCATTCCTAGTTCTGGAACTAATAACTGAAGATCCTGATTTGATCTTTTGCGTCTTTCAATTTCTTCTAAAGCCATATTGGGGGGTAGGGGCAGTTTACCTGTTCGCAATTCTTTGCCATTTGGAATCTTACAACATTCACAATTCATTGTTTCTGGACTAATATTTCTAGTTGCTATAATACTTGGAAATAGACTTGCAAAATCTAATTCATACACTTGTTTGTGAACTCCCGGGCGAGGATCTAGATACAAACCTCCTCTATCTGATATTAGCATCTGTGTACCAGTTTTCATATCTTCAGGTCTATTTTTTTTCCATGGAACTAACACACTATCTTCCATTGATTGTTTTATTTGCATTGCCGAAATTGCAGAACCAGGCGATAATCTTGAAAGATCTTGAGCAGGAATCCCCGATACTCTTGCAAGTTCACAAAGTCCTTCTAAACCACCTTCCTTACCAATAAAAGAAGCACCCATATCAACATGTATTCTCCCCTCTAATGCATGATATGCATCAGATCTCAGTATTCTTCCATAACTAAATGTTGTAATCGCCTTTCTCCTAATATTGGTACCACGTTTATTTCTACTAAACTGTAATTCTCTTCCTTGTCTGGATGCAATATTTATGAGGGCTGGAAAATCTATACTGTCACCTTTGTTTGTAATCAAGACGTCTGGATTAATCCAATGTATGGCTCTTTCAACTTCATATAGAAATTCATCTTGATTCCGTTCAGGACTTAATTGAATATGAATTGGATTTCCCTTTGAATTAGAACCAACAAGGCCCATGTCAATTATCGTCACTCCTGTTACTATCCCATTTGGACTACGTTTACCATGTCTATCTTTACAATTTACTTTCAGTATTGCTTGTTTTAATGGGGGAGGACTCCAATGAGAATCATTTCTATTATCAAGAGATATTATTTCATTATTCGAAATCTTTACTCTACCAAATGGATGAGTATTCATGTCATGTAGAAATCTTTGAGATGGTTTTGGATCTACTGAATAAATCTCAAAATTACTCCATTTACCAATTGCCGCAATCACATCGGCTACATGCTTGATTTTAGAAGGCCTTGAAATAGAGATGGCAAGAACTTCTGAAGTATTGCCGGACTCATGACTTTTCAATCTCATTTGTCTTGAAAAATTCATTTTTCCAAATAATATCTCATATTCCATACCTTTGAGTTTAGTTTCAAGCGCACTAATATTATCTAAATTTCCTGCAATATGTATTATGGGTGACCAATGAAATATGTGCTTTGATACTCTTCCATCGTCTAATTTAATCCATACAATCATTCCTTCAGAATTTGAATCTTGATATATGTCGAGAATCCAGCCCTCAACCATCGCTATTTTTTTCCTCCTCTAATTTGGTGAGTCTTGTATTGATATCTATTAATATGGCAAGTAAAGCAGGTTCAAGAACATCTGAAGCTGGAAGCATCCCACAAGCAGAAGAACGACTTCTGATAGAATTTAACATACGATCAAATTCAGCCCTTTCAGAGTGTCTTAAAACCCTTCTAAAAGGCATCCAACTATCGATTCTTCGCTCAATTCTATTTCTCCAGGTCGGCACTGTTCTACCCATGGACTTCGAATATTCCCGCGGCGGTGTAATGAACTTTGCAGTGAGATGAATACGATAGTGAAAGTGTTTATATTAATCTGAATAATAATTAATTCAACATAATTTTATTGTAATTTTTCATTAATGGAACTCTAATATTATACTGAATGATTTATTGACCAAAACAATGGGTTTAATTGATTTTATCTATTGCAAGTAATATGAAGATAAATGCATATGCCTTGACTCTGCTCCTTCTTCTTGTTCCTCTGTCGGGATGTACTTCAGATGATGATGCAATGGATAATTCAAAAAATAATGATAACTTAAATGCTTATTTTGAATATAGTGATGTAACAATTAACGTAGTGCATGGTGAAGACAAATATGAATTTAAAATTCAATTAAATCACACTGCATCTCCTGATCATGCTGATAATTTCGTAAAACACATTTCTGGAGGGAACTATACTGATTCAATATTTCATAGGATTATACCTAACTTTATGATTCAAGGAGGAGATTTTGAAAATCTTGATGGTACTGGAGGATATGCTGCTGATTGGTATGGAATATGTAATGGGGCTAAAAAATCAAAGAATCAATGCTCAGACCAAAAGGATTGGAATGTCCCAGATGAAGCAAATAACGGCCTTAAACACATGCCTTGCACAATATCAATGGCCAAAACATCACAGCCTAATTCTGGAGGATCTCAATTTTTCATAATTCCTGAAGGAGTTGTGGCTAATTGGTTAGATGGTGTACATACTGTATTTGGAGTGGTTATCGAAGGTTGTAAATCTATAACAGATTTATCAAAAGTTTCAACAAGTGGGTCTGACAGACCAATTGTTCCAGTTACGATAGTTTCTACTGAAGCATCCGATATGTACTTTGAATATTATGAATCCACTACTGTTGATAGGTGTGATATACTTGCTTTTACTATAGATTTAGATCAAGATGGAAATCCTGATTTATCGCCATTAGATGGTGAAATATTTGATTTTTCATACTGTGATTTGTCGGGATTAGACCTTTCTGCTTCTAAATTTACGATGGTCAATTTCACTGGGGCAAACCTATCATCAGTACAGTTTTCAGGTGCTTTGCTTAACGCCATCAATTTTGATAATGCTAATATGACTGATATAAATTTTAATTCGTCTATAATAGAACAATCAAGCTTTGTTAATGCTACTTTAACCAACTCTTCTTTCTATGAAGCAACAGTATATCTTACTGATTTCTCCAAAGCAAATTTCTTGAACACTAATCTTTCTACAACTTCGCTGATTTATCCTGCAGCAATTGAATTACTCGATTGCCCTCTTAGCCTACCAGATGAGTGGGCATGTCTCAATCAAAATCTAGTGGGGCCAACTGCTAAATTATATGGGGCTAATCTATCAAATCTTGACTTATCAGATATGAATTTATCACTAACATCATCTTCAAATATAATTTATTGTCCTGATGTATTGCCTAGTGAATGGGTTTGTGCTGACAACTATCTTTTTGGCCCAGAAGCAATTTTTTCACAAGTTGATTTGTCTGATTTTAATCTTTCAAATTATAATTTAACTGATGTCATATTTGATAGAGTCGACTTATCTTTCACAAATTTATCAGGTACTAACTTGTCAAATGCATATATTGGTGCAAGTATAATCCACCAAACAAATTTCTCATCTGCAAATCTAAATGAAATGGAGGCAAGATGGCTATTTGGCTGCCCAGTTGAATTGCCAATAGATTGGGCATGTAGGGCAGGTATTGATTGGGATTCTACTGGATCAGATATTGGTGAAGAATTGACCATATGGGCACTAAATACAACTTATGGTATTGAGGCCAATTGGCTATTAGGGCCAAATGCTAGTCTTAATTACGTCAATATTCCCTATTTAATTAAATTAGATCTTTCTAATCTTAATCTCTCAAATGCATCTTTCGGTAATTCTAATTTACTCGGAGCAAATTTATCTACAACAAATCTCAATGATACAGTTTGGATAAATACCATTTGTCCAAATGGTACAAACTCTGAATCAAATAATGATACTTGTATAAATCAAACTGAGCTTTGAATTATGTTAAGAAATTAGATAATATGTTACATCCTAGAGTTTAATTTTAATTTTAAGATTAGGATGCTCTCCGCTAATGTCTACTTTATCCCCCATCTCTTTTTCTAATATATTCTTCATAGTTCCTTTGTGCCCATAAGTAGTAAAGAATGTCTTAGTACCTGTTTTACCACTTCTTTTATGTTCATATTTTGATATTTTAATACCAAGTTTTTGAAGAGTTATTTCCTCTTTACCAACTAGTTTGATGATTACTTGTTCTAATGATTCTAAACTATTAATTTTAATTTGAAGATTAGGATGATCTCCGCTAATATCTATTTTATCCCCTAGTTCTTTTTCTAATATATTTTTCATAGTTCCTTTGTGGCCATATGTGGCAAAGAACTCTCTTGTTCCCTTTCCGCCACTTCTTTTATTCTCATATTTTGATATTTTATTACCAAGTTTTTGAAGAGTAATTTCGTCTTTACCCACTAGTTTGATGATTACTTCTTCTAATGTTTCTAATTCTTTTTCTTTAATTGGGAGATTAATTATTTCCTTGACTTGAGTATTTTGAACTCTAGTTTTTGGTCTTATTTTTTTCTTTTTATCGGAAAATATTTTATCTCCTAATATGCCTATTCCGCTCTCAATCATAGAAAAGAAACCACTTTTTGTTTTATCTTTAGGATCTCTTAGAACCTTTTTTGTTTTCCTTTGATCAAAATTTATATTCGGCTCATCGCCAACCTTCCATGATGATAATCTACCATATCCTCTAACATTGATATTATCTTCAATACCTCCAAATCGAGCATCTAGAAACCTTTGATGCATTGAAGGGACACAATCGCTAAACCTAATTCCCTCATCAGATACAAATTCGCTCCACAAAATAAATTTCTTTATTGTGCTCCATTTATCATCATAATATTTCCAATAAGGTGGTTGACCCAAATAACTCTGAATTAAATTATTTTTAGCAGAATTACATGCCACGCATAACTGTATTTTGTTATTAGCTACATTTTTACCTCCCAAACCAAGTGGTAATATGTGCTCAGTATTACTGTTTTTGCCATTAAATATTGCACCACAAAGTGGGCAAGTGGCCTTTATTGAAACCATATAATCAATTCTTGATTTACTTATTTTGGTACCTTTTACAACTCTACCCTTGGAAACAAGAAATTTTTTACAATCATCCAATGATCGTTGGTACTTATCCTCTAAATCATAGAGGTCATATGCCTTCTCACTCATGTTTCTAATCTCCCTTCAGTATCTAGGTTTACAATGTTTATCCAAATAAAAAATACAAGAGACTTATCTTCAAAATGGCTTTTTATGAATTAATTGGTATAAGTCACGTATCTAGAAAGATATCTCTTTGTGTTCGAACTGTAGTTATTTATGGGTTATCATAAGAAATTATCATCTTCAGAAGATTTTAGATTATCGAATTTATCCTTCATCGTAGGATTATTTCTAGTCAATTTCTTTATTGATAGATCCTGAGTTTTATCATTTGCTAATCTCAATTGATTACTGCTTGTTGTTAGGCTTTTCTTTATCTTCTCCAATTTCTTTATTGTAGCATCAATATCGGATATTGCAGTATCGAAATTTTTTCTAGCAGAAGCGACATTCTTGCCAAAACCCTCTTGAAAGTCAAGCATTTTATTTTCAAAACTTTCAATGTCATAATTTTGTGATTTCATGACAGCCATCTCATTCCTAATTTCTAGAGACTTCTTAGCCTCATTTCTAATCAAAGTGAGTAATGGAATGAATTGATGTGGTCTTACAACATACATTTTTTCGTACTTGTGTGACATATCAACTATCCCTCTGTTATACAAATCACTATCCATCTCTAACATAGATACAAGTACTGCATATTCACATTTTTTCTTTGTACGATCTTGATCCAACTTCTTGAGATGCGATTCATTCTTTTCCCCTTGCGTATCTTCCATTTTGTCCTTCATTTCGAACATTATAGATACGAATTCTACTCCACTTGAATCTGATTCACGGAATATGTAATCTCCCTTTGTACCATGTGCCTCATCTTCTTCCTTCACATTATCATTATCTTTCTCAAAATAAGCCGTTGGAAACGCACTAGGCCTTAGGATATTGAATTGATTTTCACACCACTTTTCGAGTTTTTCTCCTATTTCTTTGATTGACATCTTTGCTTTCATATCCTTTACTCGATTTATCTCTGCATCTTTCATATCTATTATATCGATCTTAGCTTGTATTTGAGTATGAAAAGATTCATTCAATGATTTCTCAAGAAGATCTTTCTCGGTATCGGCTGAAGATACTTTGTGTTGAAGACTCATTATCTTCTTATCCAGTGGTGATGTAGCCTCACTTACTGCTAGTTTCATGTTAGTTTCAGATGCTTTTAATTCATTCTCTAATCTTAGAATTTGTGTATCTTTTTCCTGTTCAAGACTCATTATCTTCTTATCCAGAGGAGATGTAGCCTCACTTACTGCTAGTTTCATATTAGTTTCGGATGCCTTTAATTCATTTTTTAGCCTCTGAATTTGCTTATCTTTATTGACAAATTCCATTGATTTTTCTTTAGCGATATTGGCTTCAGCTAATTCTATCGCAATTTGATGTTTTTCTTGCTCCGAAGCCAACCTATCATTCAGGTTTTTTTCAAATTCACTAGTCCGTACTTGTCTAATTATTTCTGCATAACCAGCCTGATCAACTTTGAATGATTTGGTACAGTGAGGGCATGTGATTTCACTCATGTCACTAATATGATTTGACGGTGTTTATAGTCTTTCAATTATTAACATAATAACTAATCTTCTCTATTTGTTCGTCTATAGAGAGTAAATATTCCGATAGGAATTAATCCTATTATAATAGAAATTAATAATATATCAATTACCAAATCACTAGAAGATTGGTAGCGAGAAATTGAAGGAAAAGAATCTTTGCTATCTCCTACGCCATCTCCATCAGAATCCATCGTCTCAGTTGAATCTAATGGAAAAATATCGATAAAATCTGAGGTACCATCAGCATCAGTATCTCGATTATATGGATCAGTTCCATTCTGAATCTCAGAAACATCTGATAACTGATCATTATCATCATCAGTATCTTCATTATCGCCAGTTCCATCATTATCAAAATCTGACCATTCTGCAGAGTTAAGTGGGAAAACATCCACATCATCGAGTATTCCATCTCCATCATCATCCTCATCAAGCAGGTCACAAATTCTGTCGTTATCCATGTCTGATGGGAAATTATTAGCCATTGCTATTTCTCCTCCGTATCCACATCTCTGCTCTTCTTCATCACTCCAGCCATCTCCATCATCATCAAGATCCATAGAGGCGCAAATTCCGTCATTATCAATATCTTGAGGTTTTGAAAGCGGATCTCCATCTTCAGTCCCACATGTTATTTCATCAACATCAGGCCATCCATCATTATCATCATCCAAATCGGCATTATTTCCAATTCCATCTAAATCAATATCATCCCATTCACTTGAGTCATTTGGAAATTTATCATTCCAGTGTATAATGCCATTATTCAACCATAACTCATCATCAATATTGTCATACCCATCACCATCTTCATCAAGAACAGGATCAACTCTTACTACTTCGTTCCTTACATTATCAACGTAGTACAAATGACCTTCAGGACCTATTTCGATACCCATTATCGAAGATGCTGAGGTGATTATTGTGTCTACCTCAACTGCGCTTTTACCGTCGGAATTAAGACTGTAAGAGATTATACTACTATTTCCGTTAAGTGAAACAAATAATTGATTTCCTTCAAGAGCTATTCCAGACGGCCTGCTCATACCTTCATCGAGTATGCCCCATTCAATTCCAGAAATGCTCGAGTATTCGGCAAGTGGTTCTAATCTAGATGAGTCGCTCATTATATCTTCAGTTTGGTATGTTGTATCATCAGTATTCACCCAGATGACACGATTTGCACCTGCATCTGAAATGTAAAGTATGCCTGTTTCCTTATTGAGAACCATATGCCCTGGAGTTCCATATGAATGATTTAATTGAATTTCGGAATACCTTTGAACTACGCCATCTGAGTGCTCATGTCCTCCAGTATCATGGTCCATCATGAAATCATACCTAACAAGTTCTCCGTAGTATCCATCATTGTACCAATATACGTTATCATAGTCATGAGCGATTCCTACTCCGTAAGGAGATTCATGAAGCATGTCTATGTGACTTCCAAGAAGACCACCCTCATTATTTTGATTTTCAACTGCGAAGTGATCAAGAGAAGAAGGCCAAAGAGCAGGACCCATGAAATAGTTAGGATTACCTTGTCCATTATACGTGTTTAGAGATTCTTGGGCCGATCCCCATTGCCAGTCAAACTCAGGATGATAAGAGCCGAATGAAATTGCGCTGACTTCTTCCAAGAAATGATTTCGATTCACATCAAGTCGAATTTCAGAGGCCTGACTTTCTAATCCTGTATTGTGGACTATTGTGATACTGTCAGTTGCCTTATTTGCTACCCAAAGCTCATTCGCTCTTCCAGGATGAAACTCTAAGTCAGTAGGATCAGATAAATCATCTGACGAATCTGCTATGACTATCTCTTCAAAACTGTAGCCAAATTGTGGTACATATTCTGCCTCTATAATAGAATCATAAGTATAAGGAGAATCATTTCCGTTTGTAGCACTTACGGCTCCAGATGGCAGATAAAGCATTAATATTGTAACCAATACCCCCGTGACTAGTTTACTATTCATAAATCTCTTATATTCAGATTACTTATGAATTTTGGCAGGTACTGTATTCACTACTCTTGAGATTACTCTCAGAAATAATTTCTATATTCATTATAGCAATATTGTCCCTTTTTCTATACTAATTATTCCTTTACAAAAGGACAGGAAACATCACCAGTGTAGCTTGCTGGAATATTCAATTTTTGTCCACATGAGGGCAAATGATTTGTATTTTAATCGATTATGCTAAGCTCTGATACTCCAATTGAACGCTACCCTAGTTGATAATCAATTACGGACCATCCATAAACTACCAAATATAGTCAAGGCAGTACATAAGCCAATTAATACGATTTCGAGATTGTAAAACTCTCCAGGTTCCGGCCCAAATATACTGTAATTATACAACCAGAAAAAAAACACAATCAGGGCCAAGCATAATCCTATAATCATCGTCTTCTGAATGGTGGCCATAGAACTCCAAGGCATTAACTTGCGACCAGTTTTGGTCTTATTTTCTTTGAGATTTTTGAAAGCATAGGTCATCACTCCAATTTCCAAACTAATGTACAATATAATGACGGTGGCCACTACTAACTGCTCTACAACCATGTTCATCCATATCGATTATAGACATAAAGAAATTGCCGACATCATCAGTTATTATACAAGTATCCATTCAAGGCTTTTTCTGCTTAATACAGCAATTCTTCGCTCATAATCGTAAGGGCTCCCCATCCGCTTACCCGTGAACTATAGGTTTTGCAATATCAATGTAGGCCATTCATTTATTACCAAGCCAAGAGGAGGTTTCCCCATGGGAGATGACCAGTTGAAGATGTGGTTTTGGTTGACAATTTTACCTTTAGTTGCCTTCGGCCTAATTTTGTTAATTGGTGATTTTTTTCAATTAGGAGTTTGAGATTGTAATCGGAAGGGTACCCATGCGACCCCCCTCGTTTCAAAGGGGGACCCATTCGAAAGTCACTCGCTCTTCAGATCATAACCAAGCCGTATCGCTATAATTAGAATTGCACAAAGAATACCGATTTGGCCACCAAAAACCCCTGCGATTTCATAATTGTCAGTAATCCCACTTTGCGGAAACCATTCTGATAATGGCTGGGCAAGGATCGCCCCTACAAGCAGGCCTACCGGTGGAAGCAAAATCAACACAAGCGGGATGAAGTATCTACTCCTCAAAATGATCCCTCCGGACTTGAATTTTTCAATCCCAAACCTACTATCAATCCGATCAATCCAATGCCACATACTGCTTGAGATACCAACATATAGAGTAGATTTATCGATTCGTAAGTTCCTATTTTATCAAGTTCGTTAGAAAAATAGAACATGGATATCAGTCCAACAATCATTGTGATGACTGAAATAATGATAATCACTAATTTCCTGTTCCCCATGATTAACCGAGATGAATACGATGTATCAACAAACCGATTCGGATAAGTTGCGAGGGGCTATCCGAAACCCCTCTGTATCGGAACAACAGTTGCAAGGGGTTGCAGTGGGTCAGTCGGAACGCTACCAATAAGTTTGTAGACCTGATGCTTATAACAGATTCATGACTAGAAATTGTCGCGTCTATTGTAGTTCTTTAGTTGTTCTAGTTCTTGCTATGCCCGTCGTACAAGCTCATGGGGGCAATGAAGCCACC
>DARI01000021.1 GCA_002503285.1 Euryarchaeota archaeon UBA557
GCAATACAGCGTATTCGCTACCCTTTGCTTCAGGGTGAATCATAGGATTATCAATCAGCTAAGTGTGACAAATATTTTTTATAAAAATCAATAATTGTGGCCGTTTTTATAAAGTCTGCTGGCGGGCTACGAAAATGTTCAAATGACAATCTAAATATTACATATCATGGCAGGTAAACAACTTTACTTCGATATCGAATTAAACGATGACTGGAAACGAGGTTGCGATGCAGCAATCAAAGTAGGAAGACTTCGAAACCATAGGAAAGGGACAACTGAACGAAATGACAAGAAACTCCCTCTTTATTTTTCGTGTGATCTTATGGAACAAGGTGTTATGCGTCCTGAAGACATAACTGAGGATGATTGGTTGAATCTAATTGAAAGATATAGGCACGGACAAACTAGATCTGGAAAAATCCTGAAAGAGAGTTCAATAAAGAAGCGCAGAGAAGGATTAATACAAATTTTGAAGGGCTTACATTTGAATGACATTTTACATTTTGTGAATCTCTGGCAACCAAAAAAGGAAGAAGATATCATTCGTTGGTGGTCTAACGAAGAGATGGAAGCAATGACCCAAACGGCACTAAAATATATCTCTGAAGGAAAATATGACGAGCGGGCAATTGCTCACCTTCTACATTTTTCAATCGCGCCAAGGAGATCTGATTCGGCGTTATTCCTCTGGAAAAACATCGATTTAGTAGAAGGGATGATTACATTCCCTGCTTCTAAAAACAGAAAAAGATGTCAAAATCGTATCGAGCCTCGATTTATTGAGTTCCTTTCCAATTATAAAAAATTGATTTCAACTTCAAAGGGAGGAGATATATACGTTTTCCCATCTTCACGAGCACAAAAATCTGGAACTACAAAAGATCCAAAAGATTACATTTCAGCCAAAACTATTGCGGAATGGCTCGCTTTCATACGAGATTCAACTACATTGCGTAATGGGGACAAAATTAGACCATATCCACCTCACTCGTATAGGCATTCTTTAGCGATGAGATATCTCAATACTGGCTCAAGATATGAAGATGTTAGTGGAATTTTAGGCGATACTGTGGCGACAATTGAAAGATACTATTCAACTCTAATTTATACCCAAGCCAGTGAGGAAGCATTTCGTAGAGCACATCCTAATTCACACAAGGAGCCTGCGATTGCTACATCTCAACCGGAATGGATGATGCGAGAAGTTAGCCTTCAGACGTATAATATCAATTCTTCCGCAGTACTTCGAAACAGGGGTTCGGACTCTACGAGGGTGGTGGACGCTGGGGGATTTGAACCCCCGGCCACCTCGTTGCAAACGAGGTGCTCTTCCAAGCTGAGCTAAGCGCCCTACGGCTCTGCGAAACGTAAGTAGTTCTTGAGTTCAACCGTTGTAACACTCATTCTCATTCATTTGATTTAGTTAATTGTGGAATTATAAATAATATACCAATAACTGAGATAATTAATAATATAATTAATGGATAACTAACATCTTCATCTGTTGAAGTTTCTTCAGTTCCAATAGGTGGATTATTAGGAGGAATATGGACATCTTCTCCAAAATTTACATAGAAATCATATTCCGTTATATTGCTTTCAAATCTAACTTGATGTATGATAGATATATTACCTTGAAGAAAGCCATTATCAGCAGATAGTAGAATTACTTCATGTGCATTGCAATTATTATCTATCTTAACTCCAGTTTCATTTAATTCACATGATGAGTTGAGCCAATTTGTCTCATAATCATCGATTCCATTAAAAATTCCATCTCCATCCAAATCAACTTGCAAACGATGACTGAAATTTTCTCGGGAATCATGATTTCTAACAAATAAAGAGTCATTTTCCACTAGAATTCCAGGGGAAACACTCTCGGGAGTTGGTCCATCTTCAAATAAGAGAATAGTATAATTTTTGGGATCATGCGCTTGAACATTTAATGGGATTAATAGCATAATTGATACGATGAAGAATGATATAAGTCCTCGTCCCATATTACACCGTAAAGGAGCGATGGTTTGAACATGACTCGCCTACTCGCTCCCATTATGGATACAACGGCAGTTGACCGAGTTAACACGAACTCTGACGGACAAGGTTCAGACGCAGCTTCCTCTCCAGAGTTTTTGACAAGAGACAAATATTTGATAAGACAAATATTTCTAGCTTTAGGACTTGTAATATGTTTGTTAGCTGCAAGTATGAGTGCGATTTTGTTAATAAGTGAAGATAGCGAAGTTAGCAATTCTAAAGAAACGATGTTTGATCCTTTATTGCAAGATGAAGGACATGATCATAGAAATGCAAGTCAACATGTACTATATACCGATAACATTCAACCAGTTTCTTTCAATTCTCTAACAGCACCAGGTAATGCTGAAGTCCAAGTTGCTGAATCTCCAGATGGTAATACATATGCATATATTGCTGGATGGAGCGAAATGCACATCGTTGATGTAACTAATCCTTACAATACAACTGTCAAAGGAGTCTATATTGACCCCAATACTCAAGTTTTAGATGTCAAATACTTACAATATGACGGACGAGAATATGTGATTGTTCAAAATCAATTAGTCGACCCAGGTAATGCTGACCCTAATGTTGGAGAATGGGGGGATCCAGCGCAAGTTACTGTAACTTTAGTAGACGTTACGGATAAAGAAAATCCTACATTTGTAGATGCTTGGTATGATGCAGATCACCCTAGTGGTCCACACAATTTATACACTCAGATGATAGATAATGAATGGTATATTTTTGTTGCTAACCCTGAATATGAACAATGCGATGTAGGTCAAGGAGATGCTTGTGGAGGAATAACTATAGCTCATCTAAATTTTGATGGATTTGGAGATGATCCAAGAATATTAAAAGTTGGAGAAGCTGAAGTTTCCTGGGAAAGTACTCGTGGAGGGTGGATATATATTCACGACATGACAGTTCAAAAGTGGCCAGGTGATGATGTAAACGATCCTAGATTTGGGAAAACATATGTCTATGGTGCATATTGGGAAGCTGGCCTCAGAATATTTGATGTAAGCGACGTGCCTCATCCGCAAAATACTCCGGTTGAATATGCATTCATTGCCGGAGGATGTGTTGTATCCATTGGAACTCAATTGGGATGTAATTGGAGAGCCCCAGAAGTAGGTTTATGGATGGATTTTGAAGACTTTGATGGTGATGGACAACCAGATAGCGGGACTACAGGTAATGAAAATGGAGGAAGATCTTCTTATATCCATTATGCAGAACCTGTTGACGATATGGTAGATGCAAGTCACCTTGGCTATCCGGCTGGAAAGATGCATTTGACATTACTTTCTACAGAGGTATTAGACACGACTGTCGGTACTGGGATGTCATACCTTTTAGATACTACAGACTATGAATTATATAATGGAAATATCAGATTCCTGCCTAAGTTAATTCATGGCTGGGAAATACCATTTGCTGAAGATCATCATATCCCAGGAGGAGAAGAATGGTTACTATTTAGCCCCCATAATGCAGATATAGAGATATTTACAACTGGACTTCCAGGATATCCCGACAATAGTCATGGAGGTGCTTGGGATGGTAGAATATATCTTTCAAGTTATCACGCAGGACTATGGGTAATTGACATAGAAACTATGATGATAGCTGGCCTTTCAGACGGAAACAAAACGGCAGTTCATGCAGAGTCTACAGTTGGATATCACATCTCCCACGCAGGTGATGGTGAACCTTTGGATAGTTCATATTATGATTTTGGATGGACTCCATTTATTTGGGCTGCTGAATATCATGAAGGATACACATATCTCTCTTGCATAACCACAGGATTATACATAGTTCAATTAGATATTGACAAACCATATGGCAATTAGATTTAACATTGATTGGCTTTCGTCGGTGCTTAACAGAGGTCCACTCATGAGTCTAGTAAATAAATTACCTTTAGCAATAATGATTTCAATGATGGCCATGGCCCCTTTTTCTGGATGCCTTTCACTCTCAAATGATGATAATGAAGACACTGATATGAATAGTTCTTGGATTGATCCCGTAATTGAAATAGAGAATGAAAATCATTCTCATAATGACTTATTAGCACATCGTTTATCTACGCCCAATGTGAAATTGATTGATTATCATAATTTGAATTGTGATGGAAATGTAAGTCCCCCTCCAGAGTTAGACAATGTCGCTGGACGACCATGTGATGATGATTTCAAAAATACTGGACCAACTCCCGGAGATAATTCTGAAATAGCAATTGAAGGTAATTTTGAAGAAGATTGTGTAAAGTATCCAGATAACTCAGGTGGATGTTATGCATATGTTTCTAGCTATAACCAATTAGAGATATTAGATATTAGTAACCCTAATGACATCGTATTAATGTCCACATATTATGCAGAAATAGCAAGAATGATTGACATTAAAGTTACAAAGGATAATAACTGGGTTTTAGTAAATCATGAGCTAACCAACAGTGACTTAGATCCGATACCAAATGATGATGATGCAAACAGTGGAGCCAATAGACTTGATGTACTATATGTGGGGGACAAAACAAGTCCGATTAAAGTTGCTGAATGGAATAATCCGCCAGCAGGATTCCACAATCAAGATTTAGCCGTATATTGTAACTGGGAAGGTGCAGTAGATCCGACAGAAGAATGTAGTTTATTTTTATTCGGTGCTGATCCATATCCGGAAATGATTGAAGGAGGAAGCGGTACTTTTTACAAAGGAACGCAAGTTTTCTATGTCCCAAGAGGAATTGAATCATGGCTTCCAAATCAAAATGAAGAACAATCCAATTCTAGTCGAGAGATTATTCGATGGGGAGGCTACACTCCAGAACCTTACACCACGTGTGGAGGATCAATCTTCAACCATGATCATGTTTACTTCGTTCATCCCATAACAAATCAGAGATTACTTGCAGCATCTTATTGGGGAGCAGGTTTGAGACTTGTGGATGTTTCAGAACCACCAGTAATAGCCGACCCCGAAGGAATAACCTGGCCTCCCGAAGTAGGAAGATGGATGGGCTGCGCATCTGCAGATGAAGGATGGTACGGACCAGAGGGTGGAGGTCATGCTAACATGTCACCTGAAGAATGGCTTGATTCAAATCAAGGAAATGACAACATACACTATGCAGTTCCAAATGATTACTTAATTTGTTCTGGCATAAGTACATTCGATTTAGTAGAAGAATGGCCAGCACATTGTGGTACTGGCTTTGAAGATCCATTGTATGGAGAAAATTGGAGGCACTATACATACATTGCACCAGAATATGGTTCCAATGAGAATCATACAGGATACATTTGGACAATCGATACAACTGACCCAACTCAGCCATTCTTAGTGTCAAAATGGAGACTCCCTGGCGAAGGGATGAAGGCGAACGGGAGTCATCCTCAACATTATATCCCTGATGGGTATATCTTTAGCCCACATAATGGAGATACAGGACCTTCAGGACACGTTTACTACACCCACTATCATGCTGGAGCATGGATGACTGATCATGGAGAAATATGGGACGATATAGTTTGGGAAAATGGAGTACCTGAACCTGATAGAGGATTTCAGGCGATTGAAGAATTAGCAGAGACTCGTACCGTAGGCTACTATTTACCTGCAGGGCCACCATGGATAGATAATGCAACAGAAGTATTGGGATATGATATGGCAGATTGTTGGGCATCTTGTATGATACCATTTGATTGGGGATTACAATATGATCCAAGAGGATTTGTATATGTTTCTGAGATGGTTTCTGGCATTTATGTAATTCAGTTTGATGAAGATTATGATCCAAGGTACGATTATCCACCACTTTGGCTTGATTTAATGGATGAAGAGTGAATATAATGACCTGCGTTAAGGCGCTTACTGCCATTATTGTAATTATTATGTTGATGCCAACGGCTGTTGGGCATGGGGCAAATTCGTACTCATTTATTATGAGAAATCAGAGTTTGCAACCTTCCGAAGCCCAAGTATTAGATAATAGTACAATAATATTCTATAATGCTGCAGAAAATAATAGGACGATACTAATCGACAGTAATCGAGATGGAGAGAACGACATCAGTTGTGAAGTAGGACCATCGAATACTTCTTCCATTAGTGATGAATGCAGTATTTGGTTAGAACCTGGTAAGTGGGAATCAGGAGAGTATGAAGTTAAAATAATGTCTAATGGATCATTATGGAATACACTTAGTTTAGTAATATCATTAGATAATCATACCGAGGCATCTAGTCTTGACTTAGCCGCGCCGTCTGACTATTCATTTAATAACGAACAGACTAATAAGGGAAATAGTGAAAAATCTGGAATAGCAAACATATATCAGATAGGCCTATTGGTCCTTATTACTGCTGGATTGTTTGTAAGCAGGAAGAAAAGTTGATTGATATGAAAAATAAATTCCTCATAATTATATTATCGATTCTCTTAGTCTCACCAGGATGTCTTAGTCCCGAAGATACAGATATATTTTATGGAGATGACATTAATCCTCCAATACCTGCTGAAGATTTCATATTAATGGATGGAGACGGAGAGTATTATCAGCTTTCTCAATTAGAAGGAAAAGTTATTGTTATCGCATTTCTATTTACTAGATGTCCAGATGTTTGTCCAATAGTTAGTGCAAATCTAGATTTTATTTCAGAGCAACTTGGAGACATATATGAAGAGGAAGTAGTAATTCTGACAATAACCGTTGATCCCTGGACCGACAATACATCAGTCATGAACGACTATGCCGGTGCAAGAAATCTAGGATGGCCACATTTGACTGGAACTGTTGAAGATTTAGAACCAGTGTGGAAGAATTTTGATGTTGGATTACAAACTTATGACTCAGATATTGATGGAGACGGAGTTGCAGATGGTTTTGATGTGTGTGCTGAAACTCCTGAAGGGGAAGAAGTAGATGGAGATGGATGTGGAATTGATACTCAACAAACTGAAGAGGGTGACGTGCAAGTAAATCATCATCCATTGTTATCTTATTGGGTAGACCATACGACAGGAACGATAATTGTTGATAAAAATATGAACCAAAGAGTATGGTGGGAAGACACATTATGGAATCCTGATTTAGTCATGGAAGACATCCTGCTTTTAGTGGAAGAATAGGTGACTTTAATTGAACAAAAAACCTATTTTTTCAATATTTCTAATAATTATCTTAATTTCCTCGGGATGTGTTGGTGGTAACGAAAATTCAAAAATATTAGGAATAGAATACAAGGACCCGCCTCCGGCACCTGACTTTACCCTAACGAATCAATTTGGAGATTTAGTTACATTTTCTGATTATGAAGGTAAAGTAATAGTCGTTGCATTCATTTATACGACATGCCCTGATGTTTGCTTAATTATTTCCGCAAATTTAGACTATATTCATAATAATTTAAAAGAATATTCCGAAGATGTAGTGATATTATCAATTACGATTGATCCAGCAAGGGACACCGTTCCCCATATTTCTGAATGGACTAAGAGAATGGGATATGAATGGGACCATTTGACACATGAAACTAGTTCAGTAATAGAAGATGTATGGAATACTTGGAATGTAGTCGTTGATAATGACCATATTGCCAATAGTTTAGCACCTGAATCGAACCTGTTAAGATTTGCCGTATTGAATCCAGATAATTCATCATTTAAATCAGATAGTAAATGTTGGAATTTACAGGATTCTAGTTGCTATTTAGACTTAGATGATTTTGCAAATTATTCATTTAATCAAAATATAGATGGATTTTATAATATGTCGGAAGGATCAATTGGAGAATGGAAAAGTAATGATAATTGGTCTTGGGAATTACATAATTGGGATATATTAAATGATAGTTGGGTTAAGGTCCAAAATGATATGTTTGATACAAAATCCATACCGAAGGGCACTCACTTAGCATGGGTCGCAAGTAATGCAAACATCAGCAATCTCTCTCCTGGAATTGATTGTAATGGCAATGGTTGGATAATGGGGGCTGGAACTAGTGCGCATTGCATGTGTGATGAAGGTTATGAAAGGCCTAATGATAATTGGAGTAGTTGTGTAAGTAAAAATGACCTAAATAATGAAAATATATCTGAAATAGTCGACCCTCATGCAGAAACTCTTGGAGAATATGAGATTGGTCATTCAACGAGCACATACATAATAGATAAAAATATGAATAAAAGAGTTTCTTATTCAGGAATAAATTGGGATGTAGAAAACTTCTTGATGGACGTAATAACATTAAGTAATGAATAAAAAATTTAAATTAGAGGCATTTTCTGTAGGCGTTCCAAATCTGGCTGATACAGTTGACGTATGTCATCGAGATCCAGTATTAGCATAGCTAGGCGTTCTAAACCCATTCCCCAAGCACATACTGGCCATTCTGTGCCAAGTGGTTCTGTTACTTCGGGCCTAAAAATACCCGCTCCACCTAATTCTAACCACTCTCCTCTCCATAAGATATCAACTTCTACACTCGGCTCAGTATAAGGAAAATAGGCCGGCCTAACTCTAACATCGGGATAACCCATTTTTGAATAAAAAGTCTTCAATGTAGAAATTAACATAGATAAATTTGCATTAGGTTCATGGATTATTCCCTCTATTTGATGGAACTCGGGAAGATGAGTTCGATCTATTGTTTCTTGTCTAAAGACTCGCCCTATGCCGAATACTTTACTTGGTAGATCTGGATTATTGGCTATGTGGCGAACAGTATTAACGGTAGTATGAGTACGTAATAGTGCCTTTTTTGATTCTTCTTTATCAAATTCGGCACCCCAACCTTTACTTCCAGTATCATGACCATTTTCGTGAACATTAGCCCATAAATCTAAATATTTTTCATCAACTTCAATTTTATCAGGATTGGATAAATAAAATGTGTCTTGCATAGTTCTTGCAGGATGTGATTGGGGTATAAATAAAGCATCCATATTCCATCCTGCAGATTGAACATAGTCGCCTTCAATCTCAGAAAATCCCATTTCAAGAAAAACTGATCTTATTCTCTCAATTAGAGATTGCATAGGGTGTGGCCTACCTCCAGCAGGAGTGGGGGCTGGTGCATTGACGTCAAATGGTTTAAATTTCATATTCTTCCAAGAATCTCCTTGGAGTAATTCAGGAGTTATTTCACCTATTAATTCTATTACATCGAGCGCTTTGGAATCATATTTAGCACCTTTATCTGTTAATTTCCAGTTTCTGCGTATTGATTCTTCAATTTGAATAAGATTTTTTCGAGATGAAAAATGTTTTATCATATTTTTATCTAAATCTCCTGAGATGACATTTTCTTGATTGATTTTGTTTAAAAATAAAACTCTATCATTTATTTTTGAAGTTACTAAAGAATCATCAGGAGTTGTAAATATTCCAGCTTCAATATTCACACCAAGGCCCTTTAAAATACCGACTCCAGGGCCAGTTTCATATCTTTCAAAATCTGAATTAATAAGGTTCTTCATAGTTCTATCTTCGTTCTTAAGTGATAATAAATAGTTCCATAAACGAAGTTCTAATAGCCCTATTTCAATAGATTTATTTCCTTCAGAACCTAAAGTAATATTGGTCAATATTGTTTCATTTACAATTAATAAACCCTGTTGTTTGAGGTATTCTCCTGCTCCTGCTATATGCACTTGATCTGTTAGCCCAGTACCATCAAGCAATTTACTCATTTCCCAAGCCTCATTAGGATCAGAAAGCATAAGACGTAGCATTAAACGCTCGTTATTTCCCAATTCCATGTGGCTGCCTGTACCATCCGAAGTTACTGAGTCTATTGATTATTACCGACATTTTATGATAATAATTACTCTTCTTCGGATACCCATAGAACAATATTACAACTTGAACAATTGTATGAATTAGGCTTAGTCCCATCAATCCATGTAATGTTACTACATCTACCACATAAAACAGATGTTCTAATTGGCTCTTCCAAAGTTGTATCAATTCTATACATTGGTCTTCCTGCATCTGGAAGTAATGAGGCATCAGGAATCCATGATGAAATAATGTTAGGATCGACAGATTTTTCAGAAGACATATTTAATCCTAGCAATAACATAATTATGCCTCCAAGAGAAAGTGGTGAAGCTAAAGCAAAAGAGAAAGATGAGCCTCCGGATGAAATTATTATCGCACTTCCAAGTGCTATACATATCCAAGCTGAAATGACTAAGTTTAGCCGGTTATAATATTCTTTAGTTTGGGTTGGCAACAATATTCCGAAGCGGTGTTAGTCAATCAATTTGACGCTCAAAATAACGCTAAGAAACTGTAGGGTTCAAGTGCAAAAGGCGGCCGTCTCTGTTCAAGCCTCAGTAGCTCAGCCCGGTAGAGCATCTGATTTGTAATCAGACGGTCGGGGGTTCAACTCCCTCCTGGGGCTCCAAATGTAAAGTTGAAAACAGGCTCAATGTTAGGATACTGTATGGGAGCATTGTTGCTTGATGGAAAAAAACTCAGTCTTGATATTGAGAAAAATCTAAAAATTCGTGTAAGTAAATTAAAAGAAGGTGGAATTTTTCCCCATTTGGCAGTAATATTAGTTGGTGAAGATCCTGCAAGTGAGGTTTACGTGAAAAATAAGGAAAAAGCATGTGATAGGACTGGGATAAAAAGTACAAAAATATTATTGCCTTCTTCGACAACAGAAAATGAAATTTTAGAGTTAATAGACCTTATGAATAATGATGATATGATTCATGGAATTCTAGTACAAAGTCCAACGCCACGAACTATTAATGAAATATTAATTACTGAAAAAATTTCTCCATCAAAGGATGTGGATGGTTTTCATCCTCAAAATCTTGGAAAATTGGTTCAAGGAGAATTAGGAGGATTGATGCCATGTACGCCAGCAGGTATAATGAAGTTACTAAAACAGTCCAGAATTGATTTGGCAGGAAAGAAAGTTACGGTAATTGGAAGAAGTAGAATTGTAGGAATGCCATTAGCAATATTATTGGCCCAAAGAGGCATAGATGCAACAGTTACTATAGCCCATTCTAAGAGTAAAGATTTGGCAGAAATCTGTAGGGAATCAGATGTATTAATTGTAGCGATAGGTCGCCCTGAAGCAGTAAAATTAGATTGGATAAAACCTGGTTCAGTGATTGTAGATGTAGGCATTTCAAGAATAAATGATTCATTAACTGGAAAATCAAGACTGGTTGGTGACGTATCATCTAAAGCAATGGAAGTAGCTAGCTACATGACTCCCGTACCAGGAGGAGTTGGTCCGATGACTATCGCAATGCTATTAACAAATACAGTAGATGCCGCAGCGAAAACTAAATTTAATTAAAAAATACCTAGATCAAGTTTAGCATCTTCAGATGCATGCACTCTTGGATCCCATAGAGGAGAAAAAGTAAGATTGACATGTGCAGATTCTATTCCGTCGGCCATAAGGGCAGCCCTGTGTACAGCAGCCATTAATTCAGGGGCCACTGGGCAACCTGGACTTGTGAGAGTCATGTCTATTTCGACATGTGCGGATTCTATTTTTAAACCATAAATTAGCCCTAAATCGATGACTGATATTTTCATCTCTGGATCTTCAACATTTGCTAAAAATTTCATTATTTCTTCCTCTTCTACCATAAAATCACTTCATTAGTTTTTTTGCTTCTTCTTGGACTCTTCTAAACATATTTAGAAAACCATTAGCCCTACTTGGAGTTAATGACGAGTGAATACCCATTTCTTCAGCATATTTAGGAGTCATTTTTGTC
Organism: Euryarchaeota archaeon UBA557; assembly: GCA_002503285.1. Classification (GTDB taxonomy): domain Archaea; phylum Thermoplasmatota; class Poseidoniia; order Poseidoniales; family Thalassarchaeaceae; genus MGIIb-O3. The sequence continues at coordinate 11,795 of DARI01000021.1, forward strand.
ACAGACATTGGAGTCATCCCATTTACAGCTATGGCAGTTATTGCCATTAAACCTTGAACAATTTGAGCATCTGCTCCACCCATTAGAATGAAATTTCCTTCATCATCGACATTACATGAAACATGGGCGCGGGACTGGCAACCAGTTATTTTGTTGCCCTCATTCCATTCCTCAATAGGTAATGGACTAGGATGATTTTTAGCATAATCAAAAAGTAATTCATATCTTTCCATAGAATCAAAACAATCTTGAAATTCTTCTATTATAGATATTAAATTACTAGACCACATATTTTCATCATTAATGTGTATCAACTCCCCTCAATAATTTATGCAAATCTCTCAACTATATATTTGAGATGTTTGATGAACAATTTAGCCTCATCCATCGTATTATATATCCAAAAAGAAGCTCTATTTGTAGAAGGTACACTTAAAGCATCCATCAATGGTTGTGCGCAATGATGGCCTGTTCTTACTGCAAAGCCTCCTTCATCTAATAATAAAGCCATGTCCAGAGATTGTATGGATTCATGCAAAAAGGAAATAGCCCCACTACTATCGCTCCTCTCGGGATCTCCATATATCATTATTCCTGGTATTTTTTTCATTTCTATTGATGTCCATGATGCGATTTTATGAATATGAGAATGTATTTCTTTCATCTCGAATTGATTCAGCCATTCAACAGCCGCACCCCATCCAATGGCTTCCGCAATTCTCGGAGTTCCTGTTTCGAATAATGCATGACCATCTTGGAAAGTTGATCCTTCAGTTGTAACAGTTTTTATCATCGAACCGCCGGTCATGAATGGAGTCATTTGAATCATGATGTCTTTCTTAACCAAAAGGCAACCAATTCCTGTTGGCCCTGCCATTTTATGTGCAGAAATAGCAATAAAATCTGCACCTAATCCATCAAAGTTGATTTTCTCGTGAGGGGCACTTTGTGCGCAATCTAGTAACACCTTTGCACCGGCAGAATGAGATAATTTTATTATTTCCTCTATAGGATTTCTAACTCCTAAAACATTGCTAGTATGGACTACGCACACTAAAGAAGAGTCCTGAATTGCGATTGAAAAAGCCTCCATATCTAGTTTATAAGTTTCAGTATTAATTGGAACGTATCGAACTTCTATTCCAATTTCTTTCGATAATTGTTGCCAAGGTACAATATCTGCATGGTGTTCCATCTCTGTTAAAACAACTATATCATCCCTTCTTAGGTTTTCTCTAGCCCATGAAAATGCAACTAAATTTATCGCCTCAGTAGCCCCACTGGTATAGATTAATTGACTTGGGCTAGTTCCGAAAAACTTAGCAATATTTTCTCGGGCTGTTTCTAGAGCAGTTGTTGCTTCATCGGCAAGTGTATGATTTGCCCTATGTGCATTAGAATTATATTGCTCATAATAATTAGACATTGCAGAAATTACACATCTTGGTTTTTGAGATGTTGCGGCATTGTCAAAATATACTAATTGTTTGCCATTTGGCAACTTACGTTGCAATATAGGAAATTCAGACCTTATTTGCTTTAAATCTAATGCCATTGTATCTATCCCCATTATACCGAGAGAACGGTAAGATATCAAGGCGCGTACTGAAAGATTGTTAAAAAGGAGAGAAGATATTATTCGTAAGTACTTCTCTGAGGTACTTGTGACACGTAGCTCTGGGCATCAAACTATCGAATCTTTCGGCAGTCAAGATTTAAATAAAGATGGTACGATAATCAACTTGGCAATAGTTGGGTCGAGCCGTTTTTATGATTTTGATAAATTTGAAAAAAATTTAGATGAGTGGGTAGAAAAATATGGATATCCTGACTTAATAATTGTTGGCGGTGCTAGTGGAGTTGACTATATGGCAGAAAGATGGGCTGATTCAAATATAATACCAATTGCTGTTTTTTCTGAAGAATGGAGAGATAAACGAAGAAGTTTGATCGATACTGGAAGAGGAGAGGCACCGAATTCACTTACGGAAAAAATATTAGATGGCGCCACGCACATACTAGCAATGCCTTCTTCTACAAGTAAATGGACAAGAGTAATCATCGAAAATGCAATCAATAGAAAGATACCTTTAGAAATATATGAGGTATAACTAGGTTTTTTGTACTGAAAGATTAACAATTTAAATTTAAGTGGTGCTCCTGCCGAGATTTGAACTCGGGTCGCCGGGATGAAAACCCGGTATGATGGACCGTACTACACCACAGGAGCGACGGGTTCGCGAGAAGCGCATACCACATAATCGGTTCGATTGAAAGTATTGTTAAACATCATTTTTGGGGATTGAAATTAAATTAGACCACCAGTTATTTAGAGGTATGAAGATAACAGTCAGCATTATTCCCCCAACTAACCAAAATAAAGGATTCTCGATTAAATTAAGAAATTCATTCCCCCACAAACCTAGTATGATTCCTTCAAGGCCGAACCGGAGGCCACGACCAAAAATTCCTGCAGATATAAAAAGTCGTAAATCCATTCGGCTTGAACCAGCAGCCCATGCTAGAGCCTTATACGGAATAGGAGAAACTGCTGCAATAAAAATTCCCATAGAGCCATAATTATCGAAAATATAATCAAGTTTAGTTATATTTTTTTTACTTGCAAATTTTTCAAGTAATGGTCTTCCAGCATACATTCCAATCGCATAACCTCCAAGAGAGCCTAAAACACTGAATAATGTAGCAACCGATACTATAATCATAATTTCTACAATTGATCCATTGGATGATAATGCCATAGGCAAAACTAACAAATCAGGTGGTGCAGGTTGGATTATTGCTTCAGAAAAAGAAACTATAGCAAGGCCAGCAAGTCCAAAGTTTTCTGCCCATCCAATAATAGATTCGACTATGCCCTCTATCATGATGTCACTAAATCGGATTTAGTAATATACGTTACTTATAATAAAGATATTACTTGATTATAACCTACCTATAAAATGTGAACCGGTAATCCGACTGTTATGGCAAATGATACTGTTGTCGACACAGGAGCATTAATATCTTGGCCAATTAGTAAATTAATTGGCAGTATTGCTAGCCCGAAACAAAAAAAAGAATTAGGTAAATTTTATCCTGAAAGATTAGAAATTATTAATGCAATAGATATTATTTGGAGAACTCCTAAATTAGAATCAATAAATAACGTAATTAATATTGGAAAAAATACAGGAGATATAGCAGGATTATCCCCAGTTGATATTGAATTATTGGCACTCGCATTTGAAAATAATTATGTTTTATTTACTGATGACTATAGGATGCAAAATTTGGCTGAATTCATAGGAATTAAATGGTATGTCATAGAAACAGAAGGGATCAAAGAAGTTTGGTCTTGGGAAATAGTTTGTAAGGGATGTAAAAAAATACAACCTGATCCTAAATCTCCACTAATGAGAAAGAATCTCGGCGACTGTAGAGATTGTGGTTCAGAAGTAAAATTAAGAAGAAAAAAGTAAAGATATCACTCTTCAGAGTGTTCTTCTGAAACTTCTTTGGTAATGCCGGCGTTATCTAAATCTAATTCAGTTTTTGAAACTGAGGATACATCTCGCAGACCTTGTTGGAATTCTCCTTTTGCCCTTCCAGCATTTCTAGCTAACTCAGGTAATTTCTTTGCCCCAAATAATAAAACAAATACCGCCGCTAAAATTACTAGTTCAGTACTTCCAATTGCCATATTATCATACCTCCGAAGTCTGGTTATCGTTCAAATGCTTCGGAAGAAAACAGTTAACCTCCTGAGAAAGGAGGCAATATTGCAACTTCTGATGAATCATGTATTATTGTATCTAAATCTTCACAAAAAATATCATTTACAGAAATTTTAGAACCGGATTTTAAAAAATCTGATAGTTGAAATCTTTTTATTAACTGATTTACAGTTGTGCCTTTTTCCAAAACTACATCTATTGATCGGAGCCCAAATGATTCTGAGATATATCCAAAAAATAATATTTTAATTTTTATAGATTTGATATTATCATCTATACCCTCCATGTCCTATCGTACATAACCTTAGTCATCAATCCACCTATTATTCATTAGGTACTGGATGTTCGGAGTCACGATAAGATATGTCAGTAGAGGCAGTAGTATTCGATTGTGATGGAGTTTTAATTGATAATATATCTTCATGGTGGGCAATTCATGAACATTTTGGAACTAGAAATGAACAGATGTTAGAACGATTTTTGAATCAAGAAATTACTGAAGAAGAGTTTGTCAATCATGACATAAAAGAATGGAAAAAAGTACAACCTATAATACATAAAGATGATATTATGAGATGTTATTCTGGAGTAAAACTTATGCAAGGAGCGAGGGAGGTAGTAGAAGAGTTACAAGCAAGGGGTATTTTTGTTGCTATAGTTTCATCAGGAGTGGATTTATTGATTGGAACAATTGCCAATATGTTAAAGGTTGACGATTGGGCGGCCAATGGTTTTGAATGGGATGAAAATAATCATCTACTGAAGGGTTTGCCAACAAGAGTATATTCTCATAACAAAGGCTTAATGGTTGAAAAATTAATTAGAATAAAAAAACTCAATCCCCAAAATGTAGTATCCATAGGAGATTCTAGTACTGATTTATCTATGAAAGTGGGAGAATCTGGATTTATTGGCTTCAATCCCGCAAGAGAAAGAGCAACTCATGCATTCAAAAATGCAGGAGTACCCATCATAGAAAATAAAGATTTAAGAGAAATATGGCCTATACTTTTCCCTAACGAAACAATTTAATCAAACAAAAGGTATAGCAAATGTTGCAAAGGTGTGTAAATTTACAATAGAAAGTATACAGGGTTTTGGCTGAAATCCTAACATTTTCTGAAAATCAGTCTGATCTTGCCAAGTTGAACTATGCAGTAGTGTAACGCCTTTGTGATTACCCATGTAATGACCATGTACATGGCCTGTAACAAATATATCTGGAGTTTGACGTATTACCATATTATCTTCAGGTTCTGGAGATAACGGAGTCTTGTTCCCCCACGATGGTGCTAAATGTCTTCTCTCCAACATCGCTTTCATGGCTAATTCAGGTTTAGAATAAGATACAGATCTTAAAGTTGCTACAAAATCATCAATACTTTTTCCATGATATGATAGAACTCGAACTCCATGTAGGCTAAAATCACAGGGATTGCCTACAAAAACGGCATCTGAATAATCTTGCTGAATTTCTGGATCCAATGAAGGTTGTGGTTCTGCTGGCCTTACTGCATCATGATTCCCAGGAAGAATAATAATATCTATCCAATCAGGAATTTCTTCTAAAAGTCTAGCTAATTCTGAATATTGCTTGTAGAGATCCTTGATTGCTAAATGCTTATCTTGGCCTGGATAAATGCCTATACCATCAACGCCATCTCCACTAAGAACAAAGTATTTTATCGTTCGAGCCATAGGATCATTCTTGAACCAATGAATCATTTTTTCCCAAGGTGTAGCGAGGAATGTTTTACTACCCAGATGTATATCAGACAAGAAGGCGGCAGAAACTGCTCTATCAATACCTGCAGGAGTCTTGATATGATCTTTTAAAGGAGGATGATGTATGTCTTGAGCAAGAAATAATGGATCCCTATCTCCAATAAAATAACCACTAATTCCAATTACTTCATCATCCATAAGGCCATCCATAGATGCATGAAACTCAGAAGCATTAGAAGGTGTTTTTAATGAGCATCTAATTTTACCAGTTTCATCTTCTATGTTAAAACCTAAATTTCCTTTTCGGGACCACCTAGTTTCACCAACTAATCCCACCAGAGTGGTTTCATAATCTGAAGTAGAATGAGTGTGCCTATTTCTCCATGCATCTGAATTAGAAATTGGCCTTCTTGGTAAAACATTACCTGATATCATAAGATTTCGAAGTTGAGTGAGTCTACTAGTAAAGCAATTTTGAATATCTAGTAAACTTCCTTCAGTAACTGACTTTCCAGTTATGTCAAAATGAATTTCGATATCTGAGTCTATTTCTCTTGCATCCATTGGAAAATCATGTTTGCTGAAATGCGGTAAACCATGAGGCCTTGGTGCCACTTCTAATTGTGGTTGCGGAGTTGCAATAATGCGCCCTATAGGAGAAGGATTGTCAAGTTTGGCAAGTGTTGATTGTTCTAATTTACGTGTTGGAATGCTATCTTCATTTAACAACACATTCGGCACTAATGATAATAAATTATCTATAGTATTAGAATCAAGTAATACTACTCCAGAAGCATGTGCAGCCTCTATTAACGGCAATATACTTGTTAGTTTTTCCAATTTATCTTTAGTTTTTGAGCCGAGGACAACCAAACCTGCACTACTAAGGATTCGAGATCTTTCGGACCAGCTTTCAGAACTCATCCGTCTATCCGTAACCGATAACGCTCATGATAATATCTATAAGAATAATTAATTATTAGGATTGCTATCCCAATCGGTCAGCGATGCTAAATCTATTTTAGAAATATCTTGAACGACAGTTTTTTTATTAGGTTGCCATGATAACTTGCCTTCCCATTCTTCTGATAAAGAATCTAAACTAGAAATATCGATATTCTTGTTTTTAGTGCCTGTATTAATTTTTTTCTCATCTACAATATTTTCTTTTTCATCAACATTATCCATTGCTTCTAATGCTAAACGTAAGCCAAATGCAGCAAAGGAACGTTTATTGTCGAGTCTATCATTTTCTCCAAAATCCATTCTTCTGACCAAGAAGTAATCTCTTGCTATTATTGCTACATGCACCCTGCCTACTTCTTTGTTTTCAGACGAGCCTTTTGGACCTGCGATGCCAGTAATTGCAATTGAAACATCTGAATTGGACCTATACCGGGCACCCCTTGCTAATTGAATTGCGACCTCATGAGATACTGCTCCGACATTGCCTTCTTTGAAGTATGACTCGTCGACGCCTAATTGCTGAGTCTTAGATTCGTTTGAATAAACTATCCAACCTTGATTAAACCAATTACTGGCTCCCGACATATCAGTAAGTAATGATGCAATGAGTCCACCAGTACAGGATTCTGCAGTTGAAATAGTCCAATTTCTCTTCTTTAATCGTCTGGAAAGACGAGCGGCAAGAGCAGCATTTTGTTCAACCACGTCCCGGCGGTCAGGACACCATTATTGACCTTTTCACAATAAAAGTATTGTTAAGTCTGTGGATTGTCATCTTTAATTATAAGATTTTATTGGTGGGTCCGGCAGGAATTGAACCTGCGATCTTCGCTTTGTAAGAGCAACGTCATAACCCCTAGACCACGGACCCTGCATACGAGCAAGGGAGCAATGTATTCAAATCCTCTGTACATCATGGCTCATATTAGAGGAATCAGATGAGTTCGATGACGGATTTGTTAACAAGATTAAAAAAATCAGGCGTCCCTGTAACTAATAAGATAAAAATAGCCATGGAATTCATCAAACCAGACATATTTACTGACCATGATTTAGAATTATTTTGGAATGATATGCCGACACCTTTCTTTATGACTGAGAATGGATCTGTAAAATCAATATCGGCCCCCCATATGATAGTGACTTTACTATACCATTTGGAAATATTAGAAAATCAAAATATATTGATTATGGGTTCTAAATCAGGTTATTTGGGAGCATTGGTAGACAGAATTATTGGAAAAGACGGAAATGTAATGATTTTGGAACCTCACAATCAAGTTAGAGATTATACCAGTAAAAGAATAAGTAAACACAATACAATAGGAACTATAGAAATATGTTCACAAAAGGATTTACTAGAATCAGAAAAGAAATTTGATAGAATATTAATTACAGGTTATTTGAGGAATGTATCTGAAGACATACAATTTCATGTAAAAGATGGAGGATTTGTACTTGCCCCCATAGGCAGTAGTATCCATCAAAGACTATTAAAAAAGGAAAAGCAAGGAAATGTGTGGATGGATACAGACCTTGGTGGAGTCATATTTGGGCCAATGGATTTAACAGAAATAAATAATAATCCATTGGATTCTAAAAATATAATAGAACACATGGAAGTAGCATTGGAGCTAATATTAGAAGTAATTGAAATTGAAGAAGAATCATTAGTAAGAATACGGGACTTAATATCATCTATAAGAGAATTGCCTGACGATATTCCGCCCCTAGATCAATATTCTAGTGATGATGAAATATTTGAACATCCGATAATGGAATTATTATTATCCGAACAAGAATGGTTAGGGCCATTATGGCCAATTCTAACAGGATTAGATAATATTTTTATTTCAGATTTTAACGAGATGCATGGTGACGAATATTCAAACAATGGTGGACATAGTGATTTAGTTCCTTGAAAATAGATAAGCATATTCTTGATATAATACTCACTGGATAAATATATGCGGCATCCTGCAACATCGCGCCTTTATCATAAAGATGAAAGACAAAGGAGACGAGCTGTAAGGAAATTATTTGAGGTTGATGATCCAGATAACCTCTATGATTTTATAAATTTATTAGATGATAAAGAAGCCTGGTATAGAGAAAAATCGATGGAAGCCATTGTAAAATGGGCGAACAACGGTGATGAAAAAATAATTCAAAAATTATCGAATTCGGAATATATTTCTCAAAGATTATTGGCAGCAAAACTATCTCAAAGATTAGATAAAAATAGAAATAAAATTTTACAAATGTTGTGTTTAGATAATGAAATTACCGTCAGAATATCAGCATGGGAAGAAACATTGAACGTCCCGGATTCAGAAATTAATAATTTGATTAAAAATGGTATGGCATCAGAGGATAAAGCAATTAGAAAAATTAGTTTAATAAGGTTATCAAAAATGGATAATATAGAAATTAAATATATCCTTGAATCATTAGAAGATGTTTCTTACTCAGTTATTAATGCGGGATTGGAGATAATTAAATCTGAACCCAAAATAAATAAAGATGGGGATTTTGATGAACATTTGACCAGAATAGCATTTGATAAATCTAATAAGAATTGTAATATTGCAGCATCTATATTGATTGAGAAAAATTATACAAATGCAGAGATGTCTAAAAGCATACTAAAATGGAGTGAAGAAAGTGATATGGTTTTTTTAAATCCAATAGTTAATTCACTCAGAAAGATAGAATGGTGGAATAATGAACAACTTAGGTTGCACATAATAAATGATTCAAGTGACGCGTTTGTAATTAAAATTATTAGAGGTTCGAACTCTGAAATGGTATCAAAAATAAGAAATGAGATATTGACTAAATCGAAAAGGGATGACGATGTAAAATCGAGAATTATCGAAGATCTGATTGGCAGAAAAATAAGTAATAGCACTATTGAAATAATAAAGGAATTTAAAAATAATAGTAATCCAACTTTATCTACAGTATCAAAAGAAATATTAGAAAATCTATGAAGTGCTAATTTATTGCCGGTAGCATTAATCTAGATAATGGGATTGAAATTGGAGGAAGATGATCGGGTAACCTATGTCTACTAGTTTTGGGCGGAAATAAATCACCCGATAGGGCAGCATTCACTACATCTGATTTCTCAATAGAGTCTTTGCCGGAGTTTGGCCAAAGGCCTAATTCTATCGAATCATCATTAAGATAGTCGACCATGACACAGGGGAGGCAGAGTAAATTCAATCTTTTTGCAACAGTGTATCTATGATGTCCATCGAGAATTGTACCGGTGTTTCTATCAACAACAAGCGGCAAAACGTATGCATTCCATCTAAGAGTCATTTTTTCCAATTGGTCTACTTTTTTGGCAATAATTTCTTCATGCGATAATAATAATTCTATTGGAACCAGTTCGACTAACATAATCGCCTCCAAGGGTATCCTTTGGATATACCTGTCTGCCGAAGCAATCATGCATAGTAGACTTCTGGGTCCACCATGGAGGACTCATCTTCACCGTTTGAATGGCCAATAGATGATGAGACTGAAATAGTCCTCAGCAGAATCCGAAAAAGGGGTAAAGCATGGATAGTAGGAGGATGGGTGAGAGATTCATTATTAGGTGTTAAGTCAATTATTGACATAGATATTGCAACTAACCTGAAGCCCACTGAAATAGTCAAAATATTTCCGGATTCAATTATTATAAACGAAAATTTTGGGACAGTTTTGGTAAGAATGAAAGATGAAAATATTCAATCTTTAAAAGAATGGGAGGTAACTACCCTTAGATCAGAAAGTAATTACACCGATGGAAGGAGGCCAGATACAGTTAATTTTGGTGATAGTATATTTGAAGACATATCTAGAAGAGATTTTACTATTAATGCAATGGCGATTAACAGTGAGGGAGATTTAATTGACAAGTTTGGAGGTCATGATGATCTTAAAAAAAATATATTAAGATGTGTTGGAAATGCTGATGAAAGATTAAGTGAGGATAGTTTAAGAATTATTCGTGCATTTAGATTCATAGGCTTAAGAAATAATACAATAATGACATTTGATAGTGAATTAAATAAAGCAATTTTAGATAACGTTGGAATGATAAAAAATGTATCTAAAGAAAGAATTGATTCAGAATTACGTAAGATAATGAAGTCCAAAAATGCACTTATGATATTATCTAAAATGGAGGAGTTTAACGTCATAGAAATGATTTTTCCAGATTTAAAAATTAATTTAGATGTAGAATTAACAGACGATTATAGAGTGAACTTACTTCTAATATTTGGAAATGATGATGATATTGAAGTTGCAAAGTTATTAAAAAAATATTTAAAAATTTCAAATAAAGATGAAAGTATCATTAAATTTTTGTCTCTAAATAAGCTAAATATTCCATCCAATAATGTTAGAGAATTAAGAAGATTTAGAGCGTATTTGTCCGATGAACAGAAAAATTGTTTTTTGAAATATTTAGATGGGAGTGGATTTGATACCAATAATTTGGAATCTTCATTAATCAATTTACCACCATTAAAGGCAGGGAAAAAACCATTAATAGATGGCAATATTTTAAGATCTTTGACTGGATTAGAGCCTGGAGCGAAGTTAGGTAAATTGAAAGGACTGTTACATAGAGAACAAATAGAACAAGATATCGGAAATATTGAAGATGTCTTGGACCTATTAAAATATATAGATTGGGAAAATTCTAATTATGAAGAATGGGGCCATATGTGTTGGCCATAATCACAATTCATTGAGATGTTCGATGTACTCATTTAGATCAAAGTAGAAGTCGTAATCGAATTCGTGGGGTTTCACAATTAGGCACCATCCATCACCATAGGCATCATCATTTACTAAATCGGGACTATCTTCCACATCTCCATTTAATTCTACAATTTTACATGGGAATGGTGCATTAATCAATAATCTTTCATTTGCTGTCCTTACAGTTATCATCAAATCGTCAACTCCTATTTCATCACCGCTAGTTAATGGAGTAGCTTCAGCATCATCATCAACAACTGATTCTTCTTCATCTACGTCTGATCGGAATTCACTATCATCTTCAGGTTTGGCCAAAACAACTCTTACAATATCTCCATACTCGGCCCTGATAAATTCACTAATTCCTATCTTCACTGTCATGTCTTCTTCTTTCTTCTCATCCAATACTTTCAACCATAGATGATCCTTACTATACCGGCGGTCATGGGCTATGCTGAATTCAAAGAAATCTCCGTCAGACATGTTGCTTTCGTTCGCCCGCGCCAACGTCTCACTTTTTAATCATTCGGAGTGATTTGCTAACATTTGACGGCGAGAGATTAACAATGTGAACTTCTTCGGTTGGTTTGGGATAATTATGGATTTTCAAGAGACTGAAGAACAAAGCATGATAAGAGGCATGGTACGAAGCTTCGCAGAGGATATTTTGGCACCTACTTGCCTAGATAGAGATAGAAATGCAAGTCCGCCACTTGAAGAATGGAAATTATTTTGTGAATATGGATTACAAGGAATTACCATCCCTGAAGAATATGGAGGCAATCCAGTTGATGATATCATTGAAGCGATCATAGTAGAAGAATTGGCAAGAGTAGATCCATCCTTTTCTGTAATGTATTGTGTACATGTAGGGTTGTGTGCTAAAACTATAGCATTACATGGAAATGAGGAACAAAAGAAAAAATACTTGACTAGATTATCCAAGGGAGAAATAGGGGCATATTCACTATCAGAAGCTGGGGCCGGAACAGATGCTGCAGCACTAGGATGCCGTGCGAAATTAAGTGATGATGGATCACATTACATCCTTAATGGAGAGAAAATGTGGGTAACTAATGGTAAAAGTGCAAATATATATGTCCTATTTGCAAAAGATATAGGTCATCCCGAATATGGAGATAAACGACATGGAGGGACTACAGCATTCATAATTGATTCCGAAATGGAAGGTTTCAGCGTAGGAAAGAAGGAAGAAAAACTAGGTATTCGGTCTTCAGATACTTGCGTGTTATTATTAAATAATTGTAAAGTTCCAGTAGAGAATGTTTTGAAAGGCTCAGGAAATGGTTTTCCAATAGCAATGAATGCATTGGACAATTCTAGAATCGGGATTGCTGCACAAGCACTTGGGATTGCCCAAGGAGCATATGAAGCTGCATTGAATTACGCACATGAGAGGCAATCATTTGGAAAACCAATTGCATATCATCAAAGTATTGGAAACTATTTAGCAGATATGGCCACACAGACCGAGGCAGCAAGAATGATGGTTTACAAGGCCGCGTGGGCAAAACAAAGACACTATGAACTAGGAATGGAAAGACATACCAAGGAGGCTAGTATGGCAAAATTATTCGCTGGAGATACTGCAATGTGGGTCTCAGAAAGAGCAGTTCAAGTATTAGGTGGATATGGATATACTACTGATTTTCCTGTTGAGAGATTCTTCAGAGATGCTAAAATCACTCAAATATATGAAGGTACTCAAGAAGTTCAAAGAATTGTGATAAATAGGGCCATAAAACCTTAGTATTAAGGTATCCACGCATATTTCCTTTGGCCTTCTAGCACATTATCTCCGCCCACTGCCATTAAAGCAAATTCCTTGCTTGGTTTTAGAACAGACTCTTTTTGAGAACCACGATGTAATTTTTCATAAACTTCTTTATTTAGCGGAGTACGCTGACCTAATCTTTTGAATAAGTTAAATTTTTTTGCAACTTCTTTCCATTCTGATTGAACAATTCCTTCGAATACTTTGGCTTTAGCGCCACTTCCATAACCACAGAGTCCGACATATTTTCCATTCATATCTACGTCATCATTGAAGTCTGATTCCATTGTTGACATTAATGCTAAGAAAATAGATCCAGTATATTGGTTACCTATCAAGCTGGATGCACGTTGTGTTTTTTCAATCCTACTTTCGGAAAATATCTTAAATTCCTCAGTTTTTGATATCAATCTTCTATATTTATCATTAGCCATTTCAAATTCTTCAATTCCATCAATTGTATCTGAAAAATCCTCTGGCATTGGTTCAACTCCTATTTCATTTACAATTTTATTCCACATAGGTAAATGTCTCCTATCATGCCTGAATACATCCGGAAACATACGTTTACCTTGGAATGCATAAGGAAGATGAACTATAATTCGGCTCCATTGAGCAGTAAGGATTTCATCATCATCTGGATTGTAACGACCAGAATTTATAGCCTTTAATCTGAAATTTATGAAAGCAGTTTTGACAGATTCAGAATAACATCTATTTGAGAATTGCCCATCGAAAATTGGCGTATCTTTATGAATTTTCAGAGTATGTGAATCGAACATAACATTATCTTTTTTCGAAGATTTAGGAAGTATTGCTAGAATCTTTTCCAATAGTCCTTCTCTCTTTGGTTCGCCGGCTTCTTCTGCTAAATCAAGGACATTCTTTACTACGGTTTTCATCTCAACTTCTCTACGTGGTTTGAAAAAATCATGTACAGGCATAGTTGAAACACCCCAATTATCCGGTATTATGATTAATCTGGGATGATGCCTAATCAAGATCGCTCCTCCTCCAGCTCCTTGAGTATATTCTCCAGAGGAACCCAAATCATACTTGGCGTTATCTGCAAAAACAACTATACCTATCCTATCTTCTTCTTTGCCACCCCTTGCAGCCCAGTCTAATGTATTATGCATCGCATCTACAGCACCAATACAAGCAAATGTTAAATCTACGACATCACAATTTCGAAAACAATCCTTGCCATAGTTTTTCCCATATCTCTGTTCTAACATATCCATAATATATGTGGCAGTAGGTTTTGCCCCATCGAGTGAAGACTCAGTTCCCAAATATATTCTTCCTATTTTTCGCGGATCGAGATTATTACGATCTATTAGTCGTGCACATGCATTTGCACCCATTGTGGCGGTATCTTCGTGGGCATCTGGTATTGCCATTGCTGCTAAACCCAATCCTTTGTTCAATTTTCCAAAATCTGCGCCTCGGAATTCTGCAAAATCTTTCATATCAAAATATAGTTTAGGGAAATATATTGCAATATCATCAATGCCAACATCAGTCATATTAATCACTTCTAGTTATTCCTATGAATGGAGGGTTATCATCTCTCTGTCAATTTCAATATACAAATGGGTACTTTGTTATTAATCAGGTTTAACCAGTTATGTCATTCATTGCAGACAGAATTTCAGATTCTTCATTGAAGTATTCATTAATTGGCGATAAGATTTCTGATAGGCCTTCAGCGATTGCCATCTTTGCATCGAATGGGTGAATTTTTTCTTTTGAGACGGCATCAATAAATAAATCAATATCATCATAAGAGGATGGTTCGCCAAATTCAGGCTTTGGAGTAACTACAATTTCTCCCAACATAGGTAATACGATATACTTTGCAATTTCAAATATTGCTGAAGAAGTATTTCCAACTTCCAAGAATGCTTTTCTCATTTTCTTTTTCAATTTAGATGGAGTATCATGAATTAAAACCGCATTATTAGGATCAGATTTAGACATTTTATGATCAAATGAATCCATTCGCCCGCTTGACCCCTTTAACCCCGATAGCATTGGGGTATGAATGCAAGTTGCCTTTATCCATTTATTTCTATCAGCGACTTCTCTCATGTACATGTGAGCTTTTCGCTGATCCATTCCACCTAAAGCAATATCAATTTGCAGTTCGAAAACATCTGCAGCTTGTAATGCTGGATAATAAAATGCAGATAGATCGTGGTCTGAAGATTCTTCATCCCTCCCCATAATAGTAAATGTCCTCCTTACTCTTGAAAGACTCATATTTTTTGAACATCTGAGTACCCTTTCCCAATATTTTCCACTATCCATGACTTCTGATGCCCTAATAAATTTTATTTGACCGGGGCCAGATCCTTCCGCAGGATGATTTAATAATACACGAAATACTTCCGACATATAATCTGCTGCTATAGAAATTTTTTCCATATCTCTACCAAATTTATCATTTACCCATGCGTGCCAATCTGCAAGTAGAATTGTTATATTTACTCCTTCATTTAGCATATTTTTCATGGTATTTGCTAAGATTAACCAACCCAAATGTGCTTTTCCACTCGGTTCAAGGCCTATATAAGCATTTAATTGGCCATTTCCTGAATGGCTAGGCTTACCTGAAAGTACATTATTAACATGTTCAACACCGATTACTTCTTCGCAACCTCTAAACATACTGATTATTTTTTCTCTAAATTCTCCATCGAGTGAATCAACGTAATTAGCATTAAACATTCAATGGCACCATCACTGGAATAGTTTACCAAGTTTTTCGCCGCGTCCTGCCGCTTTGGTATTTTCATTATTGGCTAAAGCATTCTCAATTTCTTCAATGAAAGATTCGGCTTTCAGTCTTGTTTCTTCAGAAACATTTGAGGATATTTTCATAAAGTGTTTCGCTTGTGAAATTGCAGATTTAGCCTTACTTGCCTTCTTAGCCCATTCCTTGGCTTTGTCCCCTCTCTGTTTGGAATTGTATCCTGTAACCTCATCTAAAAATTGAGTCCATCTGCGACGGCTGTCTTGTGCAATTTTCATAGCATCCGGATCTTCGAAGTTAGGAGGCACATTTGTCACATTTACGACTAACGCGCCGGAATCGTCAATAAACGACTCAATTGAAGTCATTATGTCATGTGAACCGGAAAAAGAGTTGTTGCCATTATCATTAACAACTTCAAAATATTTCTTTGCTAAAACTGCTAACCCACCATCTGCTGTAATCTGCTTTATCATTCCTCGCTTAACGTCGAATCTCTCCATAACACGGCGACTAGCAATTTCCTATTCAATACTGCCGGATAATGAGAGTAAACAATGGGCATCGAACGACATAAACATATCTTCCATATCCGAAAGGCGTGGCGGTACATTCGGGAAGAGTAGGTTTTCTAATTATTGTTACAATATTAATTCCAATAATCGGTGCTGAATCGGCATTAGAGTTAGGAGAAGTGGTCCATTTGGAAGATTCAGATATTGGACTTTTAGGAGCAACCATTGATTCACAAAATGAACAAGTCTTAGCATATGGTAAAAATTCAAAAATAATTATTATAAATCCAGTAAATCCTGAAGATAATTTTGACATAACATGGAATAGCGGATTTAATTTAACCGACGCTGATTACCACCCCAGTGGAAATACTGCCATAATAGTAGGAGAAAGTGGTTTAGTATTGAGATATTCTAAAGAAACAGGAAATGTTCAGAGAGTAGGAAACTTTGTTCAATTTAATAATGATAATTTAGAATCAATAAGTTGGAATGCAGATGGATCTTGGGCTTACATAGGATCTGAAGAGGGAAATATTTGGAAATTTAGAGGAGGAATTGGGAATTCATCAGAGGTTCAATTGATATCTGAAAGAATACTAAGTAAAGTCACTAGTATAGATTGCCATGAAGATGTGAATATTTGCATAGTCAGTACCATATCTGAGGGAATTGGGATAATCGATGATTCACATCGAATAAATTGGATAGGCGGTACAAATTATCCATGGGTGGACATCAATTGTCCAGAAGGGAATTCTTGCATTGCCATATCTAGTGAAAATAACCTTGGAGCGATAGAATTAAATTTAGATAGACCATTTGAGTCATCTCTTAGGGTAACATATTTTGACAGTATTTTTGGAAAATTAATCCATGTCGAACATCAAAATAAAGATGTTAATTTAATATCAATAGTGCCATTTGCATTGATAGAATTTAATTCAACGACAGGGGATGCATTTTCAGGAATAGAATACAATGATGTTAAAGAATTTAGTGCTTCCATTTCTGATGAAATAATAATATCAACATGGGGAATTGATAAAGATGGAGGTTGGATTTTAACAAGCCACGGTACCGCAATAAAATATAATCAAATTATTCTCAATTCAAATAGTTCATTACTAGATTTTTTAGTAATAGTTTCATTCCTAGTAATTATTCTTGGGATAGTCTACTCAAGACAAATAAAAAAATGATATCATGAATGCTAATTAATCAAAATATTAGTAAATGACATATGCATACTTTCATTTGTAATATGCTTTCAGGACGTTTTGAAAGTTATGGATTACGAGGCCCTAGATTTCTATGAAATAGATTCACTATTGACTGATGAAGAGCGTATGGTACGAGACATGGTTCGAGATTGGGTTGACGAAGAGGTTATTCCAAATATTGAAAATGCTTGCCGTGAAGGTGTTTTTCCTGACGAATGGAGAGTTGCGCTTGGAGAAATGGGTGTTCTTGGGGCGCCCTTACAAGGATATGGATGCCCAGGGCTATCATACACTGCCTATGGAGTCATATGTAGAGAATTAGAAAGAGGTGATAGTGGACTACGATCCTTTGCTAGTGTGCAGGGATCATTGGCCATGTATCCAATATGGGACTTTGGTAGCGAAGAGCAAAAAAATTATTACTTACCTAAAATGGCTAGTGGAGAGTGGATTGGATGTTTTGGCCTAACTGAACCTGACTATGGATCTAATCCTGGGGATATGATCACCAAGGCCGAGGATATTGGAGATCATTATCTCCTCAATGGTGCTAAAATGTGGATCACGAATGGAACTATAGCTGAGGTTGCGGTTGTATGGGCTAAATTAGGTAGTGAAATTAGAGGATTTATAGTCGAGAAGAATGACCCGGGATTTACTGCACCTGAAATGAAAGGAAAACACTCATTGAAAGCAAGTGTTACAAGTGAGTTGGTGTTCCAAGACTGTAAAATTCCTAAAGACCGCATACTTCCAGGAGTTAAGGGATTAAGAGGGCCATTTTCATGCCTAAATAATGCCAGATTTGGGATATCATGGGGCGCAATAGGGTCCGCTCAGGCGTGTTTCCATTCTGCTAAAGATTATTCAATGAGTAGAATTCAATTCGATCATCCGATAGCATCATATCAACTAGTCCAAAATAAACTAGCATGGATGCTTAGAGAGATTACCAAGGCCCAGTTATTGGCATATCATTTAGGGCAAAAGAAGGATGCTGGAAATTGGATACCTGAGCATATTTCACTGGCTAAAATGAATAATGTCGACATAGCATTAGAGATAGCGAGAGTTGCTAGAGATATCCATGGTGCAAATGGCATTCTAGATGAATATCCAGTAATGAGGCATATGGCAAATTTAGAATCTGTTAAGACTTATGAAGGGACTCATGACATACATAATTTAATAATTGGCAGACACATAACCGGTATACAAGCATTTACTCGAGAAGCATAAATGCGAATATTGAAAGATGTGTTGACACTCGGACACTATAGAGATTAGTATGAATATAATAGTGCTTTTAAAACAAGTCCCAGATACAACTGCAAAAATATCAATATCCTCAGGATTTATGGACGAAAGTACAATTACAAAATGGTCTATGAGCCCATATGATGAATTTGCGTTAGAATCAGCATTACAACTAAAGCAAAATTGTAATGGAAATTTAATAGCAATAACATGTGGACCAGATAGATGCTCTAAAATGTTAACAGACGCTGCTGCAGTTGGGACAGATAAATTAATCCACATTCATCATGAAGGTTATTTGGATAGTATTCAAACTCAAACGCTCTTAGCAGCCGCAATAAAGAAATTTGAAGGTGAAGTTATAATGTGTGGTAAACAGGCAGCAGATACAAACTCGGGATCCACAGGTCCAGGCGTAGCTGAACTAATAGGCGCTAGTTGCATTACACATGTATCTGAAGTTAAGTATGAAAATGAAGAGTTGATTGCAACTAGATTAAATTCATTAGGATTTGAAATAATATCAACGTCACCTCCGAGTATTTTTGCTTTTGACAAAGGAGTAAAGGAGCTTAGGAGACCAAATGTTAGAGGGATAATGATGGCAAAGAAAAAGGAAATTACTCGATTGACTCCTGAGGATTTAGGAGCATCATTAACCAACTCAAATATAAATTTAATTTCGCAAATGCCTCCTTCTGAAAAGGCACCAGGGCAAAAATATGAAGGTACGGACTCAATTCATGAAATAGTCAGTAAATTACGTGATGAAGCAAATGTAATATAAGGAGGAAGAAATATGATAACAATAATAGCAGAAAATTCAGGAAATACACTACATCCAGTTACATCACAATTAGTAAATGCAGCAATATCGATAGGAAGTAGTGCTCATGTAATCTGCCCTGGAGGGATTGGTGCTGTTGAAGCGACAAAAATAACAGGCGTAAATAAAGTAACTTCAGTATTGGGAGATTGTTTCAAAATATTTGATGGTAGTGCTTGGGCTGAAGCAATTAATTCTTCAATTGATGATGATTCCAATGTAATATTCACTTCTGCCACTTCACAAGGTAGAGAGATAGGTGCAATTATAGCTGCCAAAAGAAAAGTTCCAATTATCCAGGATGCCATATCATTGGATTCGACAATTGAAGTTACTAGGACGATATACTCTGGCAAGGCACTAGAAAAAATTCAATCATCCAGTAAGTGTGTCATCACAATTAGGCCGAACTCTTTTGATTCGGCACCTCAGGGTAATAATGCTCCACTAAATACGGTAGATAAATCAGCAGATCTAAGAATATCTGTAAAAGAAGCTATTGTTAAAGCGAGTGAGAGATTAGATGTATCAGAAGCGGATATAATAATTTCTGGCGGAAGGGGAATGGGATCAATTGATAACTTCGCTGAGCTAGAAAGTCTTGCAGATATGTTAGGTGCAGCAGTAGGGGCTAGTAGAGCAGTTGTGGATGAATGGGGCATGCCACATACAATGCAAGTTGGGCAAACGGGCAAAACCGTTACACCTTCACTATATATTGCAGTAGGAATATCAGGAGCCATTCAGCATCTAGCAGGAATGCGATCGAGCAATTATATAGTTGCAATTAATAAAGATGAGGATGCACCAATATTCAACGTTGCTGATTACGGAATAGTTGCGTCCTGGGAAGATGCATTGCCTGTTCTTAAAGAAGAATTATCTAAACTTTAAAAAATATTTAGATAATATTCTTTGCATCATCATTTCGCATGTCTTCTATCTTACTTAGATAAGATTCAGTTACTCCTCCTGTTACATAAATCCCATCAAAACATGAACAATCAAAATTAGCAATCATTCCATCTCCTGATGAGATACATGCACTTACTAAATCCTCAAGTTTTTGATAAAATAATATATCTGCACCTATTGCCATACATATTTCATCGTTATTTCTACCATATGCAACATATTCTTTTTTTGCAGGCATATCTATTCCGTAAACATTAGGATAGATTATAGGAGGAGAACATGATGCAAAATATACCTTCTTAGCACCAGAATCGCGTGCCATTTGCACAATTCTCTTAGATGTATTTCCCCTAACGATACTATCATCTACGATTAATACAACTTTATCTTTAAATTCTCCTTCTATTGTATTTAATTTCTTTCTCACTGAATCTTGTCTGACTGACTGACCAGGCATTAAGAAAGTTCGCCCTATATATCTATTTTTTACAAACCCCTCTCTATACGGTACTTCGAGATATTTTGCCATATCTAGAGCGGCGACTCTTCCGCTATCGGGAACTGGGATTACCACATCTATTGGATCTTTGATATGACTATCTAATATTCTACGTGCAAGAGCCCTTCCCATACGTAACCTTGCCTGATGGACTGAAATTCCATCTATTACAGAATCGGGTCTTGCGAAATAAACGTGTTCAAAAATACAAGGCGTTAGATTAGGCTCGGGGTGACAAATTTTTGTAGATATAGTGCCATTTAAGCGTACGATTATTGCTTCCCCCGGAGATATATCCCTATCAGGAGTAAATCCAAGTGCTTGGCACGCTACGCTTTCAGAAGCGATTAGTACTTCGGTAAAACCATCGATTTCATTCTTACCCATGAATAAAGGTCTAATTCCATGAGGATCGCGAAAAGCAATAAGGCCCCATCCAGTAATCAATGCCGTGACACTATAACTACCTTCGGCCCTCTGATGAAGGCGTTCAATTGCCCTAAATATATCATTCTCTAATAAAGAATCCATGCCTCCTGGTCTACCGTTCAGAGATCTTTGAATTTCTGCAGCAAATAAATTCAACAATGCTTCGGAATCTGAACTAGTATTAATTCTCCTATGATCATATTCCAATAAACCATTTATTATATCATCATTATTATTTAAATTACCATTATGTGCAATGCTCACGCCAAATGGAGTATTCGTATAAAATGGCTGAGCCTCATCCGCTGAGTTTGAACCAGCAGTAGGATATCTGACATGCCCGATTCCCATCGAACCTGTTAATTTTTGCATATGTTTTTCTGTAAAAACATCCCTAACTAAACCATTTGCCCTTCTATGGGATATGTTATTTGAATCGCTAGTTACTATTCCAGCTGCATCTTGACCTCTATGTTGTAATACTAACATACCATCATAAATTAATGGAGCAACGTTTGATTTCGGATTACCAACAATTCCGATGATACCGCACATCGAATTTCAAACCTTCCTCTAACTCTAAGGACTTAGCCATTTCTAGAAAAAACAATAATTATCAACGTTCAGACATAACTCTGTTACGCTTATTCCATCTATATTTTCGAATTTTAGCAGTAGCACCGTAACCGCATGAAGCACAAACTGATTTTTGTTTATGATAGGAATGTCTTCCGCATCTACGACATCTAATATGAGTTGATTTTTGCCTTTTTCCCATACTTGGTGTACCCTTGGACATACATATTACTCCTTTAAGACAACGCGGCCACCGACCTGCTTGTTATGAGAGTTGCCCTGAAATATTTCTTAATCAAAGTTCAAATTGGATTCAAGAAGATCTAGTAACGGATCTTTTGGCCTAGAGCGGAAAGTTAACTTCAATATCATAAATGTTGACATTAGAAATATTATGGGAAGAAGATATAGTACAGATAATAAAGAATTTGCCACAGAATCTAAAATTATATCTAATATTTTGACATCAGAGTTGATGAATAGATAATTTAATGTAATTGCCAATAAAAGAAATAATATAGTTAAGGCAAAAAGTGGAATTAACCTATGATGAGGATGATATGAGAAAATCAAGTGTACAATGAATAAGATATAAATAAATATTAAGCCTTCCATAAAAGAATTAGAAATATTGGAAATAGTCAATATCAAATTATTTCCCACCCATGTTTCTTTTCAATATACTTGTTATAAATTTTTTTTCATTTTTCGTCAGAGGTTCTGATTGCTGGACTTTAGGGGTTTTGGACTCAACAATTTTAATTAAGTATGCAATCGAAATCAAAGCAAAAAACATTCCTAATGAATTAGATAATGAATTTAGGATATGATTAATATTAATAGAAAAAACTGAGTAAAAGTAAATTATCCATGAAATTGAGATTATTAGTAATCCGATAATATTTGCATTTAAATTTCTCTTCCAATATACAGGTGCACCAAATAATGATATCATCATTCCGATATATGCTAATACTATCCAGGGAAAGTTTAGCATCATTTCAGAATGAAGAAGATTTTCTGAGGCAGATAAATTCTCCAAGGGAATTAATGTAAGAACAAACCCCATTGCAATCATTGGTTTTCCAAAGATACTTCTTCTGAATGATGGCCCCATCCTATATACAAAAAAACCTGAAAAAACCATAATAAGACCAAACCATAATTGGAGGTCGGCTAATCCCATATGCCCCGGAGTAGGTATAATGTACATCTTATTTTTGTCTAGACTCATGCCCTAATAGGCAATAGTGCCTTGATAGACTTCATATACAGACCATCAGTGGCCCGCTTCGTCGAAAGACGCTTTGGTGACTAAGATGGTAAAAATGCCTCGTAAAGTAATGAGATATAGCCCATCGGCTGGTAAACACACTGAGCACACAGTTGAACGTGTGAAAAAGCGAAGAGCTAGTGAACTGAAATGGGGACAAAGGAGATTTCGAAGAGTAACTGCTGGATATAGAGGTTTTCCTCGTCCTAAACCATCAGGTGAGAAACCTACTAAAAGAGTAAATTTGATATTTAGATGCACAGAAACTGGCAAGGCGCATTCTCCAGCAGGTCAGCGTGCAAGAAAGTTTGAGCTTATAGATAAATGAAGGTATGAAACATGAGTGGAAAATTTCTTAAAGTTAGTTGCCGAGATTGTGGTAATGAAGCAGTATTATTCGATAGGGCAGCTACACTAGTATCATGTTCTGTATGTGGCTCAACATTGGCAAGTCCTGCTGGTGGTAAAGCAGATCTAAGTGGTTGTACAATAATGGATGCCCTCGAGTGAAAGGGGCATAATAATGGCTAATAATAATGATAATTGGCCATCTGAAGGCGAACTATTGGTTTGTACAGTAAAAAACGTTAGAGAGAATGGCGCATATCTTTCTTTGGATTCTTATGAAGGTAGAGAAGGATTTGTATTTATTGGAGAAGTTTCTGCAGGATGGGTCAAAAATATTCGTTCCCACGTCAGAGAAGGACAAAGAGTAGTTGCTAAAGTAATTGAAATTAGAAGAGGTAAAGAAAGTATTAATTTGTCCATTAAAGCTGTTTCTGAAGAGAGAAGAAGAGATACTTTGCAACAAAGGAAAAATCAACAGAGGGCAGAACAAATGATGAGACTGGTTGCTGAAAAGGTTAGTTGGGATGAAAATAAAGTTAAATCTATTTCCGATGAGATGGTCAACATATTTGGAACTCTATATGGTGCACTTGAAGAATGTGCAATATCAGAAAATGCCCTATCAGATGCTGGATTTGATGGAGAATGGATGGCAATAGCAACTTCAATTGCAATAGATAACATCGTACCTCCATATGTAGAAATTAGAGGAATATTTGATATTGAAGTGTGGAGTTCCGAAGGAGTTAACGTAATTAAAAAAGCCCTAATTGCTGCTGAACATTGTGCAGAGGGTTTGGAAGAGGTTACTTTGACGTGTCATTATGAAGGTGCCCCTCATTACAGAGTTGACATAAGGGCCCCTGACTATCCTTCTGCAGAATCCGTATGGGAACAAGCACAAGAAGCAGTAAAGAAATATATGGCACCGGTAGAAGGCTCAATTAGCATAGAACGCCTTTGAAGATCGTAAAATCATCAGATAATTCATTTACTTCACTACGAGCGACATATATCTTGTATTGACATGGTGAGAAGCAAATTGAAAAGATGTGTATCTTGTAAAGAGTACGGATTAGGCGAAAAATGTAATGATTGTGGAAATATTCTGGAAGTAGTTGCACCTTTGAAATATTCTCCCGAAGACCCTCAGGGCAATCGTCGTAGAAAAAGATTAGATGCAGGAAGTAAGGGTTGGATTGAGTCTTTACCAAATACAAATATTGATGAGGATTTAAAGGATGAATAGAACAAAAATTCATTGGTTAATTGGAAATAGTTTACCCAATCATTTAGCGATAATAGAGGCAGTTCCTGGCGTTGGTAATGTAGGAAAATTAGTAGCAGATGGTTTAATTAAAAAACATCAATCAAAAACTTTAGCTTGGATTTTACATCCGGATTTACCTCCTCATTCAACTCTTAGTGAAGAAGGTTTAATGACTCCACCCAAAATAGAAATATGCTCAGTATTACTGCCAAAAAATAAAACTATAATTGTCATAAGAGGGGATGTGCAGCCAATAACTGCAACAGGGCAGTATGAAGTTTCTGAGGAAATACTAAATTTAGCAAAGAACAATGATACTCCGCAACTTTTAGTATTGGCTGGCTTAACTGCCGGAATTGAAAATAAGGATATTCATGTAGTGTGTGCAAATTCAAAAGTGAGAAAAACCTTGGAATCTAATGATATACCGGTTAGTAAAACTCAACCAAAGGATGGCATGATAGGTATTGCCGGATTAATTGTCTCTTTATCGCCATTATATGATGTTCCTGCAATAGGACTCATAGCAGATACAATAGGGGCTAGTGCAGATATATTAGCGGCAGATAGGTTATCATCATGGATAGAGGGGGCTTTAGATATTCCATTAGATCTTGACTTAGATTCAACTAAAGAAACAGCAAAAAGGATTATGGACGCAATTAATGTGACTAATTCAATTGATGATTTAGTTAATTCTTCGGAGACTGATGTATCGAGTGATTTTTATGCTTGAGGAATAATATGAGGCTATTACTTTCCAGTGGGGGAAACAGCTCCCTTTCCAGTAAACAAAAGACAATTTTAAATACTCAAATTGAAGAATTATTTAGAGGACTAGATGAAGTAATTTTTATCTCATATGCTCAAAAAAATAGAATAAGATATACCACAAAAGTGAGAGAGAAAAGTTGGCCATTAAAAAATATTAAATTAATAGGAATTGAAGAATATGATGATCCTTATGATGCAATTAAAAATG
The DNA here is from genome assembly GCA_002503285.1 of Euryarchaeota archaeon UBA557. Lineage (GTDB taxonomy): Archaea > Thermoplasmatota > Poseidoniia > Poseidoniales > Thalassarchaeaceae > MGIIb-O3. Next base: position 37,650 of record DARI01000021.1, read on the forward strand.
CTAAAGGAATATATGTAGGGGGAGGGAATAGTTTTCTTCTTACTCATGAATTATATGAAAATAAATTAATTAAAATTTTGAATGATGTTATTAAATCTGGAATTCCTTACATGGGAGTAAGTGCGGGTACTAATATAGCATGCCCAACCATGATGACAACTAATGATATGCCAATAATTATGCCAGAAAAATTGGATACTTTGAATTTAGTTAATTTCCAAATAAATCCTCACTATCATGAAGGCCCTGTGTGGCTAAAAAATGAGGAAGGTTATGTAGAACATAATGGAGAAACTAGGGCTCAACGAATTAATGAATACCATCAAAATAACATCATTCCAGTCATAGGCCTTTTTGAGGGATCTTTAATTAAGTGGCAAAATCAAAAAGGTAAGTTGATGATAGGCGATGCAGTAATATTTCATAAAGGAAAAATACCAAAAAAGATAAAAAATGGTACTTATTTAAATAATAACTTAGAAATTATCTGATTATTTAACAACTAAAATTCTATCAGCTAATTCAGGCATATTTACTCCTGCAGATGTAAATGCTTCAGAAACGGAAGTTATTTTTTCATTATTTTTACTTAATTTAATTGCCCTTTTACTTATCACCTTCCAAGCCCCTTTTACTCCTAAGCCTGGAATAGCAGAAAGTTGGTTTTGTGTAACATTATTTATGTCCAACCCTATCTCAACCGCAGATATGCTACGCATACCATGTCCAGTAATTATTACATCAGACTTAGTTTCAAGAGGCAATAAATAAGGAATTCCTGTTAGAATTGGATATGCACCAATTTGTCGACCAAATGTTATTCCAGATTTACCATATATTGAAATATCCCTGTGTTCTAAATCTATTACTTGTTTAGGATCACGTATACGGTTATTATGAGATTCCCACCAAACATCCCTAATTATACTACCAAATGGAAATAATTCTTCCAAAAGAGGTTTGTCAATAGTATTGCGTACTGTTTCTTTAAATTCTTTAAATATTTTTTCCGGTATATCTTGAAATCCTTGCCCTTCAACTTGCCGGATATTTATTCTACGTAGAAGTAATCCTTTATTCCTTATGCCTTGTAATAATTTCAAATTCATTTGATATGAAGAAGCAGTTTCTCCATTGAGGCCTGCGATAAAATTTAGCCCAGGGAGGAGTTTTGGCAATCCTCGTAATCCGCGTTCCCTACCATAATCATTGATATGGCTGATAGCAGAAATCAATTGTTTTGGATCACAATTTAACCAGTTAGTACTATGCACTAACGGATCTGCAGATTCCAACCCAAATGACAATACTGCCCCATCAGATAAGGTATCTATCATGGCTTTTGTTATTTCAGAAGAAGGACCAAGGTTCTCGGCAATTATGGAAGGATTTCCATTATCGACATGTAATATCTGTAAATTTTCATTTTCTCTTAAACCGAAAAGTAAATCCGAGATTGGTTCAGGATTTGGAATTGGGTACTCTAAATCCAATACTCCTTCGGCTTTGTAAGTATAAACATCAGTAGCGCCCCCTAATCGGATATTTTGTACGCCATTTTCAATTGCAAGATTTACCTCATCGATAATATCTTGTTCTTCCCTCCAAATTGGGATTCCTTTTTTGGGCTCTATACAAAATTTACACCCTCTTTTGAATCTTACACATCCTTGATATAATTCAACTTCATAAGTCAAGGGTCCATTTCTACCATCAGCAGTAAATAAATCTGGATGATTAACAACTGCCTTTGATAAAGCCCCTTTATTTGCCCAGTTTTTCCACTGATCTATTGATCTTTTTTTATTTATCCAAGAATTAGTAGATAGAAAGTTATCCAGAGTTGCATCAGTATCTTGAACTGTACAAAAAAGATTAGAGCGTAATGGCATCCATCCATCATATCTCCAATGCCGGATAGCCCAACCACCGCATAATATTGGTTTTTCTCTAGGAAATATAGAAAGGAATTGATCTAATTCACGCCTACTAATGGGAGTTCCGCGTACATATTTGCCAGGAACTATCGCGCCTGCTAGAACTACTGCACCGGCTAAATCTGATAATTCATTTTTCAATTTAGTCCTTGTATCTGGAGAAGATAGTTTATTTTTATTATTAATTCTCCATTGATCTATAGTCATGTATGTGTATGGTATTCCCCTAGATTCGAAAACTCCGCAAATATATCTTATATGAAATCCTACATAGTTAGGTACTCCAAATGCGGCTGGTTCATCCTCATAACCATCCAATACTAGCCAGCCTTCCATTGAAAACCCCATTAAATAGTCATAAGGGCTTTAAGCCTTCATTTATTTACCTTCTATTACGATTATTTCTACTACTATCTCTATTTGATTCTTGTATTGACATCTTGCGGCCATTTAATTCTGTATTTTTTAATGAATTGATGGCATTTTTACCTTCTTTGTAATTTTCAAAGGTTATAAATGCAAACCCTTTAGATTTCCCACTTTCTCTATCATTCGCAATATGAAGATCAGTTATATTTCCGTACGGTGAAAATACATTCCTAAGTTCATCTTCCGTAACTTCATAGGATAAGCTAGCGACAAATATTTTCATACCTTGTGACTCTTGAGATTCGGATCTTGCCTTCATTAAAATTTTACGTTCATTGGCTAATTCTTCTTTTGATGCCTTGCCATCTTTTACTTTTGACATACAGTCCCTACAACGTATTGGTTTACCAGGAGTAGGTTTGAATGGCACTTCGGTTTTTGAATCACATAGAGTACATGTTGTTGAATGCATATTTCTTTGTACCCTATTTCCAGATTGTGAGTTTTGTTTATTTCTTATTGCATTTGCTGGAATATCATGACTTGTTCCTCGGCGAAAATCTGCTAATGGTGAAAGATAAGGCCGGGATCCATCATGGCCCAATATAGATTCTGCAGCAGGGGACCATCGTTCACCTTGGCGATTTAGTTGGACAATATCAAGTTCTGAACCTGATTGTTGACCTTTGCCAAAATCTACAGATAAAACTCTGTATGCACTATAGTCGCAACGAGTACAACGGACATTGAAGTCAGGGGTTTTTTTACTAGCAATTAAATCTAGGCCGCATGATGGGCAAATAGCGTGAATCACCCCAAGTCTGATATCTCCTTTTGTAGATGCTTTAAGAATAGGATCATCTCCAATTATTTTGGCCCTAATAATATCTCTAATTTTCATTGTATCACCTGCAGAAGGTATAAAACGATCTACTAATTCAGTAATGTAGATATCTGCAAATTGTTTGAGAGCAGGAAGATTTCTATGTCCAGAATCTGTATTTTCAACATGAAGAATTTTTATTTCAGCTGTTTTAGAATTTATTCGACTAACTTCACCAACTACAATATCGCCAACCTCAGGAGAATTTATTATTGGCCTATTTGGCATTATTGAAAGTAGACCGTCAGAGTGAGTAACTGTACCAGAAAAAAATGCTACAGGACCATTTGGACCATCATGTATACCTTGCCCAAGAGATGTTTTCTCGGGAACTTGTATTGGTGATCCGGGAGTAACAAAGTCGCCTAGACTAGCAATCATTGAACTTGGGACTCTGCTGCCCTCTATGAACGGTACGGTCATAGAGAGACAAAGATTTAATCTTTTGATACACGCCAGAAACCAGCAATTGTCTTACTTCTTTGCCTATTATGATGCATATACTTTGCTGGTAAAGCAAAATCTGCTTCGCCATATTTTTCAACTGACCATCCTGCATTTTCAAATAATTTAGTTATATGAGTAGCATTGGAACTGTGTAGTATGTGGGCAGTTTTTCCACTAGCAAGAATAGCATCAAGAAAAGGTCGATCTGCTTTTTCTAATTGTCTCCCCCATGGAGGATTTGTAATTATTATATCACTATCTATAATGGGAATATTATCTTTACTAATATGTTGATTAATTACCTTAGCAGATTTTATTAGTGATTCATTAATTAAATTATCTTTTATTACTTTGCATGCATTTGAATCTGATTCAAAAAATATAGTTTTTTTGGCTCCTGCTAGCTGACAACCTATTCCTAAAATTCCATTTCCTGCACCCAAATCTGCAACAGTAGATGAATTATTAATATCTCCAAATGACAAAATATCGGAAATCCAACGTGCTGCTAAATTTCCAGTAATACTATATTGCTCTAAATCTAAATTATTGCCAGTATGTTCCTTCAAATTTGAAAGCCTTATTGCTAATTGGCGCAATTTCATATATATTCCAAAGCGGGTTTACGTTTCAAATACATTATTATATTTTGTAATTAATGCTTTAAATGATTTTTATCAACATGATGAATGCCTTCTGCAATCAATAATTCTGCAATGAGAACTCCGTAACCTGCTGCGCCACGGATTGTATTATCTGCAACAACTTTGAAACGTAACTTTTTATCGCCAATTTCTATTTCCCCCAAGGAAACACCCATTGCTGCATTAAGATCTGCACCTGGTTCTCTCGATTCAGATCCTGCCCACCTGTGATTATCAGTATCAATTTTACCAGTTATGAAGTTAATTATTTTACTTGAAGAAGGAAGGTTTAATTTATTCAAATTAATTGTGGAATTTTGCCATACTTGAATTACTTCATGTGCACTTATTTCATTTTCGAAAATAATTTCGATTTCTGCAAGATGGCCATACTCATTATTGACTCTTGAACATTGGGCACTGATATCTATGTCATTGTGAGTAATCATGCCATTTTCTAAACTACCAAATATTTTTTTTAATTCTCTTATTATACTTTCATCCTCGCCGATAATTACAGAATCAATTGGTATACTATTTCTACCATTAATGAGCATTTTTCTCCCCCCTCCAGATAGAGATTGTTCAGTCCTTATGTCTATCGATCTTAATTTAAAATTAGAAAATAAAGGAAATAATGTGAGTGCTATGGGTACCACCATACAATTACAACATGAAATTAAATTCCCTCCATTAAAATTCTGAGATTTAATTAATCTTAGATGGTCCGAATTTACTTCTGGTATTATTAATGGGACATTATTTTTCATTCGGTGGATCATGGCATGACTGATTACTAAAAAACCAGCATTTGCTAATTTTTCTTCAACAAAATCTGCTGCATCATCAGGTATTGCTGAAAAAATAATTTCTACTTTTTCCTTTTTTAATTCTGCAATTAATTTTTCCATATCGTCAAGACCTTGGACAATAATATTTGGTAAATCGGGTCTTATTTCATCTAGAGACCAGGGCAGATCACGAATATTCTTTCCTTTTGTAGAATTAGAACCTATTATTGATACAGGTATTAACCAATTATGATTAATGAGTCTTTGAAGGTACCTTTGTGCAACCAAGCCTCTTGCGCCGAATATTGCACAATGGACCCTCCCAATACTAGCCATAGCATCGGCATACACTCAAAGTACCTAAGAATGACTGATTATTGAGCAAATGCGATTTAAATTTACTAAGTTTAATAACTGCCATTTTAAATAATGTCATATGGTAAATGCTACGACCATTATTCTAATATTTTTATTAATTTTAATTACTTTTATAGTTTGGCAAATTATATCGCAAATTATGTCAAGAATAATAGAAAAGAGTCACATAGAAAGTAATATGATAATTGCAGAAATTAGGGCAAGAGAATTAGAGAGAAAGGAGATGGAAAGTGAGAGAAAAAATATAATGGAAAATTCTTTCAAAATAATTGCGATGCAAGCATATGAAGATGTAAAAAAAGATTTAGAACGTGAAAAGGAGGATGATTTTAAAAGAGTTACAGATGATTTTTCAAAAATATTGAAAGATTACAAAAGTACTATGGATGCAATGGAAGTATCAATGATAAATAGGGAATCTGCACTCAGAGAAAAGGTAGAAAATGTATCTCAATTAGGATTGAAATTATCCGATGATACCAAAAATCTAACAAGGGCATTAAAAGGAGATTCTCAATTACAAGGGGCTTGGGGGGAAGTAGTAGTTGAGAATTTACTTCAAAATATGGGATTTGTTTGCGATAGAGATTATATCAAACAATACAGTGAAACATCTGCGGACAAAACTCGTAAAATTGCAGACTTCGTAATTAATCTTCCAGGAAATAAACAAGTAGTTATTGATTCAAAAGTTTCCTTGACTGCATATAATGATTTTGTAAATGCAGATAATGAAATGATGGCAACTTCATCTATGGAAAGATTATGTAAATCAATTAGAATGCACGCATTGACGCTTTCAGAAAAAAATTATCAATATATGAAATCAATTCAAACATTAGATTTTGTTCTGATGGTTGTGCCATTAGAAAGTGCATATATTGCTGCTCTTCATCATAATCCTACTTTATACAACGATATGATTGGAAATAGAAGGGTAAAAATTGTTAGTGGAACTACAATAATGATTGCTTTAATATTGATTCAAGAATTATGGAAGAAGGAGAATCAGAGTAAAAATCAGATTGAGTTAGTTGAAAGAGCAGGGATGCTTTATGATCAAATCGTTTTATTTCTAGAGTCTTTTACTAGTATTGGTTTTGAGTTAAAACAAGCATCAGAGAAGTTTGATGAAGCGGAAAAAAGATTAATCTCAGGGAAAGGAAATGTCATTAGGCAAACAGAAATTTTAAAAAATCTTGGAGCTAGAAATAAAAAGGATTTGCGAAAAAAAAGTGGTATGAGAAAATTAGCAGAAGAAGCAGAAATATCTAAAGAAGAAGAATGAATAGGGCCCCCCTAATCTCAAAACATGATTAAATGGCAGACAGGTAGCTATCACCCAATAATTCATCTTCCTGATGAATATGAAGTCAGAGATTTCACTCAAGGAATTTATACTCCCTCTAAATATGAATACGACATAGGGAAATACGATGAATTAAGGCCGGGAATGTATAAATCAGACCTCTTTAATAATAATAGATATTTGCATATTGGAATAGATATTGGAGCTCCTATAGGGACTCCGTGTATGGCATTTGAAGATGGAGAGATATCTCATTTTGGGTACAACGCTGATGAAGGCGATTATGGATATGTAATTATTACCAATCATAAAATTGGTAGAAAGAAAATTTGGACGTTATATGGGCACCTAGATTCAAAATCCGTAAAGGATAAGAAGATTGGTCAAAAAATTTCAAAAGGTGAGGTAATATGTTGGATAGGAGATAAGCATGAAAATGGCGGTTGGGAGCCCCATCTTCATTTTCAGATTTCACTATTAGAGCCCGATACACATGATATGCCAGGAGTTGTTGAACCTAATTTGAGAGAATATGCATTGTTAAACTACCCAGACCCTAGATTAATATTAGGAGCAATATATTAGATTGATGATAGATGTTCTTTTAATTCTATAATTGACGGCATTGATGAAGGATTAACTCCTTCAACTAATGCAAGAGCGATGGAAACCCAGTCAGTAATATGCGCAGCATACAGAAGACTTTCCAACAAAGAATGCCCTTCACAATCGATTATCCAAGACGATTTAATGTCTAATTTTTCCATTGTCCATTTTAATCTTGAAGAAACTCTTGAAGACATTCCCTCCCATTTAAGATAAATTACAGAATTAAGTTCACTATTAGCTTTGTTCCAAGCTACAATTTCATTATGATTCATTTCAGGCAAGTTTACTATTCTAGCAAATCTATCTGAGTTTTCATTTAATTGGTTTGTAAATCTCACTCCTGCCGAACCCAAAAGAGTAGGAGAAATGATACCAATTTGCTTACCAACCATCGATTCAGCCATGGAAAGTGAAAGGCTATTTCCATTGACTAAATCTGCATTTATTGAAGATTGACGTAATCTTTCCAACATATTTTCTAATTCAGTGTCATCTGGTTTTTCAAGAATTCCTAATGCCCAGCAAGCAGCTAACTGAGTCCCAAAAATATGGCCGAATGCAGAACGTGGCATTTGCCCCCCTGGGACTTCTAAACAAACACATTCATCATTGATAGATAATATTTCTTCAAGTTTACCTCCAGATGTTATTCCTAAAACTGTACCTCCATTTTCTAAAGCCTGAGATACACCATCTAGTGTTTCTTCAGTATTTCCAGAATAAGATGTAGCAATAATTAACCAATCAGGCCCCCACCAAGAAGGGAGTCCGTAATCTTTCCAAACTACAAATGGTAAACCTCCAGCATAATTAGTTAATGAGACTAGGAAATCTCCACCGGCACCTGAACCCCCCATTCCCAAACAAAGTACGCCTGACCAGTCAGTATCTTTATCAATATCAATTGGAATGTTAATAGATTTTTCCAAATCATCTATAAATTTACGAGTATATCCTACCATATCTCCATCATCTAAATTTTTAATTAATTCATTAATATCTAATTCACTCATTATTTATTCTCCATATTTGTTTGCGGAATTGCTAACCATTTTTCTTCTATAAAACCAATTAAAATTGTCTTAGAATTAGGATCATCATGGTACGGTAGGCCTACTGTTACAATACTAAAATCAATAGGATCCATGATTTCAACTGCAGAACTATCGCGATTTAGAATTTCTACTAGAAATTGATTTTTTACAGCGCATATTACTACACTCTTTTCCATATCTCTCCACGAAACACCAGTTCTTTCAAAATATTTAATCCTCCGTAGAATTGGTCCGTCTTTTTGCCATCTATCTATAAGCCAAAGATTTTTCTTAAATTTAACAATATCTCCAATTGAATAGGCTGGTTTTCTATAACTCATTGTTAACCTAGTTACTTCAATGCCATCATTTGAACCTACTACTGTCGAAGTTTCTTTTATTGTTCCTCCAAATTTTTGTACTAGCCTTTTTCCCCAACTTCTTGCCATGGCTTTGGAACCTAATTGCATATCCCAACCTCCAGTAACAGGGCCTTCGCTTGTTATGAAAAACATTGGATCGGCCTCCATATCACCTAACATTTCATCCAAGGTATTGCGTACCACTTTTACTTCATCGGAAGTTAATTTCCTTCCAGCAGACCGTAATTGAACTATTGATTCGAAGTATGAACCTGCTTTCCTAGTACATGCAGGGCAAACAGCGTTACTGGTTTGCATAAGAGTAATATGATTTTCCAAAAATTTGTACCCTTCTATCTCGCCGGAAACATCGATATGAAGTCTCATAGATCTATCATCAATTTCTTCAATTGCGAATCCTAAATTTACGTTTTTAGATTTATCAGAATATTCTATATTTTCCCTTATTCGGAGATCTGCTAGATTTTCTTTTGTAATTTCCGACCATCTTCCTCTCACTTCATGCTGATCACATTTTGGACATCGATATTGTTGTAATCGGTCAGATATTTTTGAAAGTATGTTACGTTTCCTGAAGCATTCCTCACACATCCTATCTGAAGTCAAAGGTGGCTCTGACCCACAAGTTATACAAAAAGCTCCATCAGACATGTTGCGACTCCAAGTAACCCGTCTGACCCAAATGTTAGAAGTGTTGTTATTTGGAAAGTAATATATTTATTCACTTTCCTCGGATATTTGCATATTTTCTTGTGCATCAATACGGTATTCCAAATCATTTAATTTAGAAAATAAATACTTCACATATCCTCCCAAAAGACCAATCATAATTACGTATGCAATTGCTAATTCCATTAACCCCGTCGAACTCAATTTAACCACCCTTCATCTAAATTTTTTTGGTTATTTTCCATTTTTAATTCTAATTGATGGATTCTATCAGTAATGATTGAAAATCCAACAAAAATGAAACAAAAAGAAATAAAGGACAAAATAAGGACAAACAACATATCACTTGGGAGTCCTGTTTCTTCACTTGAAACTACAATTATTGGTGGGTGTTGCTTTTGATACCAAGTAGTTGCCATTGCAGTTATAGGAACAAGAGAAAATCCAAATAGACCCACTATGGAAAGAGTGTCTCGTGTTTGATTAGTATCTTGTTGTGCCCTTCTGGCAAGTACTAAGAATAATGCGACTGAAGTTAGGAGTGCAAAGGAGTTTAGCCTTAAATCTCCCCAATCCCAAGGTTTCCCCCATGCAACTGAACCCCATATTGGTCCCGAGGTTATTACTCCCATGCCGAATAGCAATCCCATATCTGAACCAACAGAGAAAAACCTCCAACCTATTTCATCTTTTTTCAAATACCAAATTATAGAACCAGTAAATAATAATAAAAATGCTAAAAATGAACACCAAGCAAACGAAACATGCCAGTAGATTATCCTAAATGATTCAGGTCCATTTACGGTACTTGGATCCAAACTTGGCACCCAAAGGAATCCCAATAGAATAGATATGGATGCACCCACTAAACCAATTATAATGAATAACAATGAGGCCCCCTTGGTCACCACCATGAACATCCCAACAAAATATAGGTCATGAATACTACCTTCTAATAATCTGGAAGGTAAACTACAACTATCCAAATTAGTATTGAAGATATGCTTGCAATGATGCACCCAATTATTGGAGATTGAATGGATAAAGAGTATGTCATCCCCGAGGTCATTAAAATTGATAATGCATCAGAAAGTTCTAGAAACGGCCATATAAGTGCTATAAGTAGTAAAGAACCGACGGAAGAGTTCGATCTACGTAAATCAGAGACTAGGAAATGTAATGCCGAAGAGGCCATTCCTACCGTGATTAAAGATAAGATTGGAAGCCATAACCACAATAATGCATCATAGGAATATTCATCTGATTTATTGCCAATTAAAATGAACCATGATAAGTATGTCAATGGAATTGGTAGAATCATGGAAGCACCTAAAAATGAACTAATTGGACGGATTTTCGATCCTAGCATTATGTGCCACCATTTTCCACACTCTGCCTCATTAAATCGATTAATAATTGCCGGAGAAATAATACAAGTAATAAATGCAGGCAATAAAATAAGAGAGGATAAGATATCTACACTCAATGGCCCATTTCCTTCAATTATGGAATAACTCAATAGAAGTGCTACTAAAGCTGGAGTTGCTCGTCCAACAGTATCTATAGGGTTTCGGATTTCCATCTTTAAAGCCCAACTAGTCAAGTGCCTAATAGAAATCAAATCTGACGAAGAACTACATGTTGGTATTTCAACTATTGCTCCATCCGATTTACCTATTGATTCTTTTATTTTACCCTTTTTTCCAATTTTAATTATCCTATCTGCACATTTTATAACATCATTATTGTGTGTTGCAATGATTATTCCATGGCCCCTAGATGCCAAAGTCCTAATCCAGTTTATGAAAAGAATACGTGCCGACTTGTCGAGGCCTACGCTTGGTTCATCTAATAGAACAGTCATTGGTTTTGGACTAAGAATTGCAGGTGCGAGGCCGCAGATAACTGAAAGACGTCTTTTGAGGCCACCCGAGAGCAGTGATACTCTATCCGATTTTCGATGATTTAGTCCCCAGTCAGATAATATCTGACCCATTTTATCTGAATCATAATTTTTAGATGATTTCTCAGATGCAATTAATATCCTTTCTTCGACTGTTTCTTCACCGCATATGCCATCTTTTTGTAAAGTAATGCCTATTTTAGGAATATTGGATTTACGGCCTTCATGATCTCTAATTAAATTTTGTGAATTCGCTTCTTCGTAAAAATATAATTCTCCGTTTTTGAAAGGAACTATTCCAGCACATGACTCTATGAATGTTGACTTTCCGGAGCCATTATCTCCAACTAAGACTACTATTTCCCCATAATTTAATTTAAAATTAACATCTTTTAAGACTTCTCGGGAACCACGGAGGGCATTTAGGCCTTTGAGTTCTAACAAAGCGCCCTCTTGCATGAATGACCGAGTAAGGATTACCGTTTGAGTAATTCTATGATGAGAAGTCCTATTCCCTAGAATCTCTTGGAGTGACTAGAGGCGCCGCTAATGGATAATGATTTTAGATGGGACTTCTTAGAAATAAGTGATTATTTTTGGATAATAGTTATGTTTTCTGCTGCTATTTTACCGTTTTATTACGCCTATAAAGACAAAACTAGTGTGTCTTTAGCGATGGTCTTATCTCTGTTATTAGTAAAATTTATACAGTATTTTCTGGAATTATTTAAAGGCGGTATTTTTTCATTCGAACCAATACATCTATTTGGATTAATTCCAAGTATAATGAACGAATATGTTCACTTCCATCGATTTATAACTTCAGCATGGCTACATGCTAATTGGATACATGTTTTGAGCAATATACTTGTAATAGCATTAGTAGGAGTTCCTCTTGAACAGAGAATGGGTGGTAGACGTTGGTTAGCAATATATTTTCTTGGATTTATAGGGGGCAATATTGCTTGGATTATTACGCATTCTGACTCAGATATTCCTGCAATAGGTGCTAGCGGTGCGGCATTTGGACTTTTAGGAGGGTATATGGCCTGCTGGCCTAATGATAAAATCGAATTCCCACTTCTTTTCCTAATAAGGGCGTGGCCAGTATGGATTATTGTATTTATACGACTGGGAATAGAAATATTTCAAATTTATTCTATCCAGATTGAAACTGCAGGAGACACCAATATTGCTCATATGGCCCATCTAGGGGGATTTTTTCTAGCATATATGTTTGCAAGATTTATTGCCAAGGGTGCTCCTAGTGCCCTTTATGATACGGAACAGATTTCCAATAATTATTCTAGACCTTCAGAGAAAGAAGAGGCCGCAATTAAAGAAAGTTTTTTCAAAGATCCTTGGAGTGAAAATGGGACTCCTCTAAGTGGTAATTCTTCAAGAATATTGAATATGCTAATACAAGAAGGAGATGAATTAGAAACTCGTAGAGCCTGGTTAGAGGAACTAGCAGAACATACAAAGTGTCCTATTTGCCAAAGTGGAGTCGTGGCCGAAGTAAAAAATAATAATTGTAAAATTAAGTGCTCCAATTCAAACAAGCATCTAAATTGGCCTTAAAGTATGATTCTATGAACTAATATTGGTTGGAATTAAACGATAGACTACCGTGGGTCAGCTAGAAAGCCATGCGAATTAGTATAACGCCCATCTTTATTGTAATACTGATGTTAGTATTTGATTTATCAGCAGGAGTAGGTGGACAAATTTACGGATTAACTCAAGAGAGTAATTCTTTAGATGAAAATAAAGGCATCTATAAATTTCCACTAATGTGTGGTGAAGATATTTGTGAAGATAAAAATAGATTACCTATCAACACACCTATTGATGCTGGAGTTCCAACACAAGATTATGGATGGTGGCTAGAATATTGGTTAGATTTTGATGACAATGGAATGGATGATAGATTACAAAGAATTATTGCGGGTGAATCCGAATCTGAATCCAAAACTTCGATAATAGGTGCAGATGGTAAACTTACAGTAGCAATTATCATTCATTATGCTTGGCATCCCGGTAATAGTGATATCGAAAATATAAAAACAGTACTTTCAAAACATGGATGGAATGAAGAAGATTCATGGTTTATGCCAATGACAATATTGGATAATATAGTACTTGATCACGTTCCGGTAAGTGCATTAGTAGATTTATGGATGATAGAAGAAGTTGTATTAATTGAACAACAAAATGTAATAATCCCATATTTGGATAAAGCATCTAAGGGATCTAAAATCAGATCCTCAAATTTATATGGCGAAACAATGCGAGAATTGGGGTATGACGGATCTGACATAGTAATCGCAATCTTGGATACAGGAGTAGATAATGAACATTTTTCATTAGATGATTTTTCAGATACTAATAATGATAATAGCAATGATCCAAATGACTTGAATGACCCAAAATGGGTAGCTGGATGTGACGCAACTTCATTCTCTGGAAATACATGTTCCTCAGCAGGAGATGAAGATCCCGATGACGGAGATGGCCATGGGACTCATGTTGCGGGGATTGCTCTCGGTACAGGAGATAGCGATAGAACAAATCAAGGTTATGCACCTGGAGCATATCTTGTTGATGTTAAAGTTATGACGGATGCAGGAGGAACAAATTCTCAATCCATTCTTCAAGGCATTCAGTGGGCAACTACCAATGTAGATACAGATTGGGGAAATAATAAATCCAGTAATGGAATAGATATAATGTCGATGTCATTTGGTAGTTCCTCGAACCCTGTGGGTGAGGATGATGCAGGAGATTCTGGGACCAGTGCAGAAGCCACGGCAGTTAATCAAGCTGCAGAAGCAGGAATTGTGTGCATAGCAGCAATTGGCAATGATGGGCAGAGAAGGGTTACTTCAGTAGGTGCTGCTGATTCTGCAATAACTGTAGGTGCAATTGATGATCAAAATACAATAGATAGGCAAGATGATGATATCGCCTCATATTCCAATTCAGGACCAAGGGAAGCTGATGATGATGATGATATCAAAGATGAATTGAAGCCGTGGGTGGTAGCCCCTGGTTCAGGAATAACATCTGCTGAGAATGCTCAATCATCATCAATAATACCGGGTTCAGAAAACAATAGGGCCGATGATGAATATACTTCAAAGGATGGGACTAGTATGTCAACTCCCGCCGTTGCAGGACTCGTTGCAATTATGCTTCAAGTAGGGATACAAGAAGGTTTAATCGAAGAAAAGAGTTCAGAAAATACAGAAATCATAAAAGATTATTTGATGAAATACTCTGAAAAGAGATCAAGTGCAACTCAAACTATAGACGGTTATTCTTGGAATAATGAATACGGATTTGGAATAATTGATGGCAAGGAAATTCTAAAGGGCATGTTTGGAGATTCTACCGGAGGTAGTGATCCAGAAGATCCCGGAACTGGTAATGAAACAGCGCCACCACCTGGTTCGGGAAATTGGGTTGAAATTGAGAGCCCGGAAAATGGCGAATGTCAATATGATCAAGATGAATTAGTTTGTAAAAATTGGGTCATAGAAGGTGAAACATATAGAATCAGAGGGAATATAGATCAAGGAGAGGGTAACGGGAGTATTGATAAGGTGTTAGTTCAAATAACTTACAAATTCAAACCATCGGATGATCAGCCAGCAAAAGAAGAAATTTTGATTGGATGGCATACTCCTGAATTGACTTTGACTGGGCAAAGTATTACAAATTGGACCACTACAGCAGAGATTCCAGAATTTACTGATGATGAAATAGATGCCACTCAATTATTCGTAAGAGTAGCAGCCAAAAATGAGTTTGAACAATGGAGTAATATAACTAAAAATAATTATGGAATTGGGCATATTGATTTTTCCCTAGAAAGTCCAAGTGGGCAAAATGAAATATCAGGCATAGTAGATGTAATGGGCAAATGGGAATCTGTTGATGGATGTACTGTTCAATGGAGGCTAGGTACAGATGAATGGGAAGATGCAATTATAAAATTAAATGGCAATGGTTACACCTATACCGTTATCGAAAATGGAAAGAATGTAGAAAAGACTGGGATGATTGAAAATTCTGGCGTATGGTCATTTGATTGGGATACTAATAAAATAGAAGATGGAACACATAGAATGTCTGTTCGTTCAATAAGTGGAAATGGAGTGATATCCGAAGAAATTCGTCAACAAATAACAATTGACAACATACCTCCCAGTCCAGACTTGATGTTTAGAAGTTCGGCACTGTCTATTGAAGAATATGGAATACCAGTTACTGACGTTTATGTAAATACTTTCTTGGAAATAAGAGGGACCATAAGAAATACCGGAGATATGGCCGCATACGATGTAGGAATAATATTAGAGGAAGAAGGTGCGAGAAGGGATGAATATGTCATCCCCCAGATAAACAGTGGGGAAATCATAGATTTAGTTCTTTATTGGAATCCTGCTATATCAGGAGACAGAGATATTGAGATTATCATAGATCCAATTAATACTGTGGAAGAAAGTGATGAAACAAATAATAAATTATCCAATAATTTCTTCATTGTTCCGAGGCCCAATGGAGTAGATCTAGCAATAAGAGAAAATGCAGTCAAAACCATACCCGAAATACCTAGACCCAATGAACAGGTGATTATCGATGTTAGAATCGATAATTTAGGCTCAAGTGATGCTTATGACATAGAAGGTTTTGTAGAAATTAAAACTGATAAAGGTTGGCAGAAAGTTGCAACTAACCAGATAGCGAGAATTGTTGGCCAAGGCTCAATACAAATTTCATTTCTCCATATTCCTAATGAGTCCGGAATACTAGAAGTAAGAATTAATGTTGGAGGAGAAATATCTGATGTGAATTGGGAAAATAATATTTTTGAAACTTACATTTTAGTGGATAAGACTACGTTGACAGGGCCTAGAAATTTAAATTTTAAGGTAGGAGAAGTCCCAATAAAAATTATCGATTTAGAGGATGGAGGGATAGTTATCACCGAAAAAGAAAATGAGCTATATTTGTATAAACTTACTGAAAGTAAGAATTTGGTTTCCTGTAATAATATATTAGAAGAAATGTGGGCAGGAGAAATAACATTTCAAGTAAATGAGGACAATATCGCACATTTGGTTTGGAGTAGACGATATTTGGATAATAATGGATATTACAAACAGACTTTGACTTACTCATCAATAGATACTGCATGTCAAATGACACCGATTCAAGATTTGATGCCGCCAATATTACTCTCAGACGGGAAGTATTGGGGGATTGATATCGACATGAGAGATACGGAAATAATTATTTCAGGATATTATCAAGATATTTTTACAGGAGGTACGTTTCAAAAACAAACTGACATATTCCTATTGTATTCAGACAATCCGACATCTTCTGCAGATTGGACACTTAATTCTAAAATCATAAGTGACCTAGACATAATGACAAATTCTGCAGATAGTTTAGAAATAGAATTTGGATTTAATGAACAAATTCACATATTATATCAAGAAAATAGAGATGACAGTTCAGGAATAGAAAGACTGGGACTATGGTATGCCCATGGAGACTTAAATGAACCAGATTGGACGTTCAAAAAGGCAGTCGGAGACGAAGCAGGACTTGCCGAAATGGTTGTAATAATTGAGGATGAAGAAGAAAAAATAATCGCTGTTTGGAGAGAAGGTAATTTACAGGAATCTGAAATAGTTTGCATAATTGCGGACTCCTCATTTAGGCCCATTAATAATCAAGAAAAAAGATTTCATGCAAGAGGTTTAAGAAATATCAATGCAATAGAAACAAATCGTGGAATTCAATTATATTTTGACGTAGTTGGACCTAATGGGCCTCAGATTCAATATGGCCTAATTAATTTTGAAGAAGAGTGGTTGGGAATTTCAAATAGGCTGAATTCTGGTCAATTACATACTTCTACAAAGTCACCATCGAGTTCTGAGACACTCATACTTCACACCTCACCTAATGGTTGGCAAATTCGATCACTAATTGATGATGATGCACGAAAAAGTAACGATATATCAGTAGTAGATTGGATTAAGATAAAATTAGGATTAGCGAATAATGACCAAGAATTTAGAATATTAGTTGTAGGAGTATCAATTACTGTACTACTTCTTTGTGCAATAATTATGGTAACTTTATCAGTACAAGGAATAAGGTGGGCCGGAGATAAGAGGAGGAAGAAATCGTCTGGTACCGTAATCTTGGAAGATGATTTAATAGAGGTCATAGATGATTCAGATATTAAAATACAGAATATTGAAATCGATTTAATCGAATTAGTAACAGATAATAAAGATAATAAAAGTAGTATACAAAATCGTAGAGATAGAAGAAATTCTAGAACACCTACTGAAGATGAAATATCAATTTATGAAGTCAACGTTACTGAAGATTATAATAATATTAAAAAAGATTTAAATTTAAATAAAGAAATAATTTGCTCATCATGCAATGCAAGATTTGAGGCGTCAGTTGAAGTTTCAATAATTAAATGCCCAGTCTGTGAAAAGATAATTGATTGGAGATAAATAGAAATTTAAACAAATGTGACTCCACCGTGCTTCAATACAAATTCTTTTTGCAATTCATCAAACCATTCCAACATAGATTTAGAAAACCGAATTGACATTATTTCAGGATCAATCAATAAATCATCTTGTATCCCTTGAAGAGTACCTGGAGCGGCCCCACAGGATATGCATGCTCCATCTAAATTCAAGATTAATGACAGAGATTTTTCTCCATTGTTTAATTTTTCAATCGAAGAATTTTCAACAATTAACCCCCCTCCATGGCCATCCAGAGCCGCCCTCACAGGTCCTAATCGTGCCATCAAAGCTGGAATTAAATCATCATCTGAATCATAATGTAGATCTAATAATGATAAATTTTGCAACCTCAATAATTCTTGAGGTTCATGCATTTGATTCAAGCGCTTTTCTGCCTCTATTTTCATAGTATCTTCTATTTGTATACGATACGAATCTGCTAAATTATTCACCTTAGAATCATCCGCGCCAGGTAGTTTCATGTTGCATCGGAAATAATACTATAATTTTAGGGTGACCTAAAAAGAGAGATGTTCAAAAGAGAGTATATGCACCACTCACTATGGAGTCAAAGACACCCCTTCTTGAAATTGTAAATCTTCATGCTGGAATTGAGGATAATAAAATTTTAAATGGCATCAATATTGAAATTGGACCAGGGGAGATACATGCCATAATGGGACGTAATGGCAGTGGGAAAACAACTACTGCAAATATCATCATGGGGCATCCTGATTTTGATATTGAAGAAGGCAAAATTAATTTAAATGGAATTAATCTACTTGAACTAGAACCATGGGAAAGGGCTAAGAATGGAGTTTTCTTATCCTTCCAGTATCCTCAAGCAGTACCGGGATTACAAGTTGGTAATTTCCTTAAAAAATCTGTAGCTAGTATCCGAGGTGCAGATGCTGCGAAAGGAGTAAATTTTAGAGGATTATTAAAAGACTCCATGAAAGAATTAAATATGCCATCTTCATTTTTATCTAGATATGTTAATGATGGCTTCAGTGGAGGAGAAAAGAAGCGTTTTGAAATACTACAAATGATGCTTTTACAACCAAAATTAGCCATTCTTGATGAAACAGATAGTGGCCTTGACATAGATGGCATCAAGACAGTTGCAACAGGAATTAATTCCGCAATAAGAGGTACAGATTCAGGTGCATTGATTATAACACATTATTCAAGAATCTTAGATCACGTAAAGCCAGATAAGATTCACGTACTAATAGATGGAAAAATAGTAGCAACAGGCGACGCGAGTTTAGCAAACGATTTAGAAGAAAATGGCTATGACTGGCTAGAAAATAAAATTAAATCTGAAGGAGAGGTATGAATTATGGAATCATCGCAAGAAGCAAGAGAAGTAATTGGAGATTATAAGGCAGGATGGCATGATTCTGAGAATTCAACCATAAGGTTTGATGCTGGACTCTCGGAACAAGTCGTTAGAGATATTTCAGAGATAAAAAATGAACCAAATTGGATGACAGAAATTAGAGTAAAGGCGTACAAACATTTTGTAGATAGGCCTATGCCTACATGGGGCAATATGGGTATGTTAAAAAATATTGATTTCGAAAAAGTATGCTATTATTTACGTTCTTCAAAGGCTACAGAGAATGATTGGGATGAAGTTCCAGAAGAAATAAGAAATACATTTGATAAGCTTGGAATACCAGATGCTGAACAAAAATGGCTATCAGGAGTAACAGCGCAATACGAATCAGAGGCAGTATATCACAGCATAAGAGATGATTTAGTAGCTCAAGGAGTTATTTTTCTAGATATGGATAGCGGATTGAGAGAATACCCTGATTTAGTAAAGAAATGGTTTTGTTCAGTGGTACCATACTCTGACAATAAGTTTTCAGCCCTAAATACTGCAGTTTGGTCAGGTGGATCATTCATATATGTCCCAAAAGGAGTTCATGTCGAGATGCCGGTTCAAGCATATTTTAGAATCAACGCTAAAAATATTGGACAGTTTGAAAGAACATTAATTATTGCCGATGAAGGAAGTAGTATCCATTACGTCGAAGGGTGTACTGCCCCTACTTATTCCACTGATTCATTGCATTCAGCAGTCGTCGAATTGATAGCACTGCCTGGCTCACACATACGCTATTCGACAGTTCAGAATTGGAGTGCAAATGTTTACAATTTAGTTACAAAAAGAGGTATTGCACATGAAAATTCTAAAATAGAATGGGTGGACGGAAATATTGGCAGTAAATTAACAATGAAATACCCTTCAGTGATATTAAAAGGTGAAGGATCTCATGCAGAAGTAATTTCAGTAGCATATTCAGGAAAGGGTCAGCACCAAGATGCAGGGGCAAAAATCCATCATTTGGCATCCAATACAACCAGTAAGATATTATCGAAGAGCATTAGTAAAGATGGAGGCAGAGGAACATATAGAGGAATGGTTACTGTTTCGTCAAAGGCTGAGAATTGTAAACTTAATGTTGTTTGTGATGCACTTATTCTAGATGAAAAAAGCAGATCTGATACATATCCTACAATGGAAGTTTCAAATTCTACTGCAAAGTGCGAACACGAAGCAAGTGTATCGAAAGTTAGTGATGATCAGTTATTTTATCTCATGAGTCGCGGCCATACTGAAGAAGAAGCATTGGCCTTAATCGTAAATGGATTCTTTGAGCCGTTTACTAGAGAATTACCAATGGAATATGCCGTTGAATTGAATAAATTAATGGCGCTTGAGATGGAAGGAAGTATTGGTTAATTGGTGTTAACATGAATACCATCAATAAATATATTGAAGTTTCTGAACTTCCTCATAGGGCAGACCATCTTTGGAGATATACTCCGTGGAAGAAAGTTCATCCAACTGGAAAAGTCAAAGATGTACCGAAAGAAGTTAAAGGACCAAAAATAAGGCTACTGAATCTTAGTGGGACGGAATCTCCTCCTGGGATAGAGTTAATTCGTGGCGTAGGAGAAGATATTAGGCTACCTGAGTCAGATGATGTCTCTACCAATTTCATTAAATCCATTTCTGAAGATTCCAAGTGGATATTAAAGACTGAATCAAAATTTAATTCAAATGAACCAATATTAATAGAAATTGATGCTGTAGATGAAATTAATGGAATTCAGCTTACCCTAGATATTGGAGATAGATGTGAATTTGAAATTGTTACCATAATTAAGGGCAGTACAAATTGGATGGGTTTACTGAGAACTGGAAGAATTGGTAATGGATCCAATATTAATGACATAACCGTAGGGCTTCAAGAAAGAGGCACATTGTTGAGAGTAGACGCCATTTCATTAGGTAGGGATGCGGAATTTAGGACGGGAACAGTGTCATCTGGATCGGAAAGAACAAAGGCAGATTTAAGATATAGAATGGGAGAAATTGGAAGTAATTTAAGGGTAATTGGATCAATATTATCAAGAGATTCGATGCATTTAGATCACCATATAGAAATTCAGCATGATGCTCCGCAGACATTTAGTAGGCTTAGTTGGAATGCTGCTTGTGGAGGTAAGAGTAAAACAATAGGTACTGGGATGTTGAAGGTGGCAAACGGATCCAAAGGTGCTGATGCATCTCAAAACTTTCATAATTTATTACTATCAAAAGACGCTGAGGCAGATGGAATACCGGAATTAGAGGTTTTAGAAAATGAGGTTGTTGGTTGTGGCCATGGAATAGCTAATGGCCCAATAGATGAAAATCAATTATTTTATCTTCACGCCCGTGGTTTTTCACCAATGGATGCTAAATCTGCATTAATAGCCGCTTTTCTTAATTCAACATTATCTAAAATGGGAAGTATGAAAGTCCATGATTGGTTAAGTAAAATGTTGTATTCTGAATTAAAAAATATGAATGCCGAGTGAGTGTGGCAATATGCAAACTTCTAGAAATGGTTTGTTAAATAGAAAAGCTGAAAAAAAGATTTCTAAAATTTTAATGTTAATTATTAGTTCTTATGTTTTTTTGAGTTTCTTAGCACCTGCATTAATCGACAGGGGAGAAGTTCCTGAGCTATCAGGTCGCGCTAATGCTTTTGATTATGCATATGAAAGTAGTTGGGGCAATTTAGATCATGGAGAATATGCTGAAATAGGGCATGATCAATCCAAACATGGAGGGACATTTGCATGGATGGAATTAAACCCAATATTTGCATTAACCTATGCAATAGGAGATCTCAATTGCCATCAGAAACATGAACGATCATGGAAAATTAATGATAATCAAATGCCCATCTGCGTTAGAGATGTTGGCATATTATTTGGAATGATATTAGGTGCTTTGGTATTTATGCTTAAAGGTTTTAACAGATGGACACTTAGAGATACTTTTCTAACAATTATTCCAGACAAATACTTAGATGGGATTTATGTAAAAGATAATCGTATTTATGCCATGATTGGAATAATTTTTGCTTCAGTTATTCCAATAGGGATAGATGGTTTTGTACAATTATTGACTAAATATGAATCGAATAATTCAATAAGACTCATCACAGGAATAATTGCAGGATTTGCCCTTGGATGGTTGATATGCTCAATGATTGCAGCCAAGCCCAGCAGTTTCGATAGTTCGGAAGATGTCATTTTACCAGCAAAATCTACTTTGAGAATAAAATAAATTAATTTCCCTTCCACCAATTGACAAGTTCTTGTTTTGATAATATTTCTTTAAATTTGAGATTTCCTGGGCCGATTGCATTAATTCTATCAATAACATATTCAAACAGTATATCATTATCTTTGATTTGTATTAAATCGGACATACAATCAATTAATGAGGATTGAGTATTTTCTCTTTGCCACTTATTTATTTCACTTCTAATTGGCCAAATGACCAATATTAATCTACCAAAATCAAAATAATCATTTTTTAATTGAGAAGTGGATTTTTCTTTAGATAATAATGCTGAATTCTGAAAAATCCAAGATGATTCGTCACAAAGGAAGCGAATCATTTTTCTTGTGTGGCTAGCAGATACATTACGAATTGGACCCATGGAACTTCTTATTCCAGATATATCTGTAGGATTTAGTAACGACAAAGTTCCACAAATAGAGGATATTGAATGGTTCAAAATATTCTTTGGTGATGGATTTTTAGGATCTTCGATTAATTTAGATAAAATTGAATTATGTTCATTTTGAATGCTATTAAGAATTTCCCAGGGTATCTTATTTCCTAACCAGTTTTTATCATCACGTAGGGGGCTTAATCCAATTCCTTCAAGAATCGCCTGACCCTCCATTGAATCAACTAAATTTTTTAAACAGTATAAATCCACATTATGCATATTTACATTAATTGGATTGGGTTTGGAATGAATAAAACTTTTTACAACTAAAGATAATTGTTTACGGAACTCTGAAACCGAACTTTCATTCAATATTGGACCTATCAATGCACCCATATCAAATGGCACAGGCATCTCCATATTCCCTGAGAGAAGTTTTTGATATCCGGACCTTATTTTTGTTTGTAGTTCTGAAGTTTCAAAATATTCACTTTTATCCGATAAATTTCTAAGTGTACCACTTTCTATCCTTTTAAGGGCTACTTTTGGATCACAATCAACCCAAATACATAGATCCGGTATAAGTGCTGCAGAATTAATTTGGGCTACTTTGTCCACTCCTAATTTACCGACTATTCCTTGATAAACAATTGATGAATGAACATTTCTTTCACTTACGACTGCTCTGCCTTCTTGTAAACGTGGTAAAATCCATGAGTGAGAATGGTCAATCCTATCTGCTGCAAACAACCCAGCTTCTTCTTCCGGTGTGAGTTTTTTTCGTTTTACTGCATCAATTGCTAGGCGCCCCAAAGGATGATCACGTCTTGGCTCCCCAGTAATTTCAACTGAAGTGAATGTAAATTCCTTTTCTAATATTTCAGCTACAATCTTAGTGGCTAAGCCTTTTCCACTTCCATCTCCACCTTCTACTGTGATCAAATACATATAAATCCTCATTCATCATAAGTATTGTTAGATTTGAATTGTGACTTAGTTATACTAGTTATCCCCATTCCAATTAGTATCATTAATGGTCCAATGAAAAGTCCACCACGGCTCCATAATCCAATAAAAGAAAGCCACCATGCTTTTCTATAACTATTACTATTTAGAACTTCTAGTCCGCCTGCAATTCCCGATATACCAGATAATAATGTAAAAATTGCAATAATTGTAGCAAGATATGCTGAATCACTTAATTGACTATCTCCGGTCCAATCTATTTCATTTATTTTTGATTCATCACCAGGAGTCATAGTAATTGGTATCTGAGCATGATCGCCGGGGATAAGAAGTATCTTAACCGAAATATTATCTGGAAATGTAGCATAAATTATTGATGATTTACGTGATAATTCAGTAAAAGTGAATCTACCACTTGAATCAGTATATGTTTCCTTACCAGTTGCAGTTCCATCATCATTCAAAAGAGTAATTTTTACTCCTTCCAATGGTTCCCCGCCTGTATTATTATCAATTAATGCAGTATTTACAATTCCTGCTATATCTGCATAATTATCATCTCCTTCCAATGAACCAGATAATATTTCAGTAGGGTTTGCTGAAATAGTTAGGATTCCAAGTATTACTCCCATTACCCCTCCGATAATTATCAGAATAGCTCCCGCAATCCTTGTTGCTGAATCATGAGATAAGTCAGATAACCAAATTTCTATACCTGATAAATTATCAAAATCTTCGCCTTCACTCAAGTAATCTCATCCTCCCTTTCACCCTTCCCAGATGCTCCTAGGTGTTCAGTTTGCCGCTTGAATAATTTATAAAATATTAAACTAAAGAATGGCCATGAGCCAGGCATAATAAAAATTGCAATTATAATTATAATAATAAAAGATAGGATTTTATTTGTATATTTAGTAAGAAAACCCTCTTCTTCAATTACAAAATCTTCTGAAATTCGAAGATCATCGTCAATAAATTCTGTAAGGTACATTTTTGACCAATATTTTCCAGTTATCCAAAAGGCATCTTCAGCAGATGAGTAGGCTATTCCATTCAAAACTGAATGTGAAGAGTTTTTATTAAATTCCAGTGAATCGGTGGAAATTGATTTTTCTACTTGGCCGGATGACATATTTATCTCTATTATCCTATTTTCTCCCCAAATATTTGCATAGATGGAATTTCCCACGCATTCGAGTTCATTCAAATTAGGAATTTCAATTCCATCTTCAATCACTACTATAGAACTAATTATATCAAAATTTTCTAAATTTCGAAATGAAATTTCTGAAGAACCGTTTGACATAACGTAAGAATTACCATCATTACATAATCCCCATCCTTCTCCCGAATATGTATAATTTCCGATGACATCAAAGGTATCTATGTCGATTTTTAGGGCAATATTTTCTTTCCAAGTAAGTAAAATAATTGTATTATTTATGATAGTTATTCCTTCGGCAAAAATATCATCTGAAAAGGAAATTTGCCGAATTACCTGACCAGAGGAAGCATTGACTTCACGTAGGCTTGAAGATCCATAAAGGCCAGTACTCTCAAATAATCTATCGCCATACATCTCTAAACCTTGTGTAAATGCATTTTCATCATGTTCAGTTAGTTTTAGCACGTTACTTGCATATGATGGAGAGTCTGCATAAGAGATTTCTAATGAGTTATTAGATAGGAACATGATAGTAAAAATAATTAAAAAAGCATTTTTAGGGGCATATTTATTATAAATGTATGAACAATGCTCCATTGACGTTAAAATAAGCCTAAGGACCGAATTATAATTACAGTGTTGGGAGATAGAGGGAATGAATAATAAGACACAATGCTGTAATGTCAATATTTCCTTGCTAATAGCCTCACTATTCGTTTCTTCGTTACTTTTCCCTTTTGTTGCTTCTGAACCAATAGATAATAATGAAAAGATTGAATACAAAATATCAGGCCTCTCGGATTCTACTCCTGATGTTGAGGGAAAGGAGTATATGTTTAACGGTGATGATTTGCCGATTTACTCTCTAACTGGAATTTTGAAGAGTCAATGGATAGAAGAAGGATATTCAGATGTTGTATTACCTTTTTCTTCTGAACAAGATACTAAGTCTTCAATTCGGAGTTGTGAAAATTCATGGAATGTTGGTGAAAGTGATAATATTACAACCACGGGAGGCACAATTTCTGCAACTGTAATGAAAATATCAGCAAATTCTGCAATCTTTGTTGAAGAAGGAAAAATTGTTTCATCGATTATATTAAGTGATATTGCATCAACATGGGAATCAATAATATATCCCACAGATGTCAATTATTTCGGAAATCCTCCTGATGTCGATAATAATTGTCAAATAGAAATAGTAATTTATGGAATTGATGGTACTGGAAATACTGGAGGGTATTTCCAAGCAGGAATTTCATCTCTAAGGGAGAGTTTATTTTTCGATATTGATGATATGAATTCAAGAAATACGATACTTGCCCATGAATTTGAACATTTATTACATAATTTCAGAGATCCATTTGAATATAATTGGATAGATGAGGGAGCAGCAGATATGGCTGCATTTTTATGCTTTGGAGTTACTGATGCGATAAGTTCACACGCTAATGAATGGGCAGAAAATTCCAGTATTAGCCTAAGATGGTGGAATGATAGATCTGCTGATTATGGTGCGGGATTTCTATTTATGATGTATTTAGCAGATAAGTTAGGAGGTAGTAATGCGATTCGACAATTAGTTGCGGATACCGCAGTAGGAGGCGTTTCAATCGAAAATTTAGCCATTAATCCGGGGTCGGGAGCAACTTCCATAGGAACAAATATGAATGATATTTTTGCTAATTTTAGTGCAGCGGTCACATTGGATAGTCCACAGGGAGTTTTGGGGTTTTCAAATCTCGATCTGACTGATGAATGTCAAGATGGTTCTATTTGCCGAGTACAACTAAGTGATATGAATGACCAATGGAGTAATAATTGGCAAAGTGATTCGGAAAGTATAGAAGGATGGGGGCTGAGGTCATATGAGTTTAGTCAGGGTACTGGCGAGCCATTGAGCATAATGATTTCTCCCACTCAATTTGGATTTGCTGGCTCACTTCTAGTAAAGGAGTCCGCAACAGGAACTTGGGCTATGACAAAATTGAGAATAGATGCCAGTACTGGAAAGGGCACGGGATTAGTTCAAGATTTTGGCAATTTAACAAGTGAAGTTATACTTTTAGTATGGTATAATTCCCCAACTGACGATTGCGATTATAATTTTGTAAATTGTGGAATAATGCCTGGAACATATCCTGAGGCATCTTTTATCGTAAATGCAGAATTAATTAAGGAGTCCGCTGTAGTTTCCATAAAGTCAATAAATTCATTTGACAGAGATGATGATTTAATGGAAGATAGTATTGAGATTGCTTTTGAAGTGGTTTCAGAAGCATTCTATGAATTGATCGAAGTTAGATTTGAAGCGTATTTAAATAATACATTAATTGATAGTCTAAATTTAGAAGTAAGTACTGAAAAGGGTAATTCAGCAGTCGATATAGTATGGTTTACTCCCCCTTATTCAGGAGATTGGACTTTTGGAGTTAGTATTTATGATATTAATGGTAGACTTCAAGATTCTGCTTATTCTCTGCCTCAAAACTTAGCAAATATGATTCCAGCAGCATCAGGATCAGTGTCTACAAATAATACACAAACTTGGATGGATGTTTACATATACGGAGGAGGTTATGACGAATGGGGATTTGGCATAGAAAATGGCTCCTTCAACCATAATGAAACTCCGGCAGCATATATTTGGGACCTTGGAGATGGAAAATATTCAAATTTAAAGAATCCAGCGCATAATTACAATGTTGAAAATAATTATACTATAGTACTTATTGTAAAAGATAAGGGAGGATATTACTCTGAATCACAAACTTGGACTATTTTCGTCAATGATACAAGTATACCTGAACCCATAATATCAATTGAAGGATTAGAAATATTCGATGAATTGGTAATTTATACAAAACAAAATATTAGATTTTCAGCTATTGATACGATAGATAACGTACCGATCGAAAATTTGAATTATTCATGGAATTGGGGAGATGGAATTATTGATTCTGGTACTGGACTTTATGAAATTGATCATTCATGGATAGATGGCGATTCAGACGGAGTTGTATATCAGGTAACTTTAACAATTGATGATGGCAAATACTCTGCCGAAAAAACTATACAAGTAAAAGTACTAAACAGAGTTCCGGACCTAATTTTTTATGAAACATTAGAAACGGATACATTAACTCCATTAAGAATGCCAGATATATTTGTTGATTCAGATGGTACTATCATAAGTCATGAATGGATATTTGAAGGAGGAGTCCATATTTCTGAATACGGCGCGAATTTAACATCTGATTTTTCAAATGAAAAAATATTTGAATCCAATCCCTATATTAGTTGGCGTAATCCTGGTTTGAAAAATATTACTTTAGAAGTTACTGATGATGATGGAAATTCATCATCACATAGTTTTCAAGTAGATGTAAATAATCAGCGTCCAGTTGCTGTATTTAATCGTCCTAGTGATGGTTTGACAGATACAACATATTTTTTTGAAAGTTTATCATTTGACCCAGATGGAGATTCTTCAAAACTTTCGTTTGCATGGAATGTATCTGATATGGATGAAGCAATATACAATATTTCTTCAATAAGCAGGACATTTACAATTCCTGGAATTTATTCAATCAGTCTTATGGTTACTGATGAAAGAGGATTGGAATCAGCAATAAAGTCTTACTATTTCAGGATAAAAAATCCATTACCAGTTCCGATAATAGAATACATGCAACCAAGTATTAATCAAACTATTTTGAATTTTATACCTGATGATTTGAGCATCATAACGTGGCAAGTACCAAACTTAGAAGATGGGGGAATATTTGTGTCTCCCAATATGCCAATAATGTTTGATGGGAGCAAGAGTTACGACTCCGACATCAATTTTATAGGAAAATCCTCCATCAATAAAGAAGAACAAAATTGGAATGGAATTACTAAATGGATATGGGACTTTGGAGATGCATCTCCAACATATTTGGGACCAACTGCATGGCATAGTTATGAATTGCCTGGAATTTATAAAATTAGTTTTACGGTATTAGATGATTTCGAAGGAGGAGAGTCAAACACTACTTACCTCACCGTTCATGTTTCAGAGGCCCCTAAAATAACATCAATTAGTCCAATAAATGAAGAATATGTTACCGTAGGAGATGAAATTAACTTAAATATTAATTTCTCAGATTATGATTTAGATTCTGGAATTGGAGCTTGGATGGATGTTGATAATAGTGATGATTCAGATGGAGATGGAAATTACTCAAATGATAGAGACGTAAATTTGGCAGATTTATTAATTATAAAATGGGATATGAATGTTTTTGAAGATTCTAATTATGATGGTAATTATAGAAATGATTGGATAAAATGGGAAGGCCGAATTTGGGAAAAGCCAGGAGATGTAAGAATATCAGTTCAAGTTTGTGATGGAGTTAATGTATGCTCTACTAAAGATTTTGTCATTACAGTATTATCAGTTAGAGATGATTCAGAACCAAAAACACTTGCTGATTTGACATATGAAGATTTAATTCCAAGAAAGGAAAATTGGGGAATTGTAGCTTTAGTAACTGCCGTATCGATACTTGGATGGTTAGTCATGAGGCAAAAAAATGAAGACGAAGAAAATGCTGAAGACCATATGGAGGCATATGGGATAGAAGTTAAATTAGAAGGGGGTTTACCTGGGATGGATCAACATTCCCCTCCTCCGCAACCCAGATACCTAACATTAGATGAGCGTAAGAATAAAGAATCTGGATATGTAAGGCCAATAAGGACGAGGCGAGGTAAGTGAGAAAAAAGATATTATCCCTTATAATTAATTTAGTATTCATCCTACCGATTCTAATTTTTGGATTGAATATAAGTTCCATTAATGCCACAGCTGCAAGTTCTTGTACTGCACCTTCAACCAATACTTGGGACATATCTCAATCCGTAATGACACATAATTTAGAATATGATTTTGAATCATATGATCTAGAACCTTTGATTCAAGGATTCTCACATGAAGTCATAATTGAAAATGATAGTTCCACTGCAATAAGCATGGAATTAATCGCAGGATATAGATATAATTTTTGTATTTCTTTTAATCCATCTTCATCAGAGGAATCCACAATTGCAAACGGAGACATATATCTAATGACTGGAAGTAATTGGGATATTTACAAGGCTGAATATCTATCCAGGAGTTATGATTGGATAGATGATAGAGAGATAATTGAGAATATTCCAGTAGAATGGAGAGACATGGTTACTTGGTTACCATTTAGGGATGTCCATGCATATGAAAATATTGAATATAGAGAATTTTCAGTCGGGATAGATTCCTCGGGATCTTCATGGTCCTCGATATTAGGTGGAAATGAGAAAATAGAGTATTACCTAGTCTTAGATGGGTTTGACAATAAGCGTTTGAGCGACTCTAGAGCCGCAGGAAATAATATTGATGTTGAGATAATAGTTGAAGTTGAAAAGCGGATTGCGATACCTATTTTTACAGCATATTTAGCGATTGGTGCATTGCCGGTTTCATGCATAATAGTACCAATTATTCTACATATAGCGTATAAAAATGGAGCTAAAAATAATAAGTCAAAAAATTTACAAAATATCCCACTATTAGAGGAAAATAAAATTTGATTTATTGGTAATTTAACATTTCCCAAGCGTTTTTCAAATCTGCAGTATTAATCATCCCTTTCTGGGCAAGATGCCATCCATTTTCCATGGTTGAGTAAACTATAGCTTGTCCCAAAATAGGTGAATGTATGCGAGTCCAATCTCCAGATTGACCTAATCCCATAATTGAAGTATTTATTCCTGAATTTTTCAATTCCCATGCGGCTTCGAATAAATTAATTCCATCATTTCTGCCAGTAGTGGAATAGCATATTTTAAGCACATCACCGGATTCTTTGTTATCTTTAATATCTTGAATAATTTCAGAAGAATTTGGCGGTTGATCTAGAACATGAGATGATGATATTATTTTAGTGCCCATTTTTTGAGCAAGTTTTACTAAATTATTTCTATTATGCTCATCTATATCTAGTTCTAAATCAATCCAACTTACTCCGCTTTCGATAGCTTTCCTTAAAACTTCAATACGTTCTTCCTCATTACCTGGGAAATATCCTCCCTCATTAACTGGTCTACAAGTCAATATTACTGGTAAAACAATCCCCTGTTTCAGCGATACAAGCACTGATGGGAGGTCGAGTGATTCTAATGGTTTTGGCAAAAATACAAAATTATTGTCATTATCATTCATTTTATTAGATTTTGAATCCTTATTTTCTTCCTCTTTAGCAGGGATTTCTTGTTTTGTTGTCCACAATTTATCTAGCCTTACTTCAACTAAATCTGCACCTATTGCAGTGGCACTTGCTGCATCTTTCAACACATCACTAACTGTGCAACCCTGAAGAGAAACACATACCAGTGGCATATCCATACTGTGAGCCCAATCAACTTTTCTGTTTAATTATGTCGTGTGAACAATAGTTTTCAAACTAATCCGATATTCCTAAAAAAACACCCAAATTAGCAGTTTTTAGTACAACCATCGCAAGGGTTGAATAACCCCTTTGCACTAGATAAAATGTTATCAAAGAGGGTTCCCTTTAGGGAACCCTCAAAAAGATGAGTTGGTTACCATGTCGGATGAAAATAAAAAACTTGAAGAAGTAATAATCAATAATGAATACGACGCAGAGAGTATACAGGTACTGGAAGGATTAGAAGCAGTAAGAAAGCGCCCTGGAATGTACCTTGGAGATCCTCATGATGGAACTGCTTTGCATCATTGTATTTGGGAAGTAGTAGATAATTCCGTAGATGAACATCTTGGCGGTCACAGTGACTTAATTGAAGTTACAATAAATCTCGATGGGACATTGACAGTTAGGGATTATGGAAGAGGCATTCCAACAGGCATACATAAAGAATATGGAATATCTGCTGCTGAAGTAATAATGACTAAATTACACGCAGGGGGGAAGTTCGATAATAGTTCATATAAAGTTTCAGGCGGATTGCATGGAGTAGGAGTATCTGCAGTTAATGCAGTTTCAGAATGGATGGAAATGACAATTCATAGAGGAGGAATAATTTATCACCAAAGGTATGAAGCTGGAATTCCAGTAAGTCCCCTCAAAGAAATTGGTAAATGTGATGACACAGGAACTGAAATATCATTTAAGCCAGATTTATCAATTTTTACACATATAACAGATTTTGAATTTGATCAGATAGATACTAGATTGAAGGAAACTTCATTTCTTAATGCCGGACTAGAGATTGTAATAACTGATAAAAGAGGGGAGGATGAACATGTCAGTAAACACCACTATGAAGGAGGATTGAGTGAGTTCGTGAAGCAGCTTAATTCAAGGAGAGAGGTTATGCATGAAGATGTCATAGAAATTGCTGGAGAAAGAGAAATTGAAAAGGGTCCTGTAACAATAGATTTGGCTTTACAATGGTCTGATGCATTCAGTGAAACTATTCTTTGCTATACCAATATAATTCGTAACAGAGATGGTGGAACTCACATGTCTGGATTGAGGGGTGCCTTGACTAAATGTGTAAATAACTACGCTAAGAAAAAGAATTTACTCAAGGGAGATGGCCTGTCGGGAGAGGACGTTCGAGAAGGTTTAGCAGCAATAGTAAGTGTCAAACATCCAGATCCTTCATTTTCATCGCAAACTAAAGATAAATTAGTAAGTAGCGAAGTGACAAGCATTGTAGAAACTGTTGTTTATGAAAAACTTGGAGAATTCTTTGAAGAAAATCCCTCAATTGCTAAGGCAATCGTAGATAAGGCACTTTTAGCATCTAAAGCCAGAGAAGCCGCAAGAAAAGCACGAGATTTAACAAGACGGAAGGGAGTTTTGGAAGGAGGCGGCCTACCGGGAAAATTAGCTGATTGTCAATCTAGAGATCCTTCTGAATGTGAAATTTATCTAGTTGAAGGAGACTCTGCAGGAGGGTCTGCCAAAACAGGTAGAGATAGGAGAATTCAAGCAATTTTGCCTTTGAGAGGAAAGATATTAAATGTTGAAAGGCAGATGAATAATTTGGTCAAAGTATATGAGAATAATGAGATTCAAACTATGATAAGGGCATTTGGAGCAGGAGTTGGCAATACACCACCGGGAGAAGAAGTTCAAGATGGATTATTTGATACGACTAAATTAAGATATTCAAAAATTATAATAATGTGTGACGCAGATATTGATGGTGCACACATTAGAACTTTAATGTTAACATTTTTATGGAGATTTATGAGGCCGGCAATACAGGAAGGTTACGTATATATTGCTCAACCTCCATTATATCTATTATCCAAAGGAAGGATTAGTAAATACGTATTTTCTGATGAAGAAAGAGATAAGGTGATGATTGAATTACAAGGAGATAATCCCAATGCAAAAATCGGCGTTCAGAGATATAAGGGACTGGGAGAAATGAATCCAGAACAGCTATGGTCAACAACTATGGATCCGGAAGCTCGTACAATGTTAAAAGTCACAGTCAAAGATGCAGAAGAAACTGATAGAATGTTTGAAATATTGATGGGTGAGGATGTTCCTGATAGAAGAAAATTTATTGAAAAGCACGCCAAGGAGGTGACCAACCTTGACATCTGAAGATATAGAAGAAGCAATAGAAGAAAATGATAATATCCCTGATGGAAATATATTAAATCATCCTCTCAATAAAGAAATGAAGACTTCATACATCAATTATGCAATGTCTGTGATAATCGGGCGTGCATTACCAGACGCCAGAGATGGGCTAAAACCTGTCCATAGAAGAGTCTTGTATGGGATGTATGAAGGTGGCCATACTTCAGAAAAGAAATTTAGTAAATCAGCACGATCAGTTGGGGATGTTATGGGAAAATATCATCCACATGGTGATCAATCTATTTACGATACAATGGTTAGAATGGCTCAAGATTTTTCATTAAGATACCCACTTGTCGATGGTCAAGGGAACTTTGGATCAATAGATGGCGACCCCCCGGCGGCAATGAGATATACGGAAAGTCGGTTAGACAAAATTTCCAAACATATGCTTGAAGATATTGAAAAAAATACTGTTGATTTTCAACCTAACTTTGATGACTCTGAAAATGAGCCAACAGTTCTACCATCCCGTTTACCAAACTTATTATTGAATGGCAGTGATGGAATTGCAGTCGGAATGGCAACAAGAATGCCTCCACATAATTTAAATGAAGTATCAGGAGCTGTAAATTTACATGTTGAGAGGATTATAGAACAAGGAGTAGAAAATAAAATAATCCCGAATATCACAATAGATGAATATATGGAACATGTACAAGGACCTGATTTTCCAACTGGAGCAGGAATACATGGCGTAGATGGAATATATGACATGTATGCAACAGGTAAAGGAAAATTTCACGTGCGTTCCAAATGTGAAGTTATTGATGATAGCAAAGGTAAGAGAATAATTGTTCATGAAATACCTTATCAGGTAAAAAAAGCAGATATGCTTGTACACATAGCAGGACTGGTTAGTAGTGGCTCCGTAATAGGTATTCGTGACATTAGAGATGAATCTTCAAAAGAAGGAATTAGAGTATTGATTGAAGTAAAAAATAATGCTGATCCTTATGCAGTATTGAATCAATTATTCAAATCTAGTAGATTACAAGAATCTTATTCTGCAAACATGATGGGAATTCTAGATGGCCGCCCAGTATTACTTACATTACCTGTTATTTTGGATACATATGTTTCACATAGAGAAAATGTGATTGAACGCAGAGCCCAATTTGAGGTCAATAAGGCTGAAGCTAGGGCTCATGTGCTTGAAGGACTTGTAAAAGCACAAGAAAGAATTGATGATGTCGTTGCAATAGGGAAGGCGAGTAAAAGTCGGGAGCAATTTGAATTAGTACTACAAGGAGAACAATTTTTGATAGATGGCATTGATGCTTTTGATTTTACAGTACTTCAATCTAAAGCAATCGCAGAGAGAAGGTTGTACCAATTAAGTCAATTAGATGTTAATAAAGTTAAGATAGAATTCGAGGAGTTAATACTTAAAATTGAAGACTTGAATGAAATAATAACATCTCGGACTCGTAGATTGAAGATTCTTATAGAAGAATTAAATGAAATGGTAGAGAAACATGGAGATGAACGTCGCTCATATATTGATCCTATGCCACTATCAATGGACAGAGAAGATTTGATAGAGGAACGTGCGATTGCAATTACGCTTTCAGAAGATAATTATATTCGTCATATGCCTGCTGAAAACTTCAGAGTTCAGAATAGAGGTGGAAAGGGACTAAAGGGAGTAATAACAAAGGAAGAAGATACTCCTCAGATGATCATTACTTGTTTTAGCAAGGATAGATTATTAATATTTACAGACCAAGGGAGAGTATACGGATTGAAGGCATGGGAAACTCCACTAGGATCAAGGTTATCAAAAGGAGGGCATATCAGAAATATTTTAGGTAGTCTGCGAGAAGATGAAAATATCGTTTCAATAATGCCACTTAGTAAAGAATTAATAGAAAATCCAGAAGGTAAATATTTACTTTTTGCCACACATTTGGGCTTAATAAAGAAAACTAGACTTGAAGAATATGTACGTATCAATAAAAATGGGAAATATGCATTAAGATTTAAACTTGAAGGTGATAAATTAGTTAATGTAAGGAGTGGAACCGACGATAGTGATATTGTAATGATTTCTAGTACCGGATTTGCTAGTAGATTTGCTTGTTCGAATATAAGGGCATCTGGACGTGTCTCTGCAGGAGTTTGGGGGATTAAAACTGGAAATCGTAAAGGTGCAGATGGAGGGCATGTTGTGAGTATGATTGCTACAGACGATTACGATACACAGATACTAACAATTACGCGTAATGGAATGGCGAAAAGAAGTAGACTAGGAACTTCAGAAAAGATAGCTTCTTTGGATATGGAGGGCAATCATAAAACAGATAATAATACAGGAGATTTGATGTTTAAAACTGATGGTTATAGAAAAACTCGACCTGGTGCTAAGGGAGTATATACAATGCATGTAGATGAGAAGGATGCCATAATTAGTGCCACTCATATTCCAGATCTCAGAGACAATATATTTTTATTAACAAAAAAGGGAATGATGATTAGACTTAGTGCAAGTCAGACCAAGGAAAGTAAGGGTAAGAAATCAAAGGGTACAAGAATAATGGAATTAAGAAATCCAACTAAATCAGGATTTAAGGATAGTATAATATTTACAGCAAGATTACCTGCTGAATTGATTGATTCTGAAGAAGAGTGATGTACCGTTCGACTTAAGCCGATATCTAAGGTGCGAGTGCTGTTGCGGCAGTCGCATAGCCTGGCCATTGCGATGGATTGCTAATCCATTGGTGTTTCACCGCGGGAGTTCGAATCTCCCCTGCCGCGCCACAAATAAGCCACTAACTTGAAGTCCATTTAGGATATGAGAATAACATGAATGCTGCATATCTGTCTGCAATTGGAATTATAATTATAATTTTGATTATTATAATTTTTTTCAGATATTTTAATCTAAAACCGTCTAATGATAGAGTTTGGGTCGTCGACAATAAAGAATTAGCCTTTGTTGAATTCGAGGGTGAAGAAGTAATAATTAAAAATATTAGGGATTTTAATTGGAGGAGTACAAGAGATTATGATGAAAAATGGATAAATAGGAAATTTGATATGACAAAGGTTTCAAAAATATGGTTTATTCTAGAGTATTTTGACCCTAAAAAAAGGCAAATGGCACACACCATAATGAGTTTTGAATTTGAGGATGGGACTAGAATAACTTGCTCAATAGAAGTCAGAAGAGAAGTAGGCGAAAAATATCATCCAATAAAGGGTTTGTTTCGTAAATATGAATTGATATATGTTTGGGCCACTGAAAGAGATTCAATAGGAGTAAGGGGCAGATGTAGAAAGAATTCAGTAACGCACTTATTTGAAGCAATAGTATTGGGAGAAGGAAATGAGAGAAATCTCCTTGAATCATATTTGAAGAGAACCAATAAATTATATGAAAAGCCTGAATGGTACAATACAATAACAAATACATGTACAACAAATATTGTAAGGCATGTAAATGAAGTATACCCTGGAAGAGTCCCGAAGGCAGTTGCGATATTTTTACCTGGATTAAGTCCGAAACTGCTACATAAGAATAATCTTGTTAAAATAGATAAAAATTTAGAAGAGAGTTTGGAAAATAGTATAATAGATAAGAAAGCATTGGAGTGGGATAAGAAAGTAGATTTTGGTGATCACATAAGAAGGCAGTAAATAGATAGTCACATTAATCAAGTTCTTGTGCATTATACCAGATGGAAATATTTCCGATTAAATTATCGGGCCCTGTTCATTGGTCATTACCGCCATCTAAAAGTCACATGATTAGATGGTTAATGCTAGCATTTCAATCGAAAAATGATTTTATCATAAAATTTGATGGTACACCTGGAGATGACATT
This sequence comes from Euryarchaeota archaeon UBA557, assembly GCA_002503285.1. Lineage (GTDB taxonomy): Archaea > Thermoplasmatota > Poseidoniia > Poseidoniales > Thalassarchaeaceae > MGIIb-O3. The sequence goes on from DARI01000021.1 coordinate 75,235, forward strand.
ATGTCTGCCGTTCATTGTTTGAATATCTTAGGATTAGAAGTTGAGAAAAATAAATCTTATTGGAAAATATTCGGTGAAAAGGGAACTAACGATGAAACAAAAATAATATTAAATTGTGGAAATTCTGGAACTACGGTAAATTTTCTAACTGCGATAACATCTATGATGAATAAAGAAGTTACAATTGAGGGAGATGAATCTCTCAAAAAAAGAGATTTTTCTCATTTAAACAATGGATTAAGAAAATTGGGGTGTCATATTTCTGGTGATAGTCCGCCATATACCATTTTAGGGCCAATTACAAAAAGAAGAGTAGCTTTGGGCATTGATATTTCCAGTCAACCACTTTCGGCAATAATATTATCATCACCCACGCATATTGGAGAAATTATTATTGATACTATTGGAAAAAGTGTGAGTAGTGAATATGGAGATTTAACGATCGAAATAGCAGAAAAATGTGGAATTAAAATTACTAAAAATAAAGATGAATTAATTGTAAATACGACGCATTTAGAATTACCTGATGCAGTACAGATACCCTCGGAAAGTAGCTTGATTCCTATTGCAATACTTCTTTCTGAATTACATGACGTAGAATTAATATTATCAAATAATAATAAAAATAAATTTTTAAATTCAGGAATTGATATATTGAAATCCAAGGGTCTAGAAAAAATCAATTTATCTGACTATAGTGATATGATAACTCCTGCTGCTGTATTGTTGGCCATAACGAATGGAGGAGAAATAACTGGAGTAAAACACGCTCGTGGCAAAGAGTCAGATAGAATAGAGAATACTAAAAATTTAATAGAAGATTTTGGCATGAAATGTGAAATAATAGGAGATGAAATAAGGATACCAGGGCATCAAAAACCGAAAAAACCGAAAAAACCGGTTGAAACTTATGATGATCATCGAATTGCAATGACAGCCATAGTATTAGCGACACTCACGGGTGCAAATATTATAAATCCTGAAATATCTTCAGTAACTGATCCTGAATTTTTAGATAAAATAAATAATATCATAATTTGAGTGATCATATGTTTGAAAATTATAAACGTGATTTTAGTACTCATTTAATATTATTATTTGTATCAATTATTTGGGGCACATCATGGGCTGCAGCAAGAATATTAAGTAATGGATTTGAAGATAATCCAGCCACTATGGGGCCTGCAACTTCTGCATGGATAAGATATTTGAGTGTGGTTATTATTTTCTATATTTGGTATTCATATAAGTTTTTCAATAGACAGAGCGTTAGATTTTTACCCCCTAATAAAAGTATTTTTAACGACATGTGCGTATTAGGTTTATTTGGAGTAATGGTTTATCAACTACTTTTTATGCATGGAATGAAATGGACGGCAGCTGGTGATGCATCAGTAATAATGCCAATTAATCCAATCTTTACGGCATTACTGGCAGTTCCATTGTTAGGTCAAAAAATAACTAAAAATATATTTTATGGGATGTTAATTAGTATAATCGGCGTCATTATAATTGTTGGATGGAGCCCAAATACGGACATTACCCTTAGAGATAGAATGCTTGGAGATTCCATGATATTGATTGCAGCTTTCTCTTGGGCATTGTGTTCAATAATAACAAAAAAGACTATGATTAAAAATATTAAATTAAGAATTTTACCATCTGAGATAGTAATATGGTATTCATTGATAGGTTGGATTATGTTAACTCCCTGGATGGTCATGGAAATTATATCAAATGATATCATAAAACCTAACTTTACTGAAATTATAATAATTTTATATTTGGGCATATTTTCTACTGTTCTTGCTAACGTTTGGTTTGCAATCGGTATAGAAAAAATAGGCCCTACATCTACTTCTGCATACATATTTCTTGTCCCAGTTTTTGGAATATTAAGCGGATGGTTAATTTTAGGAGAAAATATTGGATTATCAATGATATTAGGATTTATATTAATTGTTGGAGGAGTTAGAAAGGTGCAAATAGATAGTAGTAGATTGAATAGTAGTCAGTAATAATACTACACTACTGCCTTATTGTTAAATACAAAAGGTCTGTCGGTAAGAAAAGAGGTTATCCAATGGCACGTAAACCAGCAGTAATGTATCGTAGGATAAAGGGCCAATCTTTTACACGTAGGAAATACACCGGTGGTGTCCCAAATAATAGAATTCTACGTTATCATATGGGTAATAGAAAAAAGGCTGAGGCGAATGAGTTCTTGGTTACCATTGAGTTGAAAGCAGATAATCCATGTCAAGTGAGAGATAGTGCATTAGAAGCAGCTAGACAGGTTGCAAATGCAACAATTAGAGATTCATCAGGAACAGAGGGTTATGCCCTAAGAATGCATACATATCCTCATCAGATTCTTAGAGAAAATAAACAGGCCACAGGCGCAGGAGCAGATAGAGTTTCCCAGGGTATGAGATTATCTTTTGGAAAAAATGTAGGTACTGCAGCTAGAGTGCAAAGAAATCAGACAATTATGTCAATAAAAACTGATCCTGCAAACTATCTAGCTGCCAAGAATGCATTAAGGAAGGCAAATTGCAAGTTCCCTACTCCTTGCACTACAACCGTAACTAAGGGTTCCGAGCATTTGAAAGGTTTAGTTTAGACGTGAAATATCATGGAAGATAGTTCCTCATTAAGAATTCTCCAAGATTCTTTACTTGGTGCTCCAATAATTTGGAAGGGTGATTATCCATATTTTATTCATCCCATATCTGATGGCATACCAAGGATGGAAGCAAAAGTTTTGAGAGCAACAAGAGATCTAATAGTTTCAATTGTTGACTGGAATGAAATTGATTTGATAGTAAGTGTTGAAGCAATGGGTTTGCCATTATTGGCAGCTGTTGGAGATGCAACAGGCAAGCCCACCGTAGTAATAAGGAAAAGATCATATGGAATGGAGGGAGAAGTTTCAGTGAACGTATCTACGGGATACTCTGAATCAACCGTTTATATCAATGACATAAAGAAAGGAGAAAAAATATTAATTGTTGATGACGTAATTTCCACTGGAGGAACATTGGAACCAATTCTTCAAACTTTACAAAATATGGGAATAATACTACAAGACATAATTATAGCCATTGAGAAAGGTAATGGATTAGAACGCTTGAAAAATGAAAGACCTGAGTGGCCAATACGTTCCCTTGCTAAAATTGAAATAATAGATGGTAAAGTCGGAATAATTGAGTGAGGAATCTAAATGGACCTAGAAAGACATGATTTTCAATTAGAGGAATTAGTTGAAAGAATTAAAGATAATGATCACAGATTAATCGCCCTTCAAGTGCCTGAAGGATTGAAAATGCAGGCTCTTGAAATGATGGATATGATAGAGGGAGATTCATCTGCAAAGGTAGTTTTAGCTGCAGATCCCTGCTATGGTGCTTGTGACTTAGTGCATGATAAAATGAGAATGATGGGGGTAGAATTAGTTGCACATATGGGCCATAGTCAGATGAATATAGATTCAGGAATGCCAACTCATTTCATACCAGTTACATATGATGGGGATCCAGAAATAGAACCTGTTTTAAAAATATTGATGAAACATAGAGAAATGTCAAAAAATAGATTAATAGAGTCAAAAGAAGAGACAGAACTGACTAAAGAAGAAGCCCAATCACGTTTTCTTGATGCAGTAGGAAGAGTATCTCCACTTACAGGTAATAAATTAGGATTAGTTGGATCTATTCAACACCTACACCTTTTGGAGAGTTATAAAGAAAGGCTAGAGAATGCTGGTTTTGAAGTTGTAATACCAGTGGGAGGAGAGAGGTTATCTTTTCCAGGTCAAGTTCTTGGATGTAATTATTCAGGAGACCAGGATGATATTGGCCACTACATATTTCTTGGCTCTGGAGATTTTCATCCCATTGGATTAGTGATGCATACGGGAAAACCATTAGCATTACTTGACCCCTATAATGGAGAAGCAAGCGAAATGGGACTAGATAGAATAGAGAGAATTCTTAGGCAGCGATTTGGACTAATAATGTCAGTAGATAAATGTAAAACATTTGGCATCTTAATCGGAGAAAAACCAGGACAGATGAGAAGAAATTTAGCGATTCGGATGAAAAGACTATTGGAAAAGCATGGTAGAAAGGGATATTTATTAGCATTGGATCATGTAAGTCCGGAATTAATAGATTTTTATCCAGTGGATGCATTTGTCAATACTGCTTGTCCAAGAATAGCCATTGATGATTCAGTGAGATATGCTAAAGCATTGATAACGCCGTACGAACTTGAAGTAGCATTAGGTGAAAAGGAATGGGAAAATGGTTATCAATTCGATGAAATACCTTGATAGGTACGTAATAGCAATAATATTCTTATAAATTTAGAATTCAATTATATTATTATAATTATTATTCTCCATAATAAATTCATTAAGATATTCTAGATAATTGATAAAATAACTATTAGATATGGATAATACACCATCTTTGAATGATCTTGGATATTATGATTATTCTTCTTCATCATCTGCAAGAAGTGCTTCCCAA
>DARI01000025.1:0-28720 GCA_002503285.1 Euryarchaeota archaeon UBA557
GGCCTATATTTACAATTATATTTTTAGTATTTTGTAGCTTGTTCAGAAATATTTGCAGCGTCGGATGCTGCTATATCGTGCTCTACAATTAAATGTCTAATAAGCAAGTGATTAGGTAAATTCCCATTACAAATAGGGCATATGACTATAATTCTGTCAATAATGAATTCTTCTTTTGGATTAATCATACGATTGAATGTTCTAGAAATAGCAATAACAAATGCAATTGAGAATATTAGAAATACACAACATGCACTAAAAGAAAGAGGATATGTGGGGGGGTTTTGATTTAATTGTATATCTTGAATGGCTGGTTCCTGTTGTGTTTCATTTTGAGATTTTAATTCCATAGTATGAAAAAAATATTCCCCTAGTATTTCTAATGATAATTCTTTACCATTATGGGATTTATTTATATCTAAGACGATTTGATATTTTCCGTTTAAATCTGTTGTTACCACGTCATTTATCGATGTACAGTTATACTCATTTGCAGAGCATTCAACAGTAATTTTAGTTTTTTTAACTGGTGTGCCATCGGAAAACGTTGTATATCCAGATATTGTATATACTTCAGCACTAACTATATTTGAAAATGCCAATAATAAAATTGATACTAAAAGTAACTTATTCACAACTTACACTACAGTATTTCGTTTATTAAATCACGTTTATGATTTTATTTAAAAAGATATTATTCTGCTTTTAGAGTCTTATGTTCACCGGGCTTTCTTGGTTTTACAAAAATTCTATATCCACATTTATGACAAGATTTCCCAGTTGAACCGGCTTCCACCCATGCCAAATGGCCGCAACGAAGGCATTTATACCTTATTTCCATTGGATCCATCTGAGAAATTCCATCGAATGGAGAAATTACTTCTCCTGTTGGATTGTAAGGCATTCTCTGGGTACGGAGAGTTCTTCTACATTTGTAGAGAATCATGTGTTCGGTCTCTTTAGCCATGTTTGGGCGACCCACCTGCCCTTCTTCAATCTGTCCTTTGTACGTAATATCATTTTTTTGCTAAATTACATATTTTTACAAAATTTGAGAATATTTCTTGTCCGAATTCAGAATGATCAACTTCAGGATGAAATTGAACTCCAAATCTGTTGCCTAGTTCATTTTCCATAGCCTGTATCTTACATGAATGACTGAATGCGGTTACTATAAAATTTTCAGGTAGAACATTTACTTCGTCATTGTGACTTTCCCATACCATTTGATTTGAGGGCGTTGATTCAAATAATTTTCCTCCTCCATTTACTAATGTTATTTTTGCTTCTCCAAATTCTGGTTTCGGAGCCTCGCGGCTACTCCCTCCATAAAAATCTGCCATGAATTGATGCCCTGCACATATTCCAAGTATTGGAATATCTAATTTTAAATACTTATCACAGTTACCTAATTGCCCTGTTAATCCAACTCTTGCAGCACCTCCTGATAGGATTAATCCGTCAATTTTTCTAAAATCTGAAACTGGCGTCTTATTGGACAAAATTTTGGTATCTACTCCTAAATATCGTAACATTCTCCACTCACGGTGAGTCCATTGGCCGCCATTATCTACAACATCAATAATAAGTTGCGCATCAGACATATTTGTGGCGAAAAGTAGGCAGGCCATGAATGATGCCCTTGTTAAAGATTGAAAAAGAGAACACATCTCCGGTAACATAAGCCCTGATGGTGTAGTGGCCTATCATGCAGCCCTGTCGAGGCTGCGACCCGGGTTCAAATCCCGGTCGGGGCGCCAAAAAAGCGTCAATCTATTCCAGCCATGCTTCAAAAGAACATAGTCTTAATTTTGAGCTATAATCTCTTTTGATTTGAAGTTCAGGCTTTTTTGATCCATGTAAAATATTTGGAAGAATTAAGTTAAGTTTTTTATTTATTGAATCTATATTACTTTCTTCTACAACCACTCGACCTCTGATTAAGGAAGGTGAATTAGTATCTAACAATGGAAGAAGTTTTGGTAATAGCTCCAAAGTACGATGTGGTAGATTAATTATTAATAGATCCCATTTACCAATATAATTTTCATTACTTGATACATCTATTGCATCGGCAACTCCAACTAATCTATCATGGTAAAGCCATTGAAGATTTTTTGATAAACTGGTATAACTTTTTTTATCCCATTTTGTTAAATTTTCAAACAGGATTTCAATTGCATCGGGATTCAAATCTGATGCTAATAAATTATCTACTAAATTTTTTTCTGATAATAGAGATGCTAGTGCTGGACCAACTCCACAAAATGGATCACAAACATTTATTTTTCTACCTAGAAGATCGTGTAATTTTTTTGCAAAAAGTAATGTTTCTTGACGCTCAGTTTGCAATTTTGTTGAGAAATATGCTTTAGAAGGATCACACAATATCTCTCTGCCTGATTCTTTTACAATAACTTTAGTATTACGCAGATTTGTAGGGATATTTTGTAATATTAACTTATTTCCCTCACGCACGCCTATAATCTTTAATTCCCTTATTCGTAATACTCCTAAAACTCCTCCATCTGACATAACTAATCTTAATTTTGGGTGGGCCTCAAGTTTTGCTTGGGCGATTTGTGATGAGAATTTAAGTATCTCTTCATCAATCCTTACAATCATCATGTCTCCAATGAATTCATGTGAGGATGGCCATAATTGGATATATTTGTTAAAAATTTGTTTTTTTATTAATTTTGAAAGATGGTTTAACCAATTGGGATCTACTCTTGTATCAGGTTTTCCCTCACAGTTAATTATTTCATATTCTAAAAATTCTCTCGATGGTTCGGCTGGGAAATTATCATTTAATGGAATAAGTCGATAATTACCATTATCTGAAGCATGAATAAGCATATCATTCGCGTGCCAACAATTTTGTTTTAATAAATTAAAAACTAGTTCAACATCGGCATTTGGCACGTTTAGATGACGCATCATATTCATCACTGGGAGGGGGGTAGAGTGCTTCACGATGACGGCAGATGTGACGGCGCCGGGTCTTTGGCTAATCGGCCTTGGTCCGGGAAATTTAGATCAAATGACTATTTTGGCATTAAAAGTTGCAAAAGGTTGTTCAAAATTATATTTAGAGGGATACACTGCAATACTTCCTGAAGAAGAAGAGGCTAGGTTAGAAGAGTTAGTTGGCCCTTGGGAAAAGATAATGAGAGAAAGTATCGAATTTCCAAAAAAAATCTTAGATGAAGCAAAATCCAATTCAATTGGAATATTAATCGTAGGGGATCCTATGCAAGCTACAACTCATATTGACTTAGAATCACATTGTCAGGAACATGGTATTGATTTTTATTTAATACCTGGGTTATCTGCAACGTCTCTTGCAGTATCATTATCAGGAATGCAGTCATATCGATTCGGAAGACAAATTACGTTGCCTTACTCCTATGGAGATTATTTACCTCTTTCCCCCTTGGAAATATACATTAAAAATTATAAAATTGGGTTACATACTCTTATGTTATTGGATTTAGACCCATCTGGAATGGGAATGAAGCAACCTAAACCCATGCAGCCAAATGAAGTTCTTTATTTAATTGAAAAAATGGTTCAAAAAATTAAAGATGAAAGAGAAGGATTTCCGTTATTAGAAATTCCAGTTTGTGATTGGCACGCTATACTTTTGAGTGATTTAGGAAGTAATAACCAACAAGTATTTGCTGGAACTCTTGGAGATTTATCTAAAATTGAATCAGGTAAGATTCATAGTTTTATACTAACTGCTAAATTTACTGGTATGGAAGAAGAAGCCTTCAACCGTAGACGTTACTTAGCATGAAGGAGGAATGGCGATGGCGAAACCACCGGCTGAAGTTAGTTTCCCAGGAGATAAGAACCGGAGAAAGAAGGTTCGAGTAAGAGGAATTAAACAGGCATCTAAAGAAATTCAAGTTAGATTAGAAAAAAATTTACAAAATTTATTAGATAATCCTGAGATATTCTTACCTGAAATAAGAGGAGAGGTTGGTAAATTTTCTTTTTTCAGTAAAAATAAAGATATGATGTCCCAGACTTTACAAGAAATTGACTTAGTTTCTAAAAAAAGGTACGATAAAAAGTGGTTAACAAGAAGGATGTCAAAAAAGGGTGGAGACTTGGTTTGTAGATCGCTAGCTGGTAGTCTATTAGCTGCAAATGGAGGAGACTTATCTACAGTATCAGTATTTAAAAATCCTCTTTTTGGTTCTGCGAGTTATATCCGTAGAGGTAATGGAAAACAAAGTCATTTAGCTGGAATTCAAAATTTTAATAATACAAAATTAAGGATGCTTGTATGGGATGATCATGCAAAATCTGGACAATGGTTTTTTTCTTGGGATAAGGGATTTGTGTTTACCGGAAAGACTCCCGAACCACCAAATGAATGGATATCATATATCTTAGAAAATTCAAGCATAGAATTAGTAGGGGGTGATATTATGTGGTCAAAGGGCTTGGATAAGTCAATCGTATCAAACAAGATAATTACTGGAAATGGTTGGTTAAGATTGGAGTTTGATAATGGAGTAATTGCAGGAATTTCTAGAGAGTCATTGATTAAGACTGAAGATTCATTTGTTCAAAGTATGGCTATGTCAATGATGCCACCTAAACTTGGTGCAATTGTAAAATCTGATTGGATTTGGAGACCTGAGGGCTGGCCTGAAGATCGAGATTTACCAATCGAAGGAATAGAAAAAGTCAAAGAAGTCTTGGAGCAATGGTTGCTTATGTCATATGATGATAAAAAATTAGCTAGTGCTTGTAGAACTGGTATTCTAAATTCTATAAAAGAAGGGTTTGTAGTTGGTTCTAGTTGGTATGAAAATAATGATTTAGATTCAATGTTAGAAAATATGAATGGAACTGATGATGAAAAAGAAGCATTATCATGTGTTTTATCTTCCCTTGATTCTGGGATTCATGTCAGGTCAGATGGGTTAATTATAGATTTAGAAGAAGAAGTTGTTAGATTTGAAGATTCATCTTGTCACCCAATCTTAGTTGCTCTTTGGCCAACATATGGAAAGGTAATTTTAGAACAAATATATAATATATCAAATGATGATATTGATGAGATTATTGAAAAACAATCTCAAAGAAAACAAGGTTTTGGAGCATTCTTGAGAGAATTAAGGGAAAATTTGTTTGTTGCTAACAGAATAAATAGATTACCTTGGAAAAAGGAAGAGTTGCAGTCTCCACTTGGCTTTGCTGATTCTTTGATTCGACATGCAGTAGAAAATGGCATATCGTCAACAGTTTCTAAAGCTAGAAAAAGTAAAGGATTGGAAATGGCAATGGGATGGGCTTGGTTAAATGTACATGATAGGACAGAATCTGATGCTTGGAGATTTGATGAATCTAGTAGAGATAAAGGTGGAGATTGGGTGCCAGCATTAAACTCTCTTTGGAATGCAGCTGAAGAATTATTACTAAATGATAATTTAGAAGCTGTTGATGATTATAAATCTGCTATGGAATGGCTTGCAGAAGTATCTGGATCAAAAATTAATGAGGTAGAATAATCCATATTGCTACCCCCATTAATGATATCCCTAAAATATAATTTAAAAATGCTGATTTTTTTGGAGAGTTGAAGAATTTTCTTAGTATAGTTCCAAAATATGACCATGTTAAAACTGCAGGATAGCCAAAAAATAAGTTTAAGATAACTAATCCTATTTTTGCAAAAAAACCTGTTCCAAATAATGTAAAAGGAATTGACATAAGTACGAGGAAATGAATCCATGCTTTACCATTTACTACCTGTAGAAATATGCCCGTTCTAATACCTAATAAATCAGTATTATTTTCATCTTTTATATCAGATGAAGTAGTAATTTTATATGATAAATATGCAATATATAATGCCCCTATATATGTTAGTAATCGGAAAAAATAATCATATTTTTCAATAATTAATGCGAAAGTGGCAACGAATATTCCTAATGTTGTCCAACCTATGGCCATACCAAATGTAAGAGGTATGGTTTTTCGAAATCCATGTTGTGAACCATGTGCAGCACAAAGTAAATTATTTGGCCCAGGAGTAAAACACATCGGGATTATAAAAATTAATACTGCAACCAAACCAGTTGCCATATTAAATCCTCATACTTTAGCAATAAGTAGATTTTCAACTACTTTGAGGGCTGTTTCAATATCATCCCATAAATCTTCAACATCCTCTATTCCAACACTCATTCGAACGAATCCAGGTATAACTCCAGATTCTTGCCTGATTTGATCTGGAACAAACATATGGCTTGAGTTAAAAGGACATTCTACAAGGCTTTCTACCCCTCCGAGACTTGTTGCTTCTAATGATAGTTTTAATGTTCTCATAAATTCTAAAGCTGCTGTATCTCCTCCCTTCACTACATAAGCAAGCATGCCGCTTCCTTTAGGTAAAATTTTCTTTGCTAATTCAAAGTTATTTCCTGGTAAGGATGTATGGTGAACACATTCTATCATGTGATGATTTGCGAGTCTTTTTGCAAGTTCTTCTGCATTGGATGTGTGGGTTGGCATTCGAACATGTAATGTCCTCATACCTCTTTCCAGCAAATAACACATATGAGGATCGGCTGCCCCTCCAAAATGTACTTTTTTAGGAAAAATATGTGCAATTAAATCCTTTTTTCCAGCGACCAAACCTGCAATTAAATCTGAATGCCCTCCTAAATATTTTGTACCTGAATGAATCACCAAATCAAATCCATATTTTATTGGATTGCATCCCCATGGTGATGCAAATGTATTATCAACAACTGAAATTAAATTATGCTTCTTTGCTAAATTAGCCATTGCTTCGAGATCACAGACTTTGAGTACAGGATTAGTCAATGTTTCTACATAAATCATTTTTGTATTATCTTTTATTGCTGATTCATATGATGATGGGTCTTGAATATCTGCCATCGTGACTTCGATTCCAAATCTTGGTAATTCCTCAGTTAAAAGGCCGTAGGTACCACCGTAAACATCTGGACTTGCTATTATATGATCTCCACTCGATAAAATACCTAAAAGTGTAGTTGAAATTGCAGCCATCCCACTTGCAAATACCTCAGCATCTTCAGCCCCTTCTAATGAGGTTATTTTGGCTGCTACTGCTTCTGAATTTACACTTGATAATCTAGAGTACAGTAGAGTATGCTGCGCGCCTGCAGCCCATCCTGCATATCTATCATCAGTTAGATGGTAGGTCGAAGATAAAAATACGGGAGTATTAACTCCTCCTCCAACTGGATTAGTACCTGAGTGTACGGCTTTTGTTCCAAATCTTTTGTCATCGTGGTCTTCAACCATATATATCGGGCGGGTAGGTAAGCAATCAACTAAACGGATAAAAGTTTTATTTTTAATAATTTTAATAATTTTCTGTTCCACCAAAATATCCAGTTAATCGTAAACTTATTGCAACAACTGGCCCTATAAAAATTGCAAAAATTACAGTTCCTAAACCTATTTTTCCTCCTAGATAAAATCCTAAAATTAAAACTGTGATTTCAATAATAGCCCTAACCCTTCCAATTGGTACATTACTTATCCTTTGAAGTCCAGTCATCAACCCATCCCTAGGACCTGGCCCTAAGTTTGAAGTGAGATACATTCCACTTCCAATGCCTACGAATATAGTACCAATAAGAACTTGTATTATTTGAAAAATATATACTTCTGGAGACGGTAAATATGGTGCCATAATGTCTATTGCAACAGCAATTAGAATTGCATTTAGAATCGTACCTATTCCTAACTTCTCCCTCAACGGAATCCATAATAAAAGTACAGTTAAACTAACTAAGAATGTGGCTTCTCCTACTGTCATCGATATCTTGTTTGTTATACCTTGTGCAAGGACTGTCCAAGGAGCAACGCCAATACCTGAAGCAATTATAATTGCATCACCTGTACCAAATATCCATAAACCAATTATAAGAATAAAAACAGTTTTGGATTTGGGAGTTAATGTCATTGGATCATCGGCACTCCAATGAGTTTTAGGTACCTTTTTTGCAGTTTTTAAGATTGAGGGCAATCTCATCGATAATGCGGCAAGGTATAAGTTTTCAATCCATCTAGTTAATTTCTCTTTATTTTGTATTTCAGTAATATTAATTCTTCAAATATTTAGAATAATCCATAATAAAAGTTATTCTTTTAATTATAAAAAAATATCAAAAAGATTAAGCAAATTATTTTACAAACTAGGTAATTATAATTAATTTAATGCTATACTTTGATTTGTTACATGGTCTGCGCAGGTATGGGAAGAAAGAGTTATGGGGGCATGGTCTGAAAAAATAGATGTTGGAAAAGTCCCAGAAAATGGAACTAACTTTGATGTAATTGTTGTTGGTGGAGGGCCCGGAGGTTCCGCAGCCGCATCATATCATTCTATGAATGGCCAGAAAGTATTATTATTGGAAAAAGAGATTTGGCCAAGAGATAAGATTTGCGGAGATGCTGTCGGAGGTAAATCTCTCCGCCATGTAAAAGAGTTGGGCGTTAAAACAATGATCGAAGCCACACCTCATTTTCGTGTAGATTCAATACTAATGAGTAGTTCTAATGGAACTGAGGTCAAAATTGAATTACCAAAAGAAGCATTTGAAAAAATGGAGGCTGGATACTCTCTTCCTAGAATACAATTTGATTACATGATGTTCAAAAGGGCAACTGAAATTTTGCATGAAAATGGTGGCTACGTAATGCAGGGATTTTCAGTAACTGGTGTTAAAATAGAAACTGAAGGAAGTGTTCAAAAAATAATTGGAATCGATGGGAAGACCAAAGATGGAGAATTAATGACATTTTCAGCACCTTTAACAATTGGGGCTGGAGGATATAATTGTCCAGTTGCTAAAACAATAACTGAAACTGTTTACGAAGAACCCATGAGAGACATCGAACATTATTGTGGGGCTTACAGAGAATATTGGAATAATGTTAAAGGTTGTGAAGGCGATTCTGGTGCTATAGAAATACATTTTATTGATGAGGTTAATCCAGGTTATTTTTGGATTTTTCCTGTTAATGATGGGACTGTTAATGTAGGCATCGGGATGGTTATTTCAGAACAAAGAAAGCAAGTAGGAATTAAAAAATCCTTAAAAAAGATGCAAAAGGATGTAATTGCTAATCATCCACTTTTCAAAGGTAGATTTGAAAATGCAAATTTGGTTGAAGGATCGGAGCGAGGTTGGCAATTACCATTCGGTTCACCAAGAAAGGATGCGCCTTCATATCAGCCCAGAAGAAGTGCTATGGCAGGGGCAATGTGTATTGGCGATGCTGCGAGTCTAGTAGATCCATTCAGCGGAGAAGGAATTGGTAATGCACTAGTTTCTGCTAAATTGACATCTGAAATTTTTGATAAAAATATTCATTCTGATGGATTCTCAGAAGAGTCAGCAAATAAATATATGAAGGATTTATGGGATAAATTAGGCCCTGAATTGACAAATTCATATAGATTACAGCAAGTAATTAAACGTAAATGGTTATTAAATTGGTTTATGAAAAAAGCATCAAAAAAGGAATCAATAAGAGAAATGATGACAGAAATGATTGCTGGTAAAGAAGCTTCTGGAGGAGTTTATAGTAAATGGTTTGTCATAAAAGCATTACTTCTGCCTTGAGGTGATTATTTGGATACCACACTCAATGAAATAAAGGCTGTTTTTTTGGATTTAGATGGAACAATTTACATGGGAGATGAATTGATACCAGGGTCTATTGAATTTCTAAAAAGATTGAATGATAACAATATAAGATATTTCTTTTTATCTAATAATTCTAGTAAATCAATAACTCAATATTTAGAAAAATTAAGAAGTTTAAGTATTCCTGCTAAGAAGGAAGATATTTTACTTTCAACACATGATTTAATAAATTGGCTAAACAATAAGAATGTAACAAAAATATACCTTGTAGGTACAAAGGGCATGCAAGAGATGCTTGAGAGTGAGAATATAGAAACTAGAGCAAATGATCCAGAATATGTAGTTCTTGGATATGATACAGAAATAAATTATGAAAAATTATCTAAAGCATCATCATTTTTGCATAATGGAGTTAAATTAATCGCAAGTCATCCTGATGTTGTATGTCCATCTCCATTAGGAAACTTGCCAGATAGTGGCGCATATATGGCATTATTTGAAGCAACAACTGGAGTTAAACCAACTCATATTTGTGGCAAGCCTAATCCTGAAATGATTTTACATAAAATAAGAGAATTGAATTTGGAGCCATCGGATTGTGCAATGATTGGCGATCGGATTTATACTGATATGGAGATGGCAATAAGAGCAGAGGTAAATGGTATACTAGTTCTTTCTGGTGAGGCGACTAGAGAAGATTTACTCAAACTTTCTAAACAGCCTAATTTAGTTGTAAACTCCGTTGATGATTTAGTTAGGTACAAATAGATTGAGATTGTATTTTTTAATCATTTTTATGGGTTTAATTAAATAACTCATATTGGTACTCAATATTGTGGAGAATGGTTCGCCCCCTCATGATTTATCGAATTGTGATTTAAAGACTTTACCCGAAATTATTTCATGGCCAAGTTTACGTTCACAAGCAGAATCAATAGATAAATTAAGTGAGATGGGAGCATTAGAAAATTTAGTCGTAAAAGATGTATTATCAATAACACCAAGGGGAGTGCATGCACTCCCATTATCGGAGAATATTGATAATATCGGAAGTAGTTCACTAAAGTTACCTTGGTGGATTGATTTAGAAAAGCCCAATTCACTTTTACCAGGATTATTCGAAACTTGCCAAATTTTTCAAATGATGGGCGTTTCGTCTGGTAATAAAATCTTATTGATTGGCCCTAGAGGAAATTGGTGGACAGAAATTTTCTTGCACATGGGTGCCTCAAAAATAAATATTGTTGAAATTGATGATTATAGAAGGGAGATTTTGAAGAATAGGTGGGAAAATTTACGACTAGATATAGTTTCTAAGGCATTAAATTGCGATATTGAATGGAATGGTTTGGAATATTTTGTAATAAATTCTGACAAAGATTTGTATGATAGGATTTTGATAACTGGTGGCCTAAATTGTATGCCAACTCAATTATTAAATAAATTAAAAGAAAATGGTGAAATATGGGCCCCCATTGGTAATAATGGAGATACTATTTTACATCGTATAACAAAATCATTTTCTGAAGATATTGATAATCAAAATATAGCAATGTGGGATGTTGATATGTTAGGATCTGCCGCTGAAAATATAATTTGTCATGGTAATAAAATTGACAAAAATGATGTTTGTATTATCGAAGAAAGTTCTGAATTAATAAGGGAAGCTTGGTTAAATGCAAATAATAACCCTACAAAAGATAGAATTGGCCCAAATTCTTTATTAAAAATAATAAAAGAAGTGTGGGAATCGACAGATATTTTATTGGAGTATGATAATATCACCCTTAAGGACTCAATAGCAAAGGACCTTTTTAAAATGGGTAATGTACTTCAAAAAATAGGAATTTTTGAGTTAGCAGCTGAGCATCATGGAACCTCATTTTCAATTTCTCCTTCTGCCGAATCTGCTTGCTACCTAGGAATGACTTTTCCAATAAATAATGATGATTCTTTAGCATGGCAGAGAGTCGCAATAGAAACCGATCCAAATTTTGGAGAATCTTGGAATGAAATAGGCGAGTTAATGATGAAAAAAGGCATGATTGATGATTCAATAAACTGGTTTAGAGGTGCAATTGTATCAAAAAATTATTCAAGAAGGGGTGAGGCCTGGATCAATCTAACAAGGGCGCATATGGAAATAAATCAAACATTATCTGCATTTTTTTCCGCACAGAAAGCAGTGGAGATGTTTCCTGATAATGATGAATTAGTTGAATTATTAACTTATCTTGGAGAAGATTTAATTTAAAATTAACTTGAGTTTTGTGATATATTGGAGTGAGTATGAATAACATAGTTGTGGTGACTGGTGCTAGTGGATTTATAGGGAGCCATATTGTTTCTAATCTTCTTTTAAAGGGGAGAAATGTAAGAGCAACTGTTAGAGATTTGAATGATTTATCTAGAGTTTCTCATTTACGTAAACTACCAATAAATGATAATGGGTCATTAGTAATTATAGAAATGGATCTCTTTGATACAAATAGTGTAAATGATGCAATTGATGGGGCTATAGACGTAATTCATACTGCTGCTGCAGTTATCATAAGATCAAAAAACCCTCAGCGAGATATTGTCGATCCAAGTATAATTGGAACACAAAATGTTCTAAATGCCATTGAAAGGAGTGGTTCCGTAAAGAATTTTGTTCATACATCATCAACTGCAGCAATTAGGCCTGCATCTTGGGCTAATGGCGAGATTTTAACCTCAGAAACCTTTGCTGATGATGCAAAAATAACAACAAATCCGTATGGTTTGGCAAAATATAGTGCTGAGATGTTAGTTAGGGACTGGTATAATAATATGAATCCTGAGTTTAGACCTAGAATGATAACAATTCATCCATGTATGGTCTTTGGGCCTCCTTTATCTTCTCGACACTTGCATGGTTCATTGGCCATAATTATGATGTTGGTAAAACGTAAGTTACCGTTTTTGCTACCTATGCAAATTAGTATTGTGGATGTTAGAGACGTGGCGGAAATACATGTCTTAGCATTAAAAAATGGTAAAGATGGAGGGAGATATTTGACTGTTGCAGGAGAGATGATGATGGCTGAAATGGCAGATGTTTTGAGAGAGTCATATCCTACTAGAAAATGGCCAAAGTTAGTTCTGCCATATAAAATTGCTATTATAATTTCTGCATTACATCCGAAAGTTAGTATATCGTGGGCAAGAACACATCTGAAAAATAAATTATATTGGAACTCTGAGCCTGCTTCAAAAGATTTTAAGATAATTTGGAGAAATCCAAAAGATACGATAACGGAAACGATACCAAATATTATAGGTAATAATTGGGATTGAAAGCAAAACAATAAAAGCATGATATTTTCAATGCTGGATAGTTGGAGGTGCTATGCGGAACTCTAGTATACTAATTGTATTTCTTTTGATAATGCCAACTTTGACAGGGTGTTTGACCAAAGATAAAAATATGGTAGAAGAGATGGATAACCATTTTCCTATTGAGTTAGATATGATTCCTATAACAACATGGTACCATTATCCAGGAAATCCTACTTCCCCAAGCGCGATTGATGCTACGGATTATATGGCAGTATTAAATGCAAATATTACTGAAAATATTACAGGCGATAATATTCCATTTTATTCAGTTGGGACTTATTATGGAACTGGTTGGGATACATTTGAGCCGACATTAGGAATTACTTCATCTGGGGCAATTTTCTTTACAAATTATAATGGTCTTGGCGATGGAACACACATAATTAGGTCTATGGATCAAGGGCAAACATGGGAAGATGTGGGGCCTTTTGGCCAAATTGATGACGACTCCGGACAAACACCAAATTCAAATGACCCATACTTATACGTAGATAAATTTAATGATAGGTTGGTTAAATTTGATATGCATGCTCTAGCTGCTATGTTCGTTGAATATTCAGATGACGATGGAGAATCTTGGAGTATTCCATATCCAGTTGAGGGTTATTTAGCACCGCAAGATCATCAAAGTATAGCATCTGTACCTAGTGATGATGCCATTATTGGAGATATAGTGTATGTATATTGTATCAATACTGGATCTGCTGCTGCTGGCCCTCAATGCTCTCGATCCATAACTGGTGGCCAAACATGGGACATTCAGAGATTGGGATACCCCACAGAGTCATTTGGGAATCAATGTTCGGGGTTGCATGGACATCTGGCCGGTGGGTCGGATGGTGCTATTTACCGAGGAAATCCTTCTTGTGAAGGTCCAGCAGTTTATCGGTCCTTGGATGCAGGATACACTTGGAGTGAGCATACAATAACTACTGTTATTGGCATGCAACAAGGATGGCATTCACATGAGGTTGCCACTGCGGTTGATGAAGGCGGAAATGTTCATGCAACATGGATTTCAGATGATCAAATGCCATGGTATGCATACTCTAGAGATCAAGGAGAGTCGTGGAGTTCCCCGATGATGGTTGCACCTCCAGGAGTAAATGAAAGTGGTTTTCCAACGATATTTGCTGGAGATTCGGGGAGAGTTGTGATTGGATACATAGGAGAGTCAAATGACTGGAATGAATCTTCAGGAGGAGGTTGGTCCGGTTACATGTCAATCATGACCAGTGCTTTTGCTGAAAATCCACTAATTACGAGTGTTGCAGTTAATTTACCAACTGATCCATTAGATATTTTGCCTGATTGTGGAAATATTAGATGTGGAGGCTTTGGTGATTTTATTGATATAGAAATAGATGATGAGGGTAGACCCTGGATTGCATTAGCACACAATGCCGCAGGAAATGATGAAGCGATAATCGGAACTTTAATGACTGGCCCATCGTTATATGGACCCATTTTGCAATTACCAACACTAGAAGAAGGTGGAAATTTAACACTTAAGTTATGAGAGAACAAATCTCCGTACATATGATGTATAGAAGGCCACGCCGTTAATACATGAAAGGCCTCACAACAGTTATTGTTTTACTGGTTTTGAGTTCGATGGTGTCGGGTTGTTTTACTAAAAATGATATAGAAAATAATGATAAAAAATCTCTTATTTCTGAGATATGTCCAGAGGGTTACGCAAATAATACATGGTATCATTTTCCTAATTCTACTGATATTTTTTCAATGGACGAGTCGTTTGATTTAAATTCCATTTTAATAGGTGAAAATATCCCAATTTGTGCAAAAGGAACATATTATGGCATAGGAGTTTCAACCTTTGAACCTACAATTGGTATTACTTCACAAGACAATCTATTCATGACTAGTTGGGGTAATGGGCCCGGAGGATCCACTGCAATAATACGATGCTCGAATATGATTGAAATGACTAGTTTAGATTATGTATGTGAAAATACATATCAAGGGCAAATTGTGAATAGTAATGACCCATATGTATATGTTGACCCCTGGACTGATAGAGTAATGAAATTTGATATGCATGCATTAGCAGGTATGACAGTTGAGTGGTCTGATGATGAGGGTGAAACATGGGGGCCTCTTGGGCTTGCTTCATTCGCAACCGGATATTCGGTACAAGATCATCAAACGATTGCATCGTCACCCTATAATGCACTTTTACATGAAACAACATGGGTTTTTTGTGTAAATGGTAACTGGCAATCTCCACTATGCTCTACAAGTCAAGATGGTGGTTTAACATGGGGGCCAGAAGTTCCTGGTGCTCCAGCTAATTGTAATAGCGGAGGCTTGACTGGGCATATGGTCGGTTCCAATAATGGTAACTTTTACAGAGGTAATCCGGGTTGTGATGGAGAGGGATATTCAATTTATCGAAGTTCAGATGGGGGCTTAACATGGAGTGAACATAAATTACCTACTGATGAAACAGGGACTGCTGCCACATGGAATGCCGAAGAAGCACAAGTTTATCCTGATGAAGACAATAATGTTCATGCAATGTGGATAGGGGTTGATAATATGCCTTATTATTCATATTCTTTTGATAATTGCGATACTTGGAGTAACCCAATTATGATTGCTCCGCCGACTAACCTTAACGGGACTGGTTTTCCTGCACTTGCGGCTGGGGATTCAGGACGTGTTGCATTTGCATATTTAGGTGATTCTGGAGGAAATACTTGGAATGGATATATTTCTGTTATGACTGATGCGTTTTCTCCTATGCCACTAATTACAACTACACAGGTAAATAATTTCGGAGATCCTTTGGATACTACTGTTGATTGTGGGTATAACAGATGTGGAGGATTTGGTGATTTTATTGATATTTTAATTGATCAGCATGGGAGGCCTTGGTTCGGACTTTCTCATAATATTGTAGATCAGGGAATCTATGGTACAATGATGATGGGGCCCAGCCTAAGAGATGCTGCAGTTCCATTAAATCCTTTACCCGAAGGTGGTTTTTCAACTCTTTAGATTTTATAGTAATATGAATGCTTGATTTAAAAATCCAAAAGCAAATATAATCATTGTTACTCCGCAAATAGATAGGAATATTCTATACGTTTTAACAGAAATATTTCCTCTAGTTTTATCAAAGAAATATGCAATAGTAGTTTTTACAATTATTATTGAAATTAAAAAGGAAATAGCATATGCAATGGGTGCAAGAGGTTCTTTATCGACAACTGAAGCCATCAATGGTCCACCAATCAAAAACCAGAATATATACACATTTGGGTTCAATAAGTTTGTTAATATTCCTCTCTTTAATGATTTAGAATAATCAATATTATCTAATTTTGAATCTGGAGGCTCTATTGAAAAGCATTCTATTCCCATTTTTAATAAGAAAATCGACCCAATTATTGAAATTATGGCTAAAAATATTGGTCTTGTTGAAAACCAGTTTGCTGCAAATAGACTAATTATTATTAAAGGTCCATCAGTAAATATCGGTGCAGCGGCTGTCCAAATACCGGCTCTACGACCCTTCGAGAGTGTCTCTCTAATTACCATAGTCAATAAAGGTCCAGGTTTTATTCCTTCTACTATTCCAAGAGTTATTCCCGCTATTGTTAACGCTAATATTATATTAATTTCCAACTTTAATTCCTCATATTAATAGTAATTTTTGCTATTAATTTTAGAATTTCAAGATATAGCCAAGCAAGGGTAACTAGTAAACCAAATGCTGCCCTCCACTCAAGTTGTTTGGGAGCCCCTCTTAATACTCCTCTTTCTATAAAATCGAAATCTGCAACTAAGCACAATGACGCAATCCCAACAACAAATAGCGAGAATGCTATTCCGACCGGCCCTGAACCATGAATGAGCGGTATTTCGAACCCAATAAATGATCCAATTATAGATATTAGATAAATTAAAAAAATTGCAGCCATTGCAGAAGTTACTGCAATTTGCATATTTTTATCCCAATGTATTAATCCAAGTCTGTAAATTGTAATCATGACTGCAAGTATCAAAAAGGTTATGCTTGCTGCGATTATGCCTATACTTTCTAAGCCACTCTGTTGTGCAAATATCCAAGTTATTCCTCCTAAAAATAAGCCTTCAAAAAGAGCATATGAACAAATTAAAAATGGGCTGTTCGATCTAGAAAATATTATGATTAAAGCAGATATTAAACTTCCTACGAATCCTATAATAAATAAAATACTGGATTCTGGCATCATCATCGAAGTCGCTATAGCAGAGGTGGCAGTAATTAAGAGTAATATTCCTGTTTTCTCTGATACTCCTTCTATTGACATTTGATTTGAATTTGAATTATCCCACCAATTCGTATCTTTATACATATTTTTATCAAATGTTGAATCGGAAAGAGCGGGGTTTCCGGAGCGATACATAATATTCGCAGATGGCCCTAATACTCAAACATTAGGGTTATATAAATTTAAAAAGCTAGACCATGTTCTTTGCCTGCTTTCGCAACTTTATGTAAGAAGCTTTCAAAATGTATTCTCGCATAAGTGGATTTTTGAAGTGTTACATCACAGGATGATAAAGCGGAAAGTAATTTCTCCCTCAGAGTATCGGGCAGAGATAACCTTCTACCAACTAATACGTTGTGTAGTTGCGACACTATATCATCAGCATCAAGTCCGTAATTATTCATCAATTTATCAATTTCTGCTATTGCTCCGGATAAAACTTTACGTTTTTTGCCTGCTTTATTTTCCCAACGCCATTCAATTACAGAACCTCTAAGCGCCATTTCTAAAATATGCCTGCTTGATTGAAGTGTAGTAGATTGAACTAGATTATGGACAGCAGAACGATTTGAAGAAAGTTTGCGCATTTCTAATAATTCTAAAATAAAAATTCCTTTTCTTAAATTGCCTTGTGATATGTATGTAATATCTTCTAAAACACCCTTGGATGGTTTTCCAAAATTTAATTTGGAAATATTTTCTAAAGTACTAATCATTAGATTTTTATTTATAGGAGGAATACGGATCATTTGAGTTCTTGATCTTAAAGCATCGATTATTCTTGAAGGAGCTCTGGTTACCAAAATAAATCTAGAAGCATTGCCAACCTTTTCCATCATTCTTCGTAAATATGCTTGCCTAATATGACCTAAATAATCTGCATCTTCTAAAATTATTAATCGACTTATGGGTGTGATATTAGAAATTTGATTTTCTTTTCCTGCTGGTGGAATATCGCCATCTTTTTTTGTAAAAATACTTCTATCAAATGAGTCGAGGCTGAGCATTCCGGCGAGTGTTTCGGTTTTACTACCTCCCGGTCTTAAAAATTCTTCAAATTGTGCCATAGCACCTCTCTTACGTACTAAATCACGGCATTGTAATATATGAGTAGTAGATTTCCAACTGACTCCGAGAATTTGTCTAGCAAATAGTTGCCATGCAATAGTTTTTCCAACTCCAGCTGGACCAGTAATCAATAAATGTGGAGGATCTGAAGAAATACTTGCAGACTTTAGTGATTTAATAACGGATCTAGGGAATGCTAATTCTTCGAATGTTAGTGGGGCATTTGAAATGAGCCAACTAACCATGGTACAGTGGTAAAGGCATAAGTTTTGAAATGCACCCTTAGAAGTTTATAAATTATTAATTATTTGCTAAAATTTTATCAGTAAATGAAACCTAATACCGAATGTTAGATTAATGACGCTTTATAGTCAGGTATTATGGTTGAGCGTCTAGCATCAAAAGTATCTTTGCTTCGCCAACAAAAATATAAAGATAATGTTGTATTATTTCTAGTATTTATTTTCTTAATTCAGATGGTTATGCCAACCGTTAATGCTGAGGGTTTAGATGGTTTAGATATTTGTACAGAGCTAAATAGTGGTTTTTGTGATACTGTACACCCTGAGGATGATGGTTCGAGTCAGGTGTCTTGGATTGAAGGGATTTATCATATAAATATGATAGACACAGGAAGTATGCTATTTGTTGCAACCTGGGAAATATATGAATATGATAGAACTCCATTGGGCTTCACAGGTACATTAGCCCAAACTGCACTGGAAAATGATGGAATATTTTCAGATGATGGCATTCCGGCTGATGTGATACGTAACTCTTGGGATGAGCCTTGGGATGGTCAAGCCGATTCAATATTAGTCAAAGATAAATTGATGGAAGAAATATCTGATAACATCGGTGATATGCTTAGTTCTTTAGGAAGTGTATCAACTCCAACTACAAATTGGATAAGTAGTCTTGAAAAGGATAGTGGAGTAGTTAATTGTCAAACAGATCGGACTCTGGATGATGATGGTAATGCATACTATCCGCCCATATGTGTCCAAACTACAGTAGAAATAGAGTTATCTGCAGATAAGTTTGGTCTTGGAACTAATTCCAAATTGGATTTAGAGAGTGCATATAAATCATTACTGATAATGGGTGGACAAGTGAAGACATCATTGCCGATTAGTATTGAATCTGGGCATAAAAGTATATATCATGTTGATCCAACTAATTATGCTACAATAATTGGAACAAATGGTCCCGGTGCCACTAAAATAAGTAATTCGGGCACTTTTCCTTATAATTCAGGCAGGTGGGAAATTAATAATCTTAATTTACCAAGTGGATATAGTTCCAATTTAGAATTTACAATGGGATTTAGAAATAATGAGACGACCAATGCATTTAATTTGGCTCCAAATTCAAAATCTATGAATCTAGAGGTTGTATTAGATTTATCAGATGAGAATGCTGCATCTATTGAATTGTTGGCCGGCATAAGTCATATTGAAACAGGGTCCATTCAAGGTTTAGAATTAATTCCTTCAGATAAAGGAAATATTCCCATTGTTACTTCTGATGGAATTAGAATGGCACATCATAATGGTTTAATCAATCTAGATGCAATATCTGATAACTTCCCCGTTAGTTCAGTAGGCAATTCTCTTTCTAGTACGGTACCAGGCCTGAGTATTGAAATGGGAGAATTTGAATGGATATTAGACAGCTCACTTGAAAATTCAGCATTAACAGCAGGTGGCTTAAATTTCGAACATTCTCTCTCCAGTTGTGAAACGGCAGGAGTAAATTATTGTATTTCTGGAGACGCAGCGATGGGAACTGAATACCCAGTATACCTTAGAAGTACTAGTGCACCATTTAAGTTAGGTTTAAGTGACTTAATAGGAGATAAATTAGGAGATTTAAGTTTTCTAAATGATGTTAGTCAGGATGATTTAGAGAAAATTATCAATAGCGGTATGGCATTTGAAACAATATTAGATCCAAGTTTTCTAAGTGCAATGAAACCCTCAGGTATGGGGAATACAGAGATAACTCTAAAATTAATTTTACCAAATTGGGCATCAAATAAAGAAGGAGGTAATACAATTTTGTTATCTCATATCTCAGATAATAATTATGTTGGTGACTTTGGGTTACAGGGCGCTAATTCGTTTGACTGGGCTCATCCATTATGTTACGAAAGTGCGGGCTGTTCAGATATTAGTCAGAATGTATTTTGTAAATCTATAGAAAAAAGTTGTAAGAAAGGTTTAGTTGATTTAGATATTTCGGAATATTCTTTTTCAGAATTACAAAAAGGAATAACGGTTGAGTTTGCATTGAATATGGAAATTTCTCTTCATAGGTTATCAGTACCCTCATCCATATTAGATTCTATGAATAGCGATACAACACAAGTATCTTTGCCTGTTTTACCATCTGATTTATTAAAATTAATTTTAGAAATTGCGGATAGAGGAGATACTCCCTATTCTACATCATTCTCAATATGTGATAATAATCAAATAGAAATTTGTAAGAATGATCAAACAATTGAGTTTTCGACAAATGGTATTACAGAGTTTACAAATAAATTCGGTGAAAGTGTGACTAGTTTGATAAAGTCGGAATTAAAAACATCATCAAAAATTGGAGATATTGAGATTGATGGCTTCAAAATTAATACAACTCTGGGCGGACTAATTGATACTGATTCCGATATTGGAGATGAAGAGGGCATTGTATTATCAATAAATATACCCAAGGTTAGAACTACGATTGGACTGGGAAATAGTTGGTCTGAAATATATGAGATTATAAATAATGGAGAAACCGATAATCTGAATATAGATATTAACGCCCCATTATTAGACAATATTGTAAACCCTATTATGTCACCAATGATAAAGGCCATGGAAGGATTAACGAGCGCATTGACATTAGTAGCTGCTTCAACCATAACTGATGGATTGGCAATTAAAGATATTAAAACAGATTTACCAAATAGTGGCTCTCTTGATATGCCATTAGAGTTGAGGTTAACTTTACCTTTAGGCATCTATCTAGAAGACTTGACTTCAATGAGTGGACGCTCAAGTTCATCTTTTAATACTGAAGAAAGACAAGTGATTGAATATAGGATAGTATCTGGTGATACAGATTCAATAAATTTCAATTTAATAATTGGATGGCAATGGATTCTACAGCAGCTTCTGCCATACATATTCTTTACGTTGTTATTCATATCTTGGCGAATTAGAGTAAGAATTAAGAAACGTAGCAAGAAAAAGAGGGCATCTGAAATTAAGATAATAAAAGCTGAGGCGACTGAAAACAAGTTTGCTAGACCTATAATTTTAAATCCGGATATAGAAGTTATTGGTATTTCTAACTGTAAAATTTCAATAAAAAAACGAGTAAATAGTTGAGTTATTATGTCACATATACCCCAACGTAATATTGCTCTCTTTCTAGTAATAATTATGATATCCGGGCCTATAAGTGGTTGTATTAATCCCGATAGTAGTGATTTGAATGTAGATGATCTGATGATAGATATTCCTTTTGTAGAAGGAGGTTACTTTCAGGATATTGAATTAGAAGCATCAACTAAAATGTCTGTTTTCATCCCCTATTTGATATTAGACGAAGAAACAGGTTTTGTTCAAAATTCTACCGTGGTTGATTTGGTAAAAAATCAAGTAGTAAGTATTTCAATATTGACACCCCCACGGACGAGTGAAATGATATTTTTAATTGGTGAAGTAAATCGAGAATATTGGCCAATAAGGACTCAACATGAATCTTGGAGTACGTGGTTAAATTCGGATTATGAAAATTCGATTAATGGAGTATACAGAGTAGCCGCTCAAAATAACTCAACTTATGATACATTAATCCCAAGTAAAATAACTGGTGATTCGGTTATTATAAAAAGTATAGTTGTAGAAAGGATTAATTTGATTGGAGTTGAAGATGGGGGCAATCATTCAAGTGGAATTGTAAATGGAAAAGTTGTATATGATAGACTTTTTGAAATAACTGATCCTACCGATTCATTTGATATCATAGATGGTAAAAATGGATATTATGATAGATGGGCCGGACAAGGTAATACTGCATATGAGGATGCTGCAATGTATTTAATTAATGTATTTAATTCGTTTGGCCTAGAAGTAAAAGCTCATAGATTTGAATTTACAGACATATTTGGAGTTCAAAATCCTGAAGCATACAACATCTGTGCTTACAAGTGGGGCATTGAGGTTGTGGATGAGTGGTTGGTATTCGGTGCTCATTTCGATATAGCGCCACCTGCTAACGCTGTTTTATTAGATCCTCACGTAACTGGACAAAGGACTTATGGAACTAGAGTAGGTGCTTATGATAATACTGCTGGAACGTCGATGGTATTAGAAACTGCAAAGGCATTGGCTGAATTTGATAGCAGAAGGACGATGGTGTTCTGCCTTTGGTCTGGTGAAGAGGGAGGAAAAAGAGGTTCTGATTATTGGACTGATTATTATGTAAAGGAAGATAATCCTGAGGTTACTGTTACTAATTACATCAACCTAGATATGGCTGGAGTAAATTGGCCCGGTGGTGGTGGTGCCCCTCATGGAGATCCTGATCCAACTATTGATGAGAGTGGATATCCTAAAGATGAGGAGATTTGGCCAATGAGAGTATATATAGGGCCAGGGCCAAATCACGATAAGTTAGATCAGCCTGAAATGGTTGGTTTATCAAATTGGATCGGATCAGATTACTTAGGTTTAGAAGAACAAATGGGTACACTTATTGGAGTTAATTACTCATCTGAAACATGGAAAACTAACGTATGGCTAGATATGGATAGGCCTGAAATAATTGTATATGAAGATACTACTGCAAGAAGTGATCATGCAAGTTTTCAAGATAATTTGGGTACTGTGACTATTGGCTTCGGAGGATTAGTTGATGGATACTGGTGTTATCATCAAACTTGCGATACATTAGAGGAAATGGAGGATTGGATGGACACAATGGATAAAAACTATGGAGAAGAGAATACAGGGGTTGCTAATCTCGTAAATAGCCTTGATATGATAACTTGGTGGGCATTACTAACATTTTTTCATTGTGATGAAAAGCCCGTATTGAATGCGATTAATTAATATTAAATAAATAACATAGATGAATATTTGTAAGTAATCCAGACTGTAGCTAAAGTTATAGAAAACCAAATATTAAAAATTGTATCCGACCATGTTTTTATTTTCCTTCCATCTAATGGTCCAAATGGAAGCATATTAAATGCGGCTAGAATTGCATTTCCCCATAACCACGTTTGAGTTACTTGATCAAATATTGTATTATTTCCTCCAAAAATATACGCAACTATAATTCCAATGTTCCAGAGTATTATGTTAGATACGGGGCCCGCTAATGCTATTCGTCCGAATTGATCTTTGGAAGTCTTACCAGCGACCATTACTGCTCCTGGGGCCATAAATACAATCCCCGTAAGTGCTGCTAAGATAACTCCGAATCTTAACCCACTTGGATTTGCTCGGAATTCGGCCCAGCAACCATATCTTCTAGCCATAATTTTATGAGCAATCTCGTGAAGTAAAAATGCTGGAGTTAACGATATGAAATAAAGAATTCCGAAGTAGACAAAACTTGAAGGATTAGCAAGCGCGCCGAAAATCCTTCCAGATCCCATGAATGCAAGCGCGAGAGTGAAGGCAAGAGTGGCTTGAATAAGATGTTGGATTTCTATCTTTGAAAAATGCCATATAGATCCCTTATGGACGGAGGATGTGCGGCCACTGTTGTTGCTAAAATATTCATTCAATATATCCTGAAAAGGATTTTTTTGATTTTGTTGTCCAAAATTTGGTTTGGAATTATTTCTATTTTCGTTATGTCTTTTTTTATCGAATGGGTCATCGTCTAACCACCATGCACGGGGGTCTCTTTCTCCAGACATACTTTCTTATTGCTCCATTTGAATATTATTATTTGTTTATGTCATCTAATAATTCATCTACTTCATCTAATAAATTACTCCAATCGGAAGGATGTTTTGATTTAGTATTTCCAGTAATTAAGTTTAATAGTTCTTCTCTTTCTATGTTATTTGGAGGTTTGTTCATCCACTTGTTTTGATTTGCTACATCTCTTATTAACGATTTTGGGATATTTTTCTTTTGTCTTTCAAACTTATTTTTAATATCCTCCGAAGTTCTGGAAGGCATAATTCCATTGTGTTTATCAATCAATGCAGAATAATATAACATGGAGGTTCCATGAATAGAATCATCTATGTATTTTGATGGTTTAGTTAACATAGTGATAAATTCTCTCGCTAATCTATCAGATTTAGTTTTAGGAAGGCCTGAATTTAACTTTTCTCTACTCTTTGTATGAGATTCAATACAATATTTACAACGTTTTGTACCTGCAATATCTCCTGCATCACACATTAAACAACATACTGCAAACCCCATTTGTTCCATTGCACGGCGTGGGAGTGACATTATACATCCCTAATGTTCATATTTCATCAACCCTACTAAGAATTGTTCAATTGTTCACTGCATCTAAACTTTGAGGAGTGTTTAGTACATTGCTTCCATTTCTGTAAATATGTGGCATACTAAGTGTAGATAATGATGGTAAAATATGAATAGAACAGCTAGTTCCACATGCCGGTGCCAAATAATCTTCGCCCGTTTCTGTAAATATTATATCAACGCCATGTCCTGCGGGTAAAATAGCATCTATTGCTTGAAATTCCATCATCATAGTAAGTTGTTGTGAAGGCAGAACTGTTTGCGGTTCATAGCCTCCAGCGTGATATCTGATATCCATTGTTGCGTGGCCAATCCTTAATCCTGTTTGCGAGTCTCTTAATTCAGCAAAAATCTGTCCACCGTCCATTGTGGCCACTACTTCTAATTCCAATCTAATTAATCCAGATATTAGCATATCTACTTCAGATATCGCAGGGCATGATGTTGTAACAGATTGCCCTGCTCCCACCACAGGTGCCCCTCCACCAACAAATGCTCCTGAACTATCACACTCTGACAAAGATACAGTCTGCCACATGATATCGATGGGAGGCCATGTTTCTTCTATACGCCATTGACCATCATTCCTTTGAATTTGGGCAATTGAATCTGGTTTTGGCCCTTTACCTTTTAGGTAAAATTCATACCACTCAAACAAATCCTGTGCCCAATCCCATCGAGTCATGTTGTGAATTGCCTCACCTCCATAACCGGATTCTTGATTATTATGTTTAGTCCATTGATCTGGATAATTATGCTCCCATTGTCCCAATATTCCTCTAATTTCATATCCTGCATCCACATAGTCTTGATACCAGTTTGTCCCTATAGGTCCTCCAAATACTTGATGAGGATCTACATTCCAATCCTGTAATCCTTGAACCCAGTACACACTTCCATTCCAATTTTTAAATGCTTTATCAATATGACTTCTTTCATCATAGTAATTAGACATATATGGATCTAATTCTCCTGCTCCATATGTCACAGGCCCGGCAAAGAGTCCTTCAACGATATCTGGACAAACATTATCTAAGTCATCAGCATTATAATCTACAGTACTTGAAAAATAATTCATATGCATAATCTGGCTTCTTGCTTCTGCACTACCATTTTTGTAAAGTAATGGGTGTAGTGCAGTAGTTCCAGAAATTGGGACTATAGTTTTCAAATATTCACTACCTAGTGCTGCAGCCTCCCATTGAGTAGCACCTTCGTAGGATTTACCATACAGTCCGACATTACCATTTGACCAATTTTGAGAACCCAGCCATTCCACAGCATGATGAATACCCAACCCCTCTCCCGCACCTCTGTAATCAAAACATCCACTGGATAATTCTGTTCCAAATACAGCAACTTGTGCAAATGCATAGCCATGTGGAATAAAATTTTCATAAATAAATTCTCCTCTACCTGCTCCTACTATATTTGTAGGCGTTGATTCATCACCTTGAACTCCATAAGAGAAGTATGGACTTATTACAGCAATTATGGGAACTTTATGTCCATCTACGGTATTGTTTGGTAACCAATATGAAAGATGTACGTCTGCAGATTCGGGACCTGTTTCCCAAATATCTGATGTATCCACTTGAATATAGGCTTCTTGGACTTCTAAAGCATGATATATGCCCTTTTCTAAAGTATAAGAAAATGTATGATTATTTTGAAATTGTAAATTTTGTCTATCATAAATTGAAGGATATATGATCTCTAATGACTCATCTACTGGAGATTGCTTAGGAGTTAAGATGCATCCAGAAATACTAGAAGTCGCAATTATTACACTGATTGTAAATGCATAGAGGTACCTTCCCATAATTAGCGCGATGTATCCTTATGAATGAAACCTATGGTAATTGGTGTCTCTTTTTTATATGGGTGCTTTTTCGTATTTACCATGACATCCCATTCAAAGATACATGAAAAGAGGTGGTTTATTTTAGGAATTATGAGTTTGAGCCTTATTATTGTCATGTTAAATAATGTAACTCTCAACGTTGCCCTACCGGAACTTTCTAAAGACTTGGGGGCAGATAATACTGAATTACAGTGGATTGTAGATTCTTATGCTTTAATTTTTGGTGGTACACTATTAGTTATGGGGGCGCTTGGTGACCGGTTTGGTCGAAAAAAGGCATTACAAGCTGGTTTGATTTTGGTTGGGATAGCATCACTAAATGCAGGACTCTATTCAAATTCAACAAGAGAGATTATTTTTGCTAGAGCCACGATGGGATTTGGTGCAGCACTGGTAATGCCAGCCACGCTCTCGATTGTTATTGTCGTATTTCCACCAGAAGAAAGAGGTAAAGCAATTGGTATTTGGACTATGATGGCTGGAATTGGTGCACCCATAGGACTCTTAGTAGGTGGATGGGCTGTTGAAAACTACAATTGGCAAATGGTTTTTTTAATTAATATTCCATTTATAATTTTAGCACTAATATCTGGATATATATTAGTTCCTGATTCTAAAGATATTCAGAATCGACCTTTGGATCCATATGGTGCAATATTATCAATATTAGCTCTGGGATTAATCCTTTACGCCATTATTGAGGC
Source organism: Euryarchaeota archaeon UBA557 (assembly GCA_002503285.1). Taxonomy (GTDB): domain Archaea; phylum Thermoplasmatota; class Poseidoniia; order Poseidoniales; family Thalassarchaeaceae; genus MGIIb-O3. Next base: position 27,466 of record DARI01000025.1, read on the forward strand.
TCCAATTATTGGATGGACAAGTTTAAAGTTTTTTATCGTAGTGATTTTAGGAATTATTCTTACATATTCTTTCATCAGATGGGAAAGAAGAATTGATTTTCCAATGCTACCAATAAATTTCTTTAATTCGACAGGTTTCTCATTAGGATTGGTTTCTATATCTTTAGCATCTTTTGTTATGTTTTCTTTTATGTTTACTCAAATGTTGCATTTTCAGTTAATAAGAGACCATTCCGCCTTTGAAGCGGCGGTTAGATTTTTGTTTCTTCCCTTGGGACTAATGCCTGCAGCTGCTAGTAGTGATGCTCTATCCAAAAAATATGGCAGTAATAATATAGTATCATTTGGGTTATTTTTGATATCTGTTGCCATGGGAATATTCACTACAGTTGAAACAGATACTGAATATTATCGGCTTGCATTTATTTTCTTTTTGCTTGGTTTTGGAATTGGTCTAACATTGGCCCCTTCGACGACTATCGTAATGGATTCAATTCCCGAAGACAAAGCAGGAGTTGGTAGTGCCACAAACGATGCCAGTCGAGAAATTGGTGGTGCACTAGGAATTGCAATAGGTGGGAGCATATTGAATGAGGTGTACCAAAGAAATATGAAAATTCCCGAAGAGTTGTCTGATTCATTGGGGAATCTACCTATGGAATCATTTCCTTCTGCAATACGGATTGGGAGTGATTTGCTAAACGAGGGTAATATTTTGGGATTAGAACTTATACAAAATGCTAAATTAGCATTCATGGAAGGCATGATCATGTCAGCAAAGGTAATGGGATTAATTGCATTAATAAGTGCAATATTAGTTAAATTATATATGCCGACAAGTATAATTAATGATGGAGTAGATAGTTAGTGACGTTCAAACTCCAACCATATCTTCATAGCCGCATTCAGGATATGAGCATATTACCTTATATCGATCTCTTTTTGGCCTAGGAATTGTCATTCTTGAACCACACATAGAACATTGATGAATCATAGTTTCGGGTTCTTTTTTTGTTTCTTCTTCTATTGGAAGTAAGTCTGTAGATGCGGTTACCCAGCCTCTTTGTGATTGATAATTATCCTGATCGGCATCTATTTTTGCTGATTTGATTTTTAACCTAAGACGAGGTTTTCTTGATTTTTTCTTTGGTTTGGATTTCGGTGTTGGCTTTTTTGACTTATTACCTTTTTTTTCTACTCTTTTAGTGGGATCAACAGTTTTTTGTTTTACCTTTGGTGCACTTGGAGGTGGAGG
>DARI01000025.1:28794-99516 GCA_002503285.1 Euryarchaeota archaeon UBA557
TGTCTTTGGTGCACTTGGAGGTGGTGGGGGAGGAGGAGGATTGCCTACCATCGTAATCAATTCATGGAAAGGCGTGTTACCTTTGAATAAATCGGGCGTTTGATAAAATAGTCATGCTGGAAATTTTAAAAGTGAATGTAGGGGAACTGATGAAAGAAGTTTTCTTGCGCCCAATCCTTCTAATTCAATAATAAAAATTACCCCAATTATTTCAGCATTTAATTGCTTACATAATTCAATACAGGCTGCTATTGTGCCGCCAGTAGCGAGTAAGTCATCTATAATTACAACTTTTTGACCTGGTAAAATTGCATCATCGTGTATCTCTAGGCTATTAGAGCCGTATTCGAGTTCATAGTCAATTTTTAATGTGGATGATGGGAGTTTTCCAGGTTTTCTTATTGGGACAAAACCTTTTCCTAATTTTGTTGATAATAATGGCCCAAATATAAAACCTCTAGCCTCTGGACCAACAATAATATCTGGATACCAATCTAAATTCATCATATCCAGAGCAATTGTATCAATTGTCTGAGTTAACATTTTATGATCAGTTAATATTGGTGTAATATCTCTGAATAGAACTCCATCTATAGGAAAATTAGGTATTGTCCGTACAGCATGAGAAAGTTGTTCCAAAAATATATCTCTCATCAAATAAAACCTCATGTTAAAGAGCATTATGGTCTAAATTTATTGTCAGACCATAATGCTCAATTATGTATATTTATCTACTTAAAATTTACTAAATATCCATTCAAACGTAGTTTCATCGCCCGGTCCAAGATAAAACATTACCATCAATACAAATAAAACCGTCATAACTGGATTTACTTCCTTATATTTACCCACTGCAAGTTTTACCAATACATATGCAATTATTCCCCATGCGATACCCGCTGCGATAGAGTAAGTGAATGGCATCAATATCATTGTGATGAAGGCTGGAATTGCAACTTCTAAGTCAGCCCAATTAATATCTGCTGCTTGCCTCATCATCAATGAGCCCACAATTACTAATGCACATGCGGCTGCATATGTTGGTATTGCTTGGAATAGTCCAGATAAGAATAGTCCAGATAAGAATAGTACCCCTACAGTAACAGCAACTAAACCTGTTTTTCCTCCTTCTTCAACTCCTGCTGCTGACTCAATATAGGTTGTAGTTGTACTAGTTCCAGTCATTGCACCTACTAATGTGGCAGCTGCATCTGACATAAAGGCTGGATCTGAATTTTGTAACTCATCATTATCATCTACATATCCAGCGGCCCTTCCAACTGAGTAGAGCGTTCCTGCAGTATCAAATATATCTACGAACAGGAAGGTTATCATTACTAAGAGAAAATCCCCAATTGACCATGTATAACCATCAACGTCACCGAATCCATCTAAGAATCCTCCTAATGTTTCTTCGGGAATTCCTACCCAACCAAACATTTTGCCATCTCCCCATCCTAGTGTGGGCGCAGTAGCTTCAGCAGCACCCCACCCAGCCGGAGCATGGAATACGGTGAAGTCTATTCCTTCATAAACGGCAAATCCAATTGAAGTTTGTATTTCAGGATTATTATAAAAATCATAAGTTGGGTCTGCATTACCTAGCATATTGTATGGATCAGATACTCCAAGCGCCCAACCAAATATCGATATACCTAAAATGCCCCAAACTATTGAGCCAGTAATTCCACGTGCCATCATTGCTGCAATTAAAACAATCCCAATAATTGCCCATAATTCACCTGATGTATGAGTCCATGATGCAGTATTGTCTAAACCTACCAATGTTACACCATTATTGATTACGATACCAGTCTCTTGTAATCCAATTAATGCTAAAAACATACCAATTCCAGCGCCGGTTGCAATCTTTAGATCTTGAGGAATTGAATTAATCATCTTAGTTCTCCATCCAATCTGAGGTAAAGAAATAATTAAGAAAATTAATCCTTCAACAAACACAGCTGCTAATGCTACTTGCCATGGAATCCCCATTGCACCTACTACAGTGAATGTGAAATATGCATTCAGTCCCATCCCGGGGGCTAATGCAAATGGTAAATTTGCCCACATACCCATTACAATACATCCTACGAAAGATGCAATTGCAGTTGCAAATAATACGTCGTCAAATGGCATTCCTGCATTTGAAAGCATTGCAGGATTTACCAATAATATATACGCCATTGTCATGAAAGTAGTTAATCCTGCTCTCATTTCACTCTGCCATGTTACACCAGCATCTGATAGTCCAAATCTGTCTTCTAATATTTTTTCTAGTTCACTCATTTATCTTTCACCTATCTCCAATTATATTAGTGAGTATAGACTCACCTAGTGTAGATGCTAAGGCAGGTAGCCTATGAACATCACGGAAGATTACAATAAAAATGAAATATTATTTTCTGGAAGAATTATATCAAATTCCTTTTTTAATTCAGATTTTAATAATTTTGCTCCATCATTTGGTGCATGAAATATAATTATTTTTTCGGGATTACATCCTCGAGCGAATGAGGATAAAGAATCATGATCGGCATGGTTAGATAATGCAAATTGATTTATCTCCAAGTCAATTTCTGTCATTTTTCCATAAATTGGCAATTTTCCTTCAGATAATAATTGCCTTCCTCCAGATCCTTCTGCTTGGTACCCAGTTAGTAAAATAGCATTTGCTTTATCCCATTTTAAACGATTTAGATACCATAAAGCTGGTCCTCCATCCAACATACCACTAGTAGTTACAATTACGTTCGCATTTAACGCCTTTTTCCTATCGCTTTTTCCATATACGCGTCTCGCCCATTTCCAAGTTTTTATCAAAAGATTGGGTTCTTTAATTAATTCAGGAAATTTTAGCCAATCTTTTGTAATTCGTGTTCCCATGCCATCAAAATGAACTTGTAGGTGAGGTGCCTCCTTGTGTAGTATTCTTAGGATATCTTGACCTCTTCCAGAAGCAAAAGCAGGTACAAGTGCTACTCCTCCTCTATTTACAATTTCTTTAACACGCTCAACAAACCTTTGTTCTTCTTCTTTCCGGGGAGGGTGTTGCCTTCCACCATATGTTCCTTCTAAACATAAAATATCACAATTTACTGGCTTTGCACCTATAACATTTGGACTATTGCGAGTATCTATATCTCCTGACCAAAGAATTGTTTTAGAGGGAGTTACTATTTCAATCATTATTGCTCCTGGCATATGGCCTGCGGGATGAAAACGACACTTCCAAGAACCAATTTCAAACCATTCATTTATATCATGCGTAACCCATGATTCTAATGCCAGATCTAGATCTCTCTTGTCCCATGTAAGTGGATACCCTTCAATTGATGAGACTTTGTATGTGTCTCTCCACATTATTTCTGAAACCTTTGCAGTCAAGCCAGTGCCGTGTAATTTTGTTCCGTGTGCACCAACTAGCCAAGGTGCCATTCCAATATGATCAATGTGGCTATGAGTAATTATTGCATCAGATACTGGTGGGCATTCAGAAGGATATTTTGGTGGCCTAGTTGGTGCCATCCCATAGTCAATTAGTAACCTGGTTCCAGTATTATCTTCAATAACACATCCCACATTACCAACTTCACCTGCACCTCCTAGAAAGTGAAAACGAATTCCAGAGTTGACTGTATCATCAGAGTATCCTGAAGTTTTACCAGGTGTATATAGAACCATATTAAGAGACGAGAATGCCTCCCTTAATCAAAGAGATTGTTTTTTAGCATTGCTAAAGTAGTAATAAGGAAAGGTTTGATGTAGGCTTGTAGGTTTAGTCATGCCATGAGCGTCGAGGAGATATGGGGCAAAAGATGGCGAAGTTGTGCTCATCCATTGACTCATCGATTTATGGAAATATCTACAAGGAAAAAATCACTTGTTATTTTAGCAGCCGATCTTTACACGATTGATGAGTTAGTTAATTTGATAGAAACTGTTGGCCCTTATATTTCTGCTTTAAAAACTCACGTTGATATGGTAATTGATTTTGATAAATTAAAATGGGAGAAAGTTTTGAAAAGTGCTGAGAATCATAATTTAATGATATTTGAAGATCGTAAATTTGCTGATATAGGAAAAATATCACAAATTCAAATGGGGGGCATTTATGATATTCGATCATGGGCAGATTTAGTTACTGCACATCGAATTTCGGGACCGGATATTGTTGATGGATTAGCGGCCAGTTGGAGTGACGTAGAAAGAATAGGGGGTATATTTTTATTGGCTCAAATGTCCAGTAGAGGTAATTTATTATCTTCAGAATATACTGATGAAGTGGTTGATACAGGTAATGGATCACCGCATGTCGTTGGATATATTGGAAATGGAAGTTCAACTGCTGAGATTTTGGATCTTAGAGAAAAATCTGGGGATGGAAAATTAATTTGGACGCCTGGGGTGAATCTAGAAACTGGAGCAGGTAAACTAGGTCAAAGGTACGGGAACCCCTATGATGCAATTAAATCTGGTTCTGATGGCATAATTGTCGGCTCAGGAATTTATAATTCAAAGGATAGGATTGAATCTGCAAAGGCATATGCCAAAGCTTCATGGGACGCTTTGATTGAGAGAGAAGATGATGTCTGATCAAGACTTGATTGCATGGTTATGTTCCGCAATAGTTATAATTTTCATTATTTATATTATAATTTATGAAATTTATAAAAGGTGGTTTTTAGAAATTAGACTAGCATCCTTAGATGAGACATTACTAAACGATGATTCTGTAATCATTGAAGAAATAACTGATGCCCCTTTGGGTAGTAAGATAATATCTCAAGTTCCGGCATACATCATTGATGATGAATAATCATAAGGATTTCCTAGATAATTCAGAAATTAGTTTTGTGGGAATATTACTTTTTATGTTTATTATCTCACCATTTGGATGAATGAATTCAAGCTCTGTAGCATGTAAACATAATCTATTGACGCTCGCCTTTCCTCTCCCGTATCTTGTATCACCCAAAACAGGGCAGCCTATATTCACCATATGCAATCGTATTTGTGCCCTTCTACCAGTATCAATTTTAATTCTTATTAAGGAATTAATTGGGCCTGTTTTTTCCACATTCCAATTAGTTATTGCCTCTTTTCCTGCACGTTTAGTACCAATAACCAATCTAACTCTTTTGTCCTTGGTTTCCTGAATTCTAGTTGTTTCAATTCCAGAAGTGGTTTTCGGTTTTCCGTAAACCACAGCATAATAAATCCTCTCAATTGAACGATTTTTAAATTGTTTTTGTAATATATCACGAGTCTCCGGGGAAGTGGCAAAAATTAAGCAACCAGAGGTTTCTCTATCTAATCGATGTACTAGGTATATCCGAGTTCTTTTATTTTCTGACGCCCATTTAGCCGTTCTACTATACATTGTATCGACCTCTTCTCTATCAGTTGCAACAGACAAAAGGCCCTCTGGTTTATCTACTACAATTACAGAATTATCAGAATATAGTATCTCTGGATCTTGTAATATATTGGCTTGTGTACCTGTCTTCTGATCTCCATCGGCTCTTGGCACAACCGTCACTACAGATCCACAAAATATTCTTTCATTTGCTTTATTTTTTCTTTTGCCATCAACTCTTATTCTGCCATGATCAATCATTCTACGGAGTGAGTTCTTTTTTGCATCGGGATGTAAAAGGGATAATATTTCAATTAGTGTAGCCTCTACATCAACCTTGATATTTGGGTCAGACATATCACTGGGAAATCGTTCAAACCATTCAAGTTTCTTGATTGGAGTCAGTCAAATAGCAAATAGGCAAGTACATCTAATTCTCTTTTAGAGAATAGTTGGTGATTTCAAGGCATTCGACCGAAGATTGCTAAAGTACCTATAAAGCCTAATTTAACTCCCACTCGTCGGGTTTCGACATCAATGAATCCTGCATCAATCATGCCTTGTCTCCATTGTTCTTCACTCAAAGTTGTCATGTGCACATTAAGTGATTCTGGCCAATCATGGCTTGCTGTATTTTCAGAATAATGATCAACGCCTGCAATAAGTATTCCTTTTTCCTCCAACCATTCATTAAAGAAATTCTTCAACATTTCTAATGGGTCCTTCAAGTAATATAGGAATTCCATTGAATGAATCAAATCAAACTTTTGTGAGGGTTTCCATCCTGGAAGTGTTGCCAAATGAAATTCTCCTAGTCCCTTGTTCTCGGCCTTAATAATCATTTCATTTGAACCATCAATACCAACTATTTTACTACAATTATCATATGACTGTAATTTACGACATACCCAACCATTTCCGCATCCTACATCTATAGCTGAAAAGGGTTTTTTAACCATTTTGATGGCAATATTAAGCATTTCATCAACTGATTCAGCGTGCCCATTTTCCATCCCTTCATCCCTATTTCTAAGAGCCCATTCTGAGAATACATCAGTTGCATCACGTGTTGCCATGGTAAAGACGATATGCAACTATTGCAAGAAGATTTTCATTTTATTTATCAAAGTTTTCTATTACGTAATTTACAGCATTTCTGAAAATCTTCATACCTTCTCCTTCACCATGTTCCATACCTTCTCTGGTCCATGTTGCCCCTAACCATGTTGAATGATTGGCTTCGGGATGTGGCATTAAGCCGAACACTAGTCCGGATGGGTCACACACGCCTGCAATATTTCTCCAGCTTTGATTTGGAGATAATGGATATGGTAATATATTATCTTTTGCTGATGGGTAGGTTGTTGAAGGATCTACATATCGAACAACCAGTTGACCTGATTTATCCCATTCATCTAGAAGTTTTTTTTCTGAAGTTACAAATTTACCTTCACCGTGACGAACCGGTACACGGATTCTTGTCAGGTTCTTTGTCCATATACAATTACTATCTGGATTGAATTCAAGGTTTACCCATCTATTTTCATATTGCCCTGAATCATTAATTGTCAATGACGCTGATTGATTTAAACTAACTTCCTCATCACCCGGCAATAAACCCATTTTTACTAGTACTTGAAATCCATTACATATGCCAATTACTAATTTTCCTGATTTAACAAATTCTCTTACTTGCTCCCTCATACCGAATCGAAGTCGGTTGCCCATAAGTCTTCCACTACCGAGGTGGTCACCAAAAGAAAAGCCTCCTGGTATTGCCATTATATGATAATTCTCTAAATTAGCACTTCCGTTTACTAATTTATTTATATGTACCTTTTCAACTATAGCTCCTGCCATTTCAAAAACAGCAATAGTTTCAGTTTCACAATTAATACCAAAGCCGGAAAGCACTGCTACTTTGGGTTTCATTAATTGTTGCCTCCATTCAAAGTCCCTTTCCATGCTTCGCGTAATTCCTTCATATTTGCAGAAAGAATAATTTTATCTCGATTGTTAAATATTATCATATCATTTGAGGTGACTTTGCCTATTTTATTACACTCGTGATTAATCATAGATTCTTCAAAAAGTTGTGAATCCTGCGGCTTTACACTTACTAAAATTCTACCAAGACTTTCACCGAAAAGTGCTCCCCAAATATCTAAATTTTTATTATGATTAAAAAGACTTGAAATTTCTAAAACTGCACCAGAATCACATCCAAAACAACATTCTGTCATTGCTGCAGCAAGTCCTGCATCGCTACAATCATGTGCGCTCGCAACCAACCCGTTGGACATTGAGTTTGTCAAACTTCGATAGAGTGCTAAATTTCTTGTGGCATCTATCTGAGGAACTTGGCCTCCTATTCCACTTTTACCATTTGTCTCATCATGCAGCATAAATGCTAACTCACTTGCACCTAATTCTTGATGTGTCTCCCCTACAAGATAGATTATGTCTCCAATTGTCTTAAAGTCACTAGATACTGCTTTTCTTACATCTTTGTGGTTCCCTATTAGACTGAATAACAATGTCGGAGGGACGCTGATTTTAGTACCATTTATTGTTGCATCATTCTTCATTGAATCTTTTCCACTAATACACGGTAATTGATAAGCCCTACACACATCATCTAAGGCCCTATTAGCTCTAACTAATTGTGCTAATTTATATCTACCATCTGGTGTCTTCATTGACTCTACAGGATCCGGCCAACAGAAGTTGTCTAGTCCTGCTATTAAATCTAAGTCAACGCCTACACACACTGCATTTCGCAGCGCTTCATCAATACTAGCTGCAGCCATGGCATAAGTATCGATATCTGAGTATCTTGGCACTATTCCATTTGAAATTACTGCGCCTTGTGTTTGTCCTTGCAGTGGCGCAATTACCGCAGCGTCTCCTGGAGCATCGTGGTTTATTCCACAAAATGGTTTGATTACAGATTGTCCTTGAACTTCATGATCATACGATCTGACCCATGATTCTTTGCTTGCAACATTGGGCCTTGCCATTAACCTAAGAAGTATATTTCCCATATTCTCTGGATTATTGGATGGGAATTGTATTGGTTTGTGTGTTGGCACTTCCCACTCAGATTCCAATTCTAATTGCGGGCACCCGTCATGAAGAAACTTCATAGGGAGGTTAGCAACAGTTTTGTTGCCAAAGTTTACTTCAAATGAACCTGTGTCCGTAAATTCTCCTACAATTGTTGCTTCAACTTCATGTAGTAGTGCTAATTTCTCAAATTCTTTGCAATCTTGCTCTTTTATTCCTATGGTCATTCTTTCTTGTGACTCCGAAACTAAAATTTCCCAAGGACTTAGGCCTGGATGTTTCAAAGGCACATTTGCTAAGTCCAGAAAGGCACCATTTGTCAGTTCTGCTAATTCACCAACACTACTTGATAGCCCTCCTGCTCCATTATCTGTTATTACTTGGATTAAACCAGAATCTCTAGCCTCCAATACCATGTCAATCATTTTCTTTTGAGTTATTGGATCTCCGATTTGTACTGCAGAGCTTGGGCTTTCTTCGGTTAGCTCCAGGCTAGAAAATGTTGCTCCATGAATGCCATCACTTCCTACTCTCCCACCGACCATGTAAATTATATCTCCAACTGATGGGGTTTTGATATGACTTTCACGCCCATCTTTTAATATTCTAGGCATTATTCCCACAGTCCCACAATAAACTAATGGTTTACCAATATATCTATCATCAAAAATAATTGCACCATTGACAGTAGGTATTCCGGACTCATTTCCTCCTGTTCTTACACCTGAATGAACGCCCCTAAGTACTCGTAAAGGATGAAATAATCCTGTTGGTATTTGACCTTTATAATCAGGTGGCCCAAAACAAAAAACATCTGTGTTTGCTATTGGCTTTGATCCTAATCCAGTTCCTAAAATATCCCTATTTACTCCTACAATTCCAGTCATTGCTCCCCCAAATGGATCTAATGCAGATGGTGAATTATGGGTTTCTGCTTTAATACACAAGCTCCATTGCTCATTCCATGCAATTACTCCAGAGTTATCATGGAAGATACTTAGTAACCAATCTACATCTTTTTGAATATCTAATGTAGGTGTCACGATATGTGTCTTGAATAACGAGTTTATTGTAGTGTCTTCTCCTGTTTCATTATCAACATGATGAATATTAGCCGCGAATATTTTGTGAGAACAATGTTCTGACCAAGTTTGAGCTAGACATTCCAGTTCAACATCAGTAGGCATATCCGATGGGAGTCCCAATTCAATTCTTCTCCGTTGCACCTCTTCATCTTTATACTGCAATTGAATAGTTTTCATTTCTTTTAGGTTTAATGCAAGTAAGCCCTTTTCACTTATTTTAATTAATTCGTTATCGTTAACATTTAGATTTATAGTTTTGATTGATTTAAATGGTTGAGTAGTTTTAATTGGTGCCCTGAGTATACCCCATCTTTTAATTAGACAATCTTCTTTTTTGGTTGTTATAGCATGTTCAATCATAGGATTATACAGCTTATCCGCTATTTCATCAATATTAACATCATCAGGTATGCCCCAAAAAAGATATATTTTTGAGGTAAATACTTCACTAGAATTGTTAAGTTCTGGGTATATGGTTCTTAGACCATCTAATGCTGCCTTACCAGCATTATCTGTTACTCCTGGTTTAAATCCAATATGAATATGTAGATCTGGTTGTAATGGAAATATTTTATCTGAGTTTAATATATGTAAATTCGCTATTCCATGTTCTATTATTGGGTCACAAAAAAGATCGTAGACTGTTTTTTCTATTTTTTCACTATTTAAGTTGGAAATAATATCATACCTATGAATTATTTTTACATTATGTATCTTTATATTATGGTCAGAAATAAACATTTTTTTAATATTATTACCTTTAGAATCAGAAAGACCCGGGATACTCTTTGTTGTAACTTCTACACTACAAGATCTGCTTTTCATTTACTCGCACACTCCCAAATATCATTATCGAAGAGATGTTTCTCTTTGAACAAAGCGGAAAGGGTAACCCCTTCATTTCCATTGTAGATAATACGAATTTATTGAAAATAATATTTATAAAAATAATATTGGAAATTATGTTAAGAATATTTATTTACTATCTGTGATACCGTAATATCGATTACTATCGTCAATATGATTTTATTATAGATTATTATATTTACATCGGTAATTTATAATTTCCAATAGAAATAAAGGGGTATGGGTAAACTTGAGAGCCTAAACTCTTTCCGAAGACTATGGGGAGACTTCCGCATCATCTTTTTATTGTAAACAATGACAGATGCTTTGGATGTGCAGCCTGTATTGCTTTATGTCCTGTTAATGCATTATCTCTGATTAATATTATAGCAATTGTTGACGAACCAGCTTGCACTCACTGTAACTTATGTATCCCTGCATGCCCAGTTCATGCATTGTCTATAGATCCAATTCCTGGAGCGTAATGTCTTTGAAAATTTCATTTATTGATACTTCACTTGAAACATTATGTATGGCTCAAGAAATAATGGATAACTTAGACTGTGAAATACATTTTTTTTCAGAAGATGCAGAAATTGGCCTCTTTGGCGAATTGCCCGGGATTGTTTCGAAGTGGCCCTTAGTACCAAATACCTGGACTACATCGATGTACTCGCAAAACTACAAACTTAAATGCACGGCTGTACGAAGATCATGGTTTGAAAAAGCAATAGCAATCTCTTTGGCAAAGAAAAATACCCAGTTCCATCTTAGGACAAGAATCACTAACTTTGAAGATAACAAAGTCGAATTTTCTGGAGCGGGATCTTTCGGTTCTGGAATATTAAATTTTGATAAAGTATTTCAAACTAGTATAGAATCTAATAGCACTTTTTGGTATGGCGGGGTAACAACTACTGAAATGGCACCTAATTCAAATTTAATCATAGGAAAAAGATCTGACTCTACGATTGAAGTATGGGCCGAACGTAAACTACCTCAAGATATCAATTGGATACAAAAAATGTCATGGATAGGAAAAACACCTAAAAATTCTATTGAATCTGATATAGATATTGGAATACGACGGGCAAATAACTTTCTAAACAAAGTCAATATAGAATGAGAAAGATGTGATGATAGAATGAATAATAATTTGACTAGTATTTTGAGTTTTGTAACATCCAGTGAAAAGTATACGAGACATGCAATTCTAATTGATCCAGCCGATCAGTTGCCGGAAGTAGCAGCGAAGAGATGTTTAGCAGCCGTGAATGCTGGCACTAGCATGATATTGGTCGGAGGTTCTTCAAATACAGATATGCATAATGTAGAAGCGACTGTATCGTCCATTAAAGAAATGCTTGAATTAGTTCAGTGGGCATCTACTCAGGATTCATTAGGTGTAGAGGAAAATAAAATCGTCCCAATTGTATTATTTCCTCAAGGCGCAGCTGCATTATCCTCAATGGCAGATGCTGTTACTTTTATGATGCTGATGAATAGTACCAGCCCACAATACCTCATTGAAGAACAAGTAATGGGGGCACCACATATCAAAAAAAGTGGTATTGAACCACTACCTATGGGTTATTTGGTTTGCGCTCCCGGTGGAAAAGTTGGAGAAGTTGGCCAAGCAGACTTAATCCAACCATCGGATATTGATAGGATGTCTGCGTATGCAACAACCGCCCAATTTTATGGTTTTAAATTAATTTATTTAGAGGCTGGAAGTGGAGCAAAGACACCGGTATCTCCAGATTTAATTCGTTCTGCTCGCGATTCATGTAATCTCACAATAGTAGTTGGGGGAGGAATTCGAGATGCCCAAACGGCCAGAATAGCATCAAAAGCAGGTGCAGACTGGATAGTGACTGGAAACTTGGCCGAAGAGTATGATAACGCTGACGAACTTCAAGAAATATTAACTAAATTTATATCAGACATGAATCAATAACATTTATTTTATAAACAGAGATAAGCATGTTAATGATCCATCTGCATCCATTATTGGGGCCATATCTACGGTAGTAATCGAGAAACCATAATTCAAAAGTATTTTTCTAGTGTCCGGAAATCCATTTGCAATTATTACCCTATCATCGGCGTAACCGAGAACATTAGATGCATAACTCTCTGAATTTGGTATTCTTATTATTTCGTCAGCAAAATCGAATTGATTAGATTTCAAATGACCTTCTGCTAAGATAATACTTCCCGGTCTTGGACTTGAACAGACGGTAGTCAAATGCAATGTTGATGATGGAATATTAATGAATTCAAATTCATAACCAGCATCTTTTACACAATTTCCTAAAAAATTAGCTCCTAGGACATTGGTTCTAGTTGAAACACCTATTAAGAATTTATCATCAAAAAAAACTACATCTCCTCCATCAATTGAACATTTTTTAGGCATATTAATTATTTCATAGTCTTTTAATAAATATTCCTTAATTGCCTCCTCTTCTCCCTTCCTAGTTGTATGGCCCATATTAGCAATAACCACTTTATCATCAATCATTATTGATGTATCTTCAACAAAACAGCAATCAGGATGAGTATTAATGCTTGGTAAAATTATAACATCTGTGCCATGAGCTTCTAAAGCTGCCACATATGCTGAATGGGATCCCTTTGCTTTCTCATAATTTGGTTTATTTTTACCGAAATAAGATGTCAACGCCTCAGAATAACTTTTAGAAATACCTCTAGTTATCGCCCTCGATTTATTCCTATCATATGTACCGGGCATGAAAGACCGAGTAAGTAAGATTTGATAATACTTCGGAATTAGGAATGCTATTTCCTAAATCCAGTCATAACATTATTCAATAGATTTGGAAAGCTTATCCATATGGATTTCCATATCTAAAATCAACATTAATAATTCTTCTTCATTCTGTAATAATTTTGTATTTTTGGCTTCTAAAATTTTTATTTTATTTCTATCACTTTCAAAGTCATTATTTCGCACTCTTTCATTTCCTAATTGATTTTTTAGTTGTAAATTTCGTGTATTAACTACTCTAATCTTTTCTTCTAATTCGGCTATCAGTGGCCTACCAGAATCATTATTTGAATGATTTTTCAACTCCATTGATCTGAATCTTCGTCGACCAGCCGCTAACTCTATTTCCATTTTATTGATTTCATCCCATAACGAAATAACTTCTTCAATAAGCCTATCTTGAGAAATATCTTTTAATCGATCCGTCAGACTGATATCTTCATCAGAAGTAAATACTTCTTTATGATGATTAATCTCAGGTGAATCCATCATGCCTCATTATCCATCCACAATATTATCCATTTGAACCTTGAGGGGATCTTAGTCCTAAAACAGCGATAACTCACCCAAACCAGAATTTCCAAATAAAAAAATACTAAATAAAAACCCTTTTAAAAAATCATATAAAGTAATATATTAACACATCGCGTTTATATCAAAACCTTTGTTCGAACGATTTATGAAAGCATACAGGGCAAAAGGAACATTCAGGAATGGTAAACGCGATCAAGTTTACACATTGGATATCGTAGCTGCTGATGAAGAAGAGGCAAAACATCTTATTTATTCAAATTTTGGTAGTAGACATGCTACGCCTCGAAGATTCGTAAAAATCGATACACTAGAAATAATAGACCCTTCTGAATCTACAGCAGCAGTTGTTGTAGCGCATTTTAGAGATGAATGATGACTTTATCTCATCTTTTCACGAAATCGTGAAAGCATAGATGCATCGAGGAAGTTATATGAAGAAAGATTTCAAGAAAGGATTCATGCGTCAATATTGGCGAATTCAACAAAGTCAAACTCTTATATCAACTGTGTTTTGGATTACAACATTAACATTACTGATATGGCCAAACGTAAGTTGGAGATTCCAGTCGAATGAAGAACTCTTAAGCATACCAATGACATATTGGGCATTATCTGCGATTGCAACATCAGTTTTACTATTGGTAATAATACTGGGGTGGACATATGATGTAGCATTAGGCCTCTGGAGAGAACATCTTACAGTAGTACAAGAAAGAAATCCTTTTACAACATATAAAGTTAATGCTCCCTGGGGAATACTTTTAGCCCAAACTAATACTATTCTAAGAAAATTATCTGATGAAGATGATGAAGACATCATAAGGCATTGTGATTTTATCGATAGATGGCTAGATTGGAATGCAAATCAAGAAATATGGGCCAGAACAATGTCTTCATGGAAGCAAATAATGGGCGACGAAGATCCTTATTTATTCCATATTTCAGAAGAAACTAGAGCAAATTTAGAGGAAGCAGCAAAAAATATTCAAGATTTTTAAATAAAAAGGGTGGGCATAATTTGAACCCAGAAGACATTGTTAGAATTTCTCAATTAGCGGGGGACGAAATTTTAAAGATATATAATCAAAAGGAAAATTTAAAAATATCTCACAAAGACGATAATTCACCATTAACAGATGCAGATTTGGCAGCACATAACATCATAATTCAAGAACTACAATTAATAGATAATACCCCAATAGTATCCGAAGAAGGTAGAATAGGTGACCCTGAGGAAAGTGGAACTTGTTGGCTAGTAGATCCATTAGATGGTACTAAAGAATTCATTAAAAGGAATGGAATGTTCACTGTGAATATAGCATTGATGCAACGAGACGGAAGTAGATGGAAACCAATATTTGGAGTAGTACACGCCCCAGTGTCGAAAACAACATGGTTTGGAGGTATAATGATCCCATCAGAAAGAAGAGGGCCTGATGGATCCGGATTAATAATGGTCCGCCCCTCAAATCCTCCTCAACCAGTAAGATTAGTTGCTAGTGGCACACATAGAGGAGAGAATGACGAAAAATTTGCAAAGAGAATTGGTAACTATGATTTAGTAAGAATGGGTTCCTCACTTAAAGCATGTATAGTTGCTGAAGGAGGTGCCGATCTATATCCGAGATTTGGCCCCACATCATGTTGGGATATTGCTGCAGCACATGCTGTTGTTTCTGGTGCAGGAGGGTTAGTATTAAATCCGGATGGAAATACATTAGATTACGATATCATCAATAAAGTATTAAATCCATATTTTCTTGTTACTTCTGACAATAGATGGACAAATGATTGGATTTATCAAAATAAGTCTTTATGAGTCTAATCCCCGACGATGTAAAATAGTTAAGAACATACGCGAAAACCAATGAACCATCTCGCCACCTTAGAGGCAGAAGCAATTCACATCATGCGCGAAGTCGTAGCTTCAGCAGAAAATCCAGTTATGCTTTATTCGGTAGGAAAAGACTCATCAGTAATGCTCCATCTAGCAAAAAAAGCATTTTTTCCAGGTAAAATTCCATTTCCATTAATGCATATTGATACAATGTGGAAATTTTCCGAAATGATACAATTTAGAGATAAAACAGCCAAGGATCTAGACCTAGATTTGATCGTACACATCAACCCTGAAGGAAAGAAACTAGGAATTAATCCTTTTATCCATGGTTCTTCTAAGCATACTAATATTATGAAAACTGAAGGATTAAAGCAAGCTATGGATAAATACAAGTTCGACGTAGCATTTGGAGGCGCCCGAAGAGATGAAGAGAAATCTCGTGCAAAAGAAAGAATATTTTCATTTAGGACATCCGAACATCGTTGGGATCCTAAAAATCAGAGGCCAGAATTATGGAATATATTTAATTCTAACATAAACAAAGGAGAGTCAATTAGAGTTTTCCCTCTTTCCAATTGGACTGAACTCGATATTTGGCAATATATTCATCTAGAAAATATTCCAATAGTTCCATTATATTTTTCCAAAGAAAGACCAATAGTAGATCGAGATGGGACACTTATTCTTGTTGATGATGACAGACTCCCTTTGCTAAATGGAGAAATTCCATTATTGAAAAGTGTCAGATTTAGGACTTTAGGGTGTTATCCATTATCAGGAGCAGTTGAGTCAAAAGCCAATTCATTACCTGAGATTATACAGGAAATGCTTATGACAACAACTTCAGAAAGGCAAGATAGAATTATCGATCATGATGGTAACGCTTCAATGGAGAAAAAGAAGCAAGAGGGGTATTTCTGATGTCGCACACCAGTGAACTTATATCGACTGATATCGATTTATATCTCAAAACACATCAAGAAAAAAGCCTTCTAAGATTTATTACATGTGGATCTGTAGATGATGGTAAATCTACACTAATTGGCAGAATGCTATATGAATCACATATGCTTTTAGATGACCAACTAAGTTTATTAGAATCAGATTCTAAAAAATTAGGTACACAGGGTTCAGAAATTGATTTTGCTCTATTAGTTGACGGATTAGCGGCAGAAAGAGAACAAGGTATAACAATTGATGTTGCATATAGATTTTTTTCAACAGATAAAAGAAAATATATTGTTGCAGACACACCCGGGCATGAGGAATATACTCGAAATATGGCAACTGGGGCATCAACCGCAGATATAGCCATAATTCTTGTGGACGCTCAGCATGGAATTTTAACTCAAACTCGAAGACATTCTTTTATCACTTCTATGGTCGGAGTAAAAAAAGTATTATTGGCCGTTAATAAATTAGATTTGGTCAACTATTCAGAAGAAGTATATGATAAAATTGTTAAAGAGTATAATAAATTTGCAAGTAATGCACTAGATATTGAAGAAATAACGCCTATACCGATTTCTGCATTAATGGGTGATAATGTTGTAAATAAAAGTACCAATACACCTTGGTATAAAGGGCAAACCATCATGCAATACCTCGAAAATGTTGAAATCTCGAATAAAAATCTAGATAAACCATTTAGAATACCTGTCCAATGGGTAAATCGACCTTCATCCGATTTCCGAGGCTTTTCAGGATTAATTGCTAGCGGAAGCATAAGGGTAGGAGATAAAGTAAAAATCATCCCTGGAGGTCAGTCTTCGACTATTGAAACAATTATTACAGGCGATCGCGAAGTCATTAAAGCGTCGGCTGGTGAATCAATAACAATAACTTTGGATGATCAAATTGATGTATCCAGAGGAGATATATTGGTTGATAAAAAAAATCCCTGTAGTGAAGCCGATCAATTCCAAACTCGAATATTATGGATGCATGACGATCCAATGATGCCTGGCCGACAGTATCTTTTTAAATCAAATACTCAATCAGCATTGCTGACATTAGGTAAATTAAAGCATAGAATTGATGTCAATACCCTTGATAACCTACCTGCAAAAATACTAGAAATGAATGAAATTGGGATTTGCAATATTTCACTAGATAGACAAATTGCATTTGACTCATATGACAACAACCAGACTATGGGCGGGTTTATTTTAATCGATAAATTTTCAAACAATACAATTGGAATGGGGCTAATAGATTTTGCACTTCGTCGATCTGACAATATTCATTGGCAAAAAATGGATATATCCAAAGAATCCAGAGCACAACAAAAATTACAAATCCCAAAACTAATATGGTTCACAGGACTTTCAGGCTCGGGAAAATCATCGATTGCAAACATATTAGAAAAGAAATTGCATTCATTAGGTAAACACACTATTACACTAGATGGTGATAATATACGCCATGGCATAAATCGAGATTTAGGATTTAATGAGGCAGACCGGGTTGAAAATATTAGAAGAGTAGGTGAAATTGCAAAATTAATGCTAGAAGGAGGATTAATCTGTATTGCTTCATTTATATCACCATTTGAATCTGAACGTCACATGGCAAGAACTCTCGTATCAGAAAACGAATTTATAGAAGTTTTTGTGGACACGCCACTTCATGTATGTGAAAAGCGAGACGTCAAGGGATTGTATGCAAAAGCAAGATCGGGAGAAATACCAAACTTTACGGGAATATCCAGCCCATTTGAAGAACCATTGAATCCGGAGATTAGGATAGATACCACCGTTACATCTGCAGAAGATGCGGCAAATCAGATAATTGAATATTTTTCTAAGTAATGGTTGCGACGCATTCTTGACATACGACAAACGCGCAACATATGATGAATGCCATAGACCAAGCGGAATTACAGAAAATTGCGCAACAGGTTGAGATAAGTAGAGAGAGACTTCAATCAATGGAACAACAAATCCAACGCTTAGATGAAGTTAGATTAGAACAAATAAGGACGATAAATACTTTAAAATCAATACCCAAACATGGTTCTGAAGGAATCATGATTCCACTGGGATCTGGAGTACAAATATTAGCAAATATTTCTGAAAACGCAGGTGTAGTAATAGATATTGGATCCAGAGTTCAAGCAGAAAAAACTCGTGAAGAAGCGATTATAATTCTGACAAATAGAAATGATGAATTGAACAATATTTTACAAAAATTAAAATCCGAATACGAAGTTTTAGAGCAGTATATAGTTTCATTAGCCCATCAATTTACATCGGGTGTTGAGCAAATTCAAGAAAACAAATTAGAAACACCAATAAGTAATGAGATTTTAGCAGAAACTAAACAAATACCTACTAAAAATAAAAGAAGAAAAAGAGGTAGAGAACTTACTTTAGACGATTAGGAGGGTTTTTGTGGGATTATTTGACAAATTTAAAAGAAGAATAAAAGATTCTAAAATAGAATCCAACATCACTGCAGAAGAAGATACTGAAGAAGCTAAAAATGCAATTTTAGAACGTAAAGAAAAATTAAATAATATCCAAAGGCAAAAAAAAGATGAGCCATTAGAACAAAATTCGAATAAAGTTACAGAGGAAGAATGGGATGCCATTCCAGATAAATCAACCTCCAATCCAGTTTACGACAAACAGAACTCAAAAGAAAGAAAAATTGCAAAAAGAGCAAAGTCTATTGAGAATAAGGCAAAGAAGGCACAATTAACAAAGATAATAGATAATATGCATACAACCACAGGAAAAAAACTAATTCCAAAGACCAATGTAAAATTTCATTTTGACTTTACCAATGAAGAAGTAAAAAGAGGTGGTCGAATTATTAAAGGAGGTCCTGTATTTGATGAAATACTTGAAGAATTAGAGATAGATCTACTATCTGCTGACATAGGTCATACTTCAGTTTCCGAAATAATAAATTTATTACGAATGCATTTAATAGGGGCACGCATCAATAAGAAAATAAACTTAGAATTAGTAATAGAAAAAGCAGTTAAGAATTCCCTACTATCGTTATTAAATGCAGGATATTGGGACTTTGATAAAACCATAAAGTCATTTGTTTCTGATAATACTCCAGTTACAATTATGATGGTTGGCGTTAATGGAACTGGTAAAACTACTACTGCGGCAAAATTAACTCATAGACTTACAAATAATGGGTATTCAGTTGTACTAGCAGCAGCTGATACATTTAGGGCAGGAGCAATTGATCAATTAGCATTACATGCTGAAAAATTAGGTGTTCGGTGTATTAAGAGTCAAC
Source organism: Euryarchaeota archaeon UBA557 (assembly GCA_002503285.1). Classification (GTDB taxonomy): domain Archaea; phylum Thermoplasmatota; class Poseidoniia; order Poseidoniales; family Thalassarchaeaceae; genus MGIIb-O3. The sequence continues at coordinate 48,576 of DARI01000025.1, forward strand.
GTGGAGGAGATGCAGCGGCAATCTCGAGAGATGCAATAGAAAGTGCAAAAGCCAAAGGTGACGATGTCGTTATCATAGATACAGCAGGAAGAATGCAAAATAAAACTAATCTTATGAATGAATTACAAAAAGTACACAGAGTTACAAAACCACATCTTGTTCTTTTTGTTGCAGATGCACTAGCAGGTAATGACGCCGTTCTACAGGCCAAGGAATTTCAAAAAATCTTGGAATTTGATGGCGCAGTTTTATCTAAACTAGACACAGATGCTAGGGGCGGTGCTGCACTTTCTATTTCTCATGCAACTGGCAAACCAATTGTGTTAGCTGGCATCGGTCAAGAGTATGAAGATCTAAAATTGTTTGATCCAAATTGGCTTTTAGAATCAATATTAAATTAACATCTACACCGTATCGTTCTTGAATAGTGCCTTAGTGTGACATATAGCGATGCCCTCCGATACTGAGAAGATAGCTTTGATTGCAATAAGTAATCCTATAACTTCTGGAAGAATTAATACAATTATGAAACAAAAAGGCTGGAGTTCTAAAATTCATTCAGATGGAGATGAAGCTGTAGATAGTTTTGTCCAATTGAAACCTAGTATTGTTTTTATAAGTCTAAACCTATCTACAATTAATGGACACATAGCCGCATTAGAAATGAGGGAAATAAATCACGAAGCAAGAATAGTATTTGTTAGTAGTAAAACTAGAATTAAAAAAGTACAAGATGCAGCGTTTTCTTCAGGTGCCGTCGGAATTATCACTACTCCATTAACGCTCTCAAAAGTTGATAACATATGGCATGATATTTTCTCTGAAATACCCGACGCTCCAGGATTGGCAGATCTCGATGAATTATATCCAGTAATTCCTATACAACAACCTCCGCTCCTTCCCATGGCGCCCCCCTTACCCATATCCAGTATTGAAAGTATGAATGTTGAACCTAAAAAAAAGGAGAAAAATATTTTGCGAAATTTAAAAATTAGTATTTTAATTATTTCAGGCACAATCATTATCATTTCAAGTTTGATATTTTTTGATTTTCCAAATTAAACGACTTTTTATTCTAACCACTTTGTTAATAAAGATAGAATTTCTTGATTGTTTGTTAATATTCCCATATGGCCACCTACAACCTCTTTTAACTTTATATTTGGGATAGAAGAGTTAATGATCTGACATACCTCAAATTGATGAGGAGGAGTATCAGATCCAACTGTCATGAAGACGGGATGTTCTACTTTATTCCAATATGATGATGGAGTTTTATCATAGCATAAAAACCGAGCTTCTGCAAGTATTTTTGGTTGTAATTTTCTCCAATTTATTTTCCTTTCTTCTGACATTTTAAGCCATGTACCTGATTCATTCCAATAATCAATAAAATCTTCAAGGAACGCTTCGGGAGACAATCCTTCTTTGAAAAATGTTTCAACTACCTCGCCAAAATCATTTCTTAATTCACTTAATTCTGTATTATCTAAACAACCCCATAATATTGGTTCATGTATGGAAATCTTACGGATTCTTCTCGGATGTTTTATTGCTAATTTAAGGGCCAAAAATCCTCCATATGAATGACCTAGAAGATCTATTGGAGACTCTTCCTGAAGAAGTAAATATTCTGCAGCTTTAAAATCAATTAATATGTCTGGAGGATTTTTAATATCCCAACTATCAGAAGGAAAATATCCAAGATAATGTAAGCAAATTAACCGTCTATCAGGTAATAATTTTGAGATATTTTTCCACTGTCTTGAGTCCAATCCGGTACTACATAACATCATTATTGACGGTTTTATTCCATCTTTTATTGAATAATAGAACTCATGACCTTCTATATTTATCCTCGGCATACAACCCATGACATGTTTATAATTTTTAATAATAACTAAAAGTTACTAATTATTAGCTTTGAGGCCGCTATTATTAGGACAAGGGATAAAATACTTTTCAAAGATTCTTCTTTAGCCATTTCCGAACCATATCTAGATCCTATCAACCCCCCTATCAGGACGGCAATAGCAAAAGGAATGATATTATCAAATTCAACCAATTGGCCAGATAATCCTGCCCCTATTAATCCTGATAATGAATTGAACCATATAAAAATAGCAGAAGTAGCAGCAGCTGTTTTGGCATCAGCCCATTTTTTAATAACCATAATTGGAGTTAATATTACGCCACCACCAATTCCTAGAATACCACACATATATCCTATTAATCCGCCAATGATGAAAAAATCTTGTATTTTGGGGGACTCAATTTCAATTATGCCAACCTCTTTTTTAATAATTACTAATTTTATAGCCGCTAGTATCAAAAATGTAGTTAATAAAATATCATAAATATTTCCCTCAACCTGCACATAACTTCCTAAAATAACAAATGGGATACTTGCAAGAATAAATGGTAACGTTAGTTTAATATCATGATAACCTTCTTTACGATAATATAAAAATGCTAAACCAGCTACTATTAAATTTAATGACCATGCATGTTGTTTTAACCAAATATGGCCTTCTGATGAAAAAGATGTTAATGATAATAATGCCAAATAACCCGAAGCTCCACCATGACCTACTGATGAGTATATTATGGCCATAAAAAATAACCCAATTATCAGAATCACCAATTCTGCATCCATGACATTTCCCAAAGGAAGAGAACTTTAACAACTTCCTCTTCTCAATAAACATGGAAATAGGAGTCTCAGTAGAAACAGCAATTAAAATAGCCTGTAAAAACCCTATTAAAAAAACAACAGAATCGGTCCACCTAGAAGATGCAGCAAATAGAATTTTAGCTATTGATTTAATATCAAAAGTTGATAATCCACGATTTGATAATTCATCTATGGATGGATGGGCAGTAAAGTTTGATGATTGTAAACATGGTTCAAAGTTAAGAATAATAGGTACAAACCAAGCAGGAAAAACAGATAATAAATTATTAAAAAAGGGAGAGGCATGTAAAATAATGACCGGCGCATCTATGCCAGATGGAGCCGACTCAATAGTAATCATAGAAGATTCAATTGAAGGTGATCAATTTGTTACAATAAAAGGTCCTGCTAGAAGAGAATATATAAGAAAAAAAGGTGAAGATATTAAAAAAGGAGAAACTATAATATTTGCAGGAACAATGATGACGCCACCCGCTATATCCTTATCCGCAACAATGGGATATAGCAAATTAAAAGTTGTATCTATGCCTAAAATAGCCATTATAAGTAATGGAGATGAATTAATACAACCAGGATTACAATTATTAGAAGGCCAAATATATGAATCAAATTCCTTTGGGATAGCGTCACTAATTCAAAAAATCGGAGGTGAACCAGTTAGATTTGATGTAGTTCAGGATTCAATTGAAGGGTTAAGAGATGCACTAAATTTAGCCGCTAGTAGTTGTGATGCTATCATAACCAGCGGCGGAGTTAGTATGGGAGATTATGATTTAGTAAGAAAAATAATGGAAAGTGAAGGAGAAATAAAGTTTTGGAAAGTTTTGATGAGGCCGGGCGGGCCACCATTATTTGGGAAATGGAAAAACACACCTATTTTTGGTTTGCCAGGAAATCCAGTCAGCAGTCATGTAGTTTTTACTATGTTGGTTGAACCTTGGATTGCATATTCATTACAAACACATGCCGATTACGGGCCGAAGCTCGTAGATAAAGTAAGTGTAATACTTCAAAATCCTTTAAGAGGCGCCCCTGGTAAGATTTGCCTCAGAAGAATTAGAATATCAAACCAAGATGGAAAATTAATTGCTAACGTAATAACTCATCAAGGTAGCGGTAATATTCATAGCATGGTGGCTAATAATGCACTTACTCTATTGCCACCTGATACAAATGCGAAAGAAGGCGATCAAATTGAAGCATTATGGTTTCGATAAATCTTAACTTTGTCTCAAATCGTGAACCATGAATTCAAGTCCAATTGTGAGTCCGAGTAAATATAATTGGAGATTAGGCATGCCATCTAAGAAAAGAAATCAAAATCAAAATGGTTGGATAGAAGTACGAGGTGCACGTACCCATAATCTGAAAGATGTAGATGTCAGTATCCCTAGAGGTAAATTTGTAGTATTGTCTGGAGTTTCTGGTTCTGGTAAATCTTCGTTGGCATTTGATACTTTATATGCAGAAGGACAAAGAAGATATGTAGAAAGCCTCAGCTCCTATGCTAGACAATTCTTAGGGCAAATGAAAAAACCTGATTGCGACTCTATTGAGGGCTTATCTCCAGCAATAAGTATTGATCAAAAACAAGGTAGTCATAATCCAAGGTCGACAGTAGCAACAGTAACAGAAATGATGGATTACTTGAGATTACTGTGGGCAAGAGTTGGACTGCCCCATTGTCCAGAATGCGGTAAAGAAGTTGCACGCAGAACTATTCAAGAAATTGTAGATGATGTATTATGGAGATTTGAATCTCATGCATTAGCAGTATGGAGCCCTGCTATACGTAATAGAAAGGGAACACATTCTGATTTATTTAAAGCACTTGTAGAACAAGGGTATATTGAAGGAAGAATAAATGGAAGAGATGCTAGTTTTGAAAAACCTCCGATTCTAGAAAAAAATCTTAGACATGATATCGACGTTAGAATAGATCGTCTTAAACTGACGAGAGAAAATCGTCAGCGATTGACAGAGGCCATTGATGCAGGATTAAAATTAGGTGGTGGTACTGTAGCCATTGAAAGCTTAAAAAAGCCTAAAATGACCAATAAAGACAATATAAAAGATCAAAAATTCATAACAAATGAAGGGGAACATATTGCTTATTCAGAAGAATTTGCTTGTCCTCTACACGGAGCCTTTCTTCCGGAGATGAGCCCTCGAGTATTTTCATTCAATAACCCGTTAGGGGCTTGTCCTTCATGTCAGGGATTAGGAATACAACGAACATTTTCAGCAGATTTAGTTATTGATAGATTTAATTCTGTGGAAGAAGGATGCATCATTCCATTCAGGCGGTCAATGATGTCAGGATGGTATAAGAAACAAATGATACAGACCTGTTTTCATTATCAAATACCAATAAATGTGCCATTTAATGACCTCGATGAAGATCATAAAGATATTTTATTACATGGTTCTGGAAGTACAGCAATAAATTTTGAATTCAATTCTGATGGGGGATCTTCCTACAAGATGGCAAAACCCTGGGAAGGTGTCTTTTCTAGATTAAATAGGACTTATACAGACACTAGCTCTGACCGAACTCGTAATCGCTTAACCTCCTATATGACCGATGAACCATGCTTAGATTGTAATGGTAAAAAATTAAATCCAGCAGTAAGTAAAGTAATTGTGGGAGGAATCTCTCTTCCTGACATATCTTCATGCAGCGTTCTGGAGGCTTTGGCCGTAGTTCAGCACTGGAGATTAGGAAAAATAGATCAAACATGGGTTAAACTGGGCCGAAATAAACCTGAATCACTAATTATAAATTCGACCAATAAGTTGGATGATAGATCAATTTTTATTGGTCAGGATATAATTAAAGAAATTGAATCTAGGCTCAGATTTTTAGCTTTAGTTGGTTTAGATTACTTAACCCTTGATCGTCGTGCTAATACACTGTCAGGAGGAGAATCCCAAAGAATTAGGCTTGCAACTCAAATTGGGACTCGTCTAACTGGGGTGATGTATGTATTAGATGAACCAAGTATTGGGCTCCATCCCCGTGATAATGGTCGATTATTAGAAACTCTAAGAGAATTAACAGCATTAGGAAATACATTACTTGTTGTTGAACACGATGAAGCAACCTTACGGCAAGCAGATTGGATTGTTGATATCGGTCCAGGTGCGGGTAAAGAAGGAGGAGAGATATTAGTTAGTGGATCGGTAAATGACCTATTAAAAAATAAAGAAAGTATAACTGGGGCATATTTATCTGGAAGAATGAAAATCCCGTTACCAGAGGATAGACAAAAACCCCGTGATGATTACTGGCTTAGGATTAAAGACGCTAGACAAAACAATTTACAAGGAATCGATGTAAATATACCGTTAGGATGCATGGTAGCATTTACCGGCGTTTCCGGTTCTGGAAAATCATCCTTAGTCACCGCAACTTTGGCACCGGCGTTACTAAGACAACTTCACGGTTCTGATGCTACACAAGGACGACATAGTGGCATAGATGGAATTGAAAAAGTAGACAAAGCAATAGTCATAAATCAATCTCCAATAGGCCGCACTCCAAGATCAAATCCTGCTACATATACAGGATTATTTGGCCCAATTAGGGAATTATTCGCACAAACAAATATATCTAAACAAAGAGGTTATCTTCCAGGGCAATTTTCATTTAATGTTAAAGGAGGAAGATGTGAGGCGTGTAGCGGGGCCGGTTCCTCAAAATTAGAAATGAATTTTTTACCGGATGTTTGGGTTACATGTGAGGTCTGCAAAGGAAAAAGATATACGAGAGAAACACTAGAAGTATTATGGAAAGGTAAAACAATCCATGAAGTTCTAGATATGAATGTTGATGAAGCTTGTAATTTCTTTAATAATCAAAAATTAATTTTTAGAATATTATCTACATTACAAGATGTTGGCTTAGGTTACATAAGATTAGGGCAACCTGCAACTACACTTTCAGGAGGAGAAGCACAAAGAGTCAAACTTGCTACAGAATTACATAGGCCTGCTAGGAAACATACTGTGTATATACTAGATGAACCTACAACTGGATTATCATTATCCGATGTCCATCAGTTAATCGAGGTATTACTCAGGCTACGCAGAGTTGGCCATACTGTAATAGTTATCGAACACCATCTAGATGTGATAAAATGCGCAGATTGGGTAATTGATTTAGGACCAGAAGGAGGAGAAAGAGGAGGTAAAATTGTTAGCCAAGGTACTCCAAATCAAATCACAAAGAATTCCAAGAGTCATACAGGTAAACACCTATCATTCTTAATGTGAATTAATGGCGGGCGATCCAGGATTTGAACCCGGGTTCTCGGCTTAGGAGGCCAAGGTGATATCCAGACTACACTAATCGCCCGTACTTCCGAGAGTGTTTGCTTCAAGAAATGTGCTGATGATTAATCATGCTTTTTTCATTAAGGTAGCCGATGCCATCAAGCACCAAACGTCCTACGGAGATATGTGTCCAAGGCTTCCGAGTTGCCAACACCCTACGGAATTGGGAGTAGTTACGGTTCTGGCAATCAAAATTCATTATATAGAAGAATACAAGCTAGGGACACAGGTAGGAAACTATGGACAAGCATAGCATCTTATAGAATCCTACAGCAATTACGTATTTTATTAGCATTTTTAATACCTATTTACTTAACATTAAGCTACTTCAACTTAAAATATACTAGTATAAAAATTTGTATTATCTTATTTGTGATTTTATTTATAATGTTAATACCAAGTTTTTTTGCAATAATTTTTGCTCAAATGTCAGCCAGAGATAGACTTCAATTAAAAACCACAGATGATAAAAAATCTATAAATTCTATTCCAGGAACCGAGCGTATCCTTAATACATTACGTGAAAGAAGAGTTTTAGAAACAACCAGATTACTCACGGCTTTAGTTGGTGCAATCTTACTATATTTTATTAGTTCTTTTCAAACTGATGTAATACTCGGATCATTGATAATAGGCTCATCAATCGTACTGGGATTACTTTGTCTATTACTATCAATCTCATTAGATTCAGGAGAAATACCGATGCGAGACAATCAATTTCCATTGCTGTCGTTGCATGCTCCGACTATACACCATAGCGCACTTGAAAGAGTAATTACAGAGATTCTAGTGGCACATTTAGATCCAGAGACTGCAACTTATTTTGAAGAATGGATTAAATCATTAGAAAAAAAAGTTAGAAGACATACTAATCCCGATGAAGCTGTAGAATATTTATTAAGAATCTTACATCTTAACTCTCTAAATCTTTTAGACAAAGAAAGAATGTTTAGGGAAATAAAGAGAGTTTTCAAAGTATCAGCAGTAGATAGTCTCAAATCCGATGCAAAGTTTAATCTCGAATCATTACAGATATTATTACAACATACTAAAAGTTGGCAACCTTCATTTTTCAGAGTTATAGACAGGTTAGTTGGAGATGTACAGAGAGGCCACAGTTCAATAATTGAAGATAAATGGCGAATGGATCTGGAGATACCACCAGTTGCATCAGAAGGTCAAACTGATGTTATAGCAATGGTGCATAATTTTTCCGGTAAAAGACAAACTATAGAAATCGAGATAATATCTGCTGAAGGAGAGCCTGCCTCACAAGTTATAAGGCTACCATCACCATCTTCAAAGAGGTTAAAATCAGCAGTAGCACTCGGCATTGAAGGAGAAGATATTGTTAATGCTTTAACAGAAAAACTAGACTCATGTGTAACTTTGTGGATAGGATTAGCATGGCCAAATACTGTTTCTGGTAGCCGACCAGTACAAATAAACTTACATTTGGCTACTGGTGAAACATTACTTAGTACAGTCTTACATACATCTATTTCTGCTGGAGCACATGCTGAGAGCGCTGGATACAAGATGATTGATGCCGCAGCATCTGTAAGGAAATTAGCACTCAGCTTTGCTGAGTAAGTTTTAAGTTAATTTTGAATCAATTTAAGCGTTATGTTCATGACATTATTGTGTTTGGCACAGTCATGGAGTCTTGGGAAGTAGTAGTAGTAGGCGCAGGGCCAGCCGCACTTCGTGCCGCTATTGAATCCGCAGATAATGGTGCTACTACAATATTAATCGATAGCTTAGGAATAGGATCCAGACAAGGCAACGCTACACTATCTGGTATCGCATCAAGTATTTGCGAAGTAAATTCTATTTCTCATCGAGACGATACAATAGCAGCTGGGGGTGAGGTTACCAATAGCATCATGGCTGCAACAATATGTGGTGAATCAGTATCTATTATTTCTCAATTAGAGAGATGGGGATTGGTTTTCCGTAGAGATCGAGAAGGAATACCTCATACATCTAAAGCACCTGGGCATTCTAAACCTAGATTAACGGGATGTGGGGACTCATCTGTCAGAGAAATCACAAGATTATTAGAAGAACAGGTAATAAAAAGAAAAATAACTAGGAAGTATGATTGTGCAGCAATCTCTCTAATAACAGACAATCAACAAATAAGAGGACTAACATTTTTAGATATATTAAATGGAGAGGTAAACGTAATACAATCAAAAACAATCATACTTGCTACAGAAGGTTATGAAGGGTTATGGACTACACCATCGGAAGGTGCAGGAACAGGAGCAGCTTTGGCTGCAAAGGCTGGAATAACTTTGGCAGGAATGTCAAATTTTCCCACACACCCGTTAACAATAAAGGGAACAAATATTCACATGCCTGTAGAATTACTAGATTCAGGCGGCCTTTTAAGGAAATCAAACGGTGATAATGCATCCTTTTCGGATGCCGTTGACGAAACCTGTGTTTTGGATTTGAGAGAACTTGATAGTGATTCGAAAATTTGGTTTTCAAATATCTTATCGACAATCAAAAACAGGACAGGATTAAACATAGATGTAGATGTGATTCCAATTAGTTGTAGTATTATTACAACTGGAGGAATTCCCATAGATTACAAAAGCAGAGCTACTTTTAATGATGGAAAAATGTGGTTTACAGGTTTATATGCGGCTGGAAGATCAGCAAATACAGGCATGCATGGTGCCGGATTACTACCGGGAAATATTCTATTAGAAGATTTATTTACTGGAGAGAGAGCAGGTGACGCGGCTTCTACATGGGCATTGAATGAAGAATTCAATAATTCAGAATTAATCCAAATTGAACAAAGCAATGTTAGGAAAGAAATTCAAGATTTATATCTTAACGATGGCAAATCAGTCGGACAAATTTCATCAACTGTATCTTCATTGATAAGTAAAATAGAAGATAATTATAATGAAAAGACTCTAAATTCAGTAAATAAAAATCTTTCTGAAATAAATAAAAATGGCATTAGTTTAACCGATAAATCAAAAGTGATGAATACCGAATTACTCATGGCAGTACAAATCAAAGGCCTTCTGACAATACTAACTCAAATTGCATCAAATTAAGAGGGGAGAACTTTGGTAAAGGAAAATATATTTTCTCTGATTCTCGATAAGAAAGTGCCATGCTACAAAATTTATGAAGATGGATTAGTCTTGGCATTTTTAGATATCAATCCATTTAGTTCAGGACATACTTTACTAATACCGAAAGAAAGAGTAGCAACCTTGGATAAATTATCTGCTGAATCAGCATCTGCAATTGGTAAGGTATTGCCTAAAATTTCAAAGGCAATATTAGAAGTAGTGAACACTAAAGAATTTAACATAATTCAAAATAATGGATCCAATGCATTTCAAACCATACCTCATGTACATTTCCATATAATACCTAAATTTGAAGATGGATTAGGATATCAATTTCCATCCAAAACTTATCCAATTGACCATAATGAGGCTCTAATTTTAGCAAACAAGATATCTTCAATACTTTCAGATTAAAGTTATAGTCTAAACCTAACTCCTCCAAACGTATCTATGACCGGCAATAGTAATGTTCCAGAAGATATTGCTGTTGAACTATCAAAAAGAGCCAAAAAAATTAATATTCGTAAATTAGAGAGTGTGCCATGGGCACATGATGGTTCACATCCAAGTCCCGCATGGTTTTGGAAATTTTTTATTCTTATCTTATTATTTCCATGGACATATCTATTTAGAGATAAAGAAGTAGAAAAACCACACCCCACAAAGGGAGGAAGATTATGTGTGGCGACACATGTAAATGGATTAGTCGATCCAATTGCAATTACTCTGAGTAATCCAAAACAGAGAATGGTGACACTTGGAAGACATGATTTAACCACTTCTGTACCAATTATTAGTTGGATAGCAAGGCGCATAGGTTCACAACCTGTTATTAGAAAAGCAGAACAACTTGAGGGAGTTGCAGAAATAGAGTTTGCAAAAAAATTAAATCAACGTAGTATGTTGACAGTTTCGCATGCTTTATCAGGAGGATATCGAGCAATTATTATGCCTGAAGGAACAGGACACCAAGATTCTCGATTACGTCATTTGAGAACAGGTTCGATGAGGTCTGCGATTAATGCAGCATCTATAGCCAAAGAAAGAAATCTACCTCTTCCTGTTTTTCAACCCATTGGTTTACACTTTAGAACACATTACTGGTTTAGAACTGATTTATATTTGGAACAAATTGCACCAATCCTAGTCCCATTTAACCCAAATAAGAAAGAAAGAGAAAAATTAATGCAAGGAATATGGGTTGAACCACCTGAAGACTTAGTTCTCCAACTAAGGGATGAGCTAACAGTTAAACTTGCCAATATTTCAAGAGATGCACCCGATTGGACAACTTACAGGGCGTGGCAATTACTAGCCCATTTAGTGTCTAAATCCAATAGCCAAGATTTAAGATCATACAAAGAAGAAGTTCACGCTACAAGAAAAGTAAGAGAAAAACTCAAGTTATTTGATTCTAAAATTATTATTGAAAATGCCAAACTAGCCTCAGAGATATTGCATTCTTATGATTTGGATGGGCGCGTCTTGAATTCAAATATGTCAATTAAAAAACAATCTAAATTAATTAGAGGGCTTTTTGGATTATCAATTATGATACTATTTTCTCCAATTACATTCTATTCAACAGGTATTCAGACACTTTTAGCTTGGTATTTGGGTAATAATACTGATGAAGGAATTGATGCCAGAACCACATATCATATGGTAGCAGCCTTAATTTCACCACTAATATTTTGGCCAATTCTTTCTCTAATTAGTTTTTTGATAATTTTCAAATTTATGTATACTATCCCCTTCTTTATATTACCATTTTTCGTTATAATTTCAATGATAATATACCATTTTTCTAATATTATATTCTTATTGGGTTATGATAATTGGACGGATTATCAAGTATCTAGACGTTGTAAAAAGCTATCTAATTCTAATCATAATAATAAATTATCAGATTTATTATCAAATTTAGAACCAGTATTAGGCGCACTAAAATAGGTCGACCTATCCTTGGGGTATTGTGGATACACAAGAAGCACTCAAATCTATCAAAATTTGGCTAGATAGTGAACGTTTGGAGTTTAAAGAAGTTCCAGATTCCCAAGCACTAATACATCTACATTGCAAATATCCTCCAACACGGCAAGGTCACATGTTCAATATAGTTATTCCAAAGAATAGAAACCTAGTATTGATTTATTCAATTACTAGGGTAGATTTAGGTCAACAAGAGTTAATGATTGATCAATCAAAGGAGGAATTAGAAGATTGGGAACTTTGGTTACATAATATTAGAATTGATCTAACTTCAAGTGAGTTAGATTGGGTATTGCACATTGGCCATAAAAAAGAAAATATTACAGGTCCGCTTCAAGCATTCAACCTTTCTCGTCCAATTTGGTTTGATGGTTTAAGTCAAAATGAGTTTATGCAGTCGATGAGGAAATTATGGATGACTAAATTATCCCTAATTCATCAAATTAAATTTGGATATGGTCCCGGAACTGGAAATCCAGGGCCTGTAGATGACTGGCTTGCAAAAAAAGCAAAAAAAACTACCTCTCAAGATTCAAAAACTACTCAAATTGATACAGATGAATCTGGTGGATTTGGAAAAGATTTTGATCCATCAGAATGGATGTAATAACTCAGTATTAATTTTTATAATAGTGACCGCAATGCGGTTGAGTTAAGTATCTGAAATTTTTCAACATTTCTATGCAAGGTTATGTTCATACTCGAAAAGAAGATTCCGCTAAGATTAGGAATAGCATTACTATGGTTTTCATAATGTTACTAAGTCTTTTTTCTGCACTGGAAATTCCTCAAGCCGAAGCCTCCGATGTTGTTCTTACAGAGCCAATGCAAATTGTTAATAGTGGAACGGCAAATGATAGAGGAATGGCATTAGATGCAGATTCTAATGGTAATATCCACTTAGTTTTCAGTCGTAATACTCAACATCTATTTTATCAGATGCAAGATCCTAGGGGAGATACTATTATTTCAGCTACACAAATATCTAATCCTGGTAACCATCGTGCATGGCATCCAGATATCACAGTTGATGATGATGATAAAGTGCATATTGTATGGACTGATAAAGCAGGTCAATATTCAATAATGTATACATTGTTAGATCCCTATCAAGATGATAGGAGTGGCGATGCTGCTCTAGACTCAGTAATCTCGATAGTAAATGACTTCGAAGTATCTAATAATCCTCAAAATCGTGATTACCCGGCAATTGACGTAGACTCAAACAACAATCCACATATTGTTTGGGAAGACTCATTTGAACCTTTAGAAAAATTCTATCAGCAGCCACAAATATACTATAAAATGTTAGAAATAGATCATATCTCAAGAGAAGCCTTAGTTGCTATAGATAGTACTATTCTAACTCCTATTCTAGGACATAAAGGCCATCCAGATATCGCTGTAGATGTGGATGACTTTGTGCAAATTGTATGGGATGATACTCGCGGAGGAAAAGTTGAGATGGTTGTTCCTATCGATACTTCGGGTTCAATGAATACAGAATGGGCTGATATGTGTGTTGTATTTTATGGAGGAAACTTCGCTAGTGGAGGCTCCTTTCCAGGGTTAAAACCGTTACTTGAAAGTGCTAATATGAGTGTTTATGAAACATTATATGCACTTAGTGGTAATTGGCCTGCAGCGTCACAGAGTGGCGCTTGTGCAAATGCGTACCAAACCGGGGGTTCTGGAAGCAATGGTCCAAGAAACACTCCTCTAGGCTCTTCTCCAAATGATAATTCTGGCGGAATTAGATATTTAGATGAAGTAGTTTACAATAATGCTGCAGTGGATTTACCTACTGATGGTGGATTTTATAGTGAATTCTGGGGTCCAGCTACAACTTGGGCCTGCTTATCATGGCAAGATGCTAATGGAAACGTCCCAGGAAATCCTCCTACACAACTAGATCATCGTTGGAATCCAAACGCTACAAAAATTGTGATACCAATTTCTGATGAAGGCCCGTATGGTGGAAGCCCTCAGGATAACGACGATACTCAGAGTATTGCACAATCACACGACGCATGTGTTAATGCTGATGTGGTACCAACTCCTCTTTGGGCCGGGTCAGATACAGACGTCGGATCATACATGATGGATATGGCACAATGTCCAAATGGTTCTGGTCTAAATGCAAGAACTTGCAATGGCAATAATCTTAGATTAACAAATGCAGGAGGTCAGATGTATGGTTTTCCAACATCTTCTAGCAGTTCAACTGAATTAGAAATAATGGTCGAAGCTATGGTTTACTTGTCAACTAATAACTCTCGAGAAATATATATGACTGTTTTAGATCCTTTATCTCTCTTAGATCGCCCTTGGCCTGGTTGGACAAAAGGAGATCCGGGAACAGAAACTGACGCAAGCACTAATTCATATACTGAAGACCTAGGTCCCTCTGAAGATATATCTGGTTACGGTCATCTAGTGGTAGTTAACGATACTAGAATTACATTAAATGATGCATATAGCCTGCATCCATCCATAGCTTTGGACTCATCAGGATTAACTCATCTTACATGGCAAGATGGACGATCTTACGGGTTTGATATTGATGTTAATTATGAGGTCTATTATACAAGATTAAAATTAAGGGGAGCTGCAGAATGGGATGGTGCAGCAGAAGGACTGCCTACATTCGGAATAAAACAAATCGCAGATGCTGCAATCTCAGAAGTAGAGGGACCTGCTGGACTTAATCCCGACAGGCCCTTTGGAGGAAATTCTCACTTGCCCTCAATTATAACCGACTCGTTTGACAATGTACACCTTACTTGGTTAGATAATTACAATGAATCTCAAGGAGAAACTATTGTTTATACTCGTCTGAATCATACAAATGATGACTATCCTAACGGATTTCCACTAAATTCTATTGCATCTTCAATTTTCGACCCATGGACAATTATACCTGTTACATCTTGGCAATCTGACAAATTAGGCCCCAATTCGCCAGCGACTCCCGACTTAGGACAGACGCCAGCATTTGCTAATGATCTAGGAAGTGGAGCACATCTAGGCTGGTCAGATACAAACAAATGTAATGAAGAAAACAACGCAGGAAAATATACTTTATGTTATGTACATATCCTAACTGGTTTGGTTGACATATCTCTTGCTTGTGATGAAAAGCTAATCGCTAATCCTAACCTAGAAGGAAATCCTTATGATTGTCCTGAAGATACAGAAACCTTCTATCATACAATATTTCCAGGAGAATTAACAACTTACAATATGACGATTGCAAATCCTACTCCCGGCCCAGCAGAACTAGTGCAAGATACATTTACTGTAACAATGCAGGGTATCCCAACTAATTGGAGTGCCACATTATTTTATGCAACTAATAATACTCCAATATTCGAATCTACACCTGTACATCTAGATGGTGGAGAAGTTGTTCCAATATATATGAGATTAAGGGCCCCAACAATATATCAGGCCAACCAAGATGAATTAGCGCAAGTAACTATAACTGCAATTTCATTCAAAGACCCTGCCATTAGAAATGAAAGAATAACATTAACTTTAATGGACGTTGTACATGGTATTGAATTGGACACAAGTCATTTCCAAGTAGATATTGAACAGGGTAGGTCTGCAGTATTTTCTGTATCTATAAAGAATACAGGTAACGTATTCGATACCTTTGCATTCTATGATCCTTCAACACTTGAAGGACAAAATGAATGGGCTTTACCCTTCGGATGGGGCATTGATTTCCCCACCTCTATTTCCTTAGATCCTTTACAATCTGTTACTAAGAATTTACAGGTTAGTGTACCTTCTTCACAGGAACCAGGGACATTTGTAATATATCTAAAAGGATGGTCCACCGGTGAGCCTGTACTTTCGGTAGATCGGGGAACATTTGATATCCTAGAGCTTTGGATAAATGTTTCAACTAGATCTACTGGAAATATAGTATTCTCTGTCGGCGACACTACTCAATATGTTTTACCAGGTGATTGTGCAGAATTTGATATTGAAGTTACAAAGCATTTTACACCCGGATATCTAGTTTTCAACCTACCTGGGGCACCCGAAGAAAGGCCTTCAAATTGGACTGAAGATACATGGCGATATGATCATTGGACTGTTGATTTAGACTTTTCAAATGCCCCTGGTGGAAATGGACCATCTGACGACTCACCAAGATATTGGGCTCAAATTAATACTCCTTACACAGTAACTGCAATAATGTGTGCACCATACAATTCAACTGCTGGATTAGGGGATTCCATTACTGTCCGTTCTTATTTAGAAGGACAACCCAAGATTAGAGATTCTGTAGTAATATTAACGAATGTTATCCAGCGATATGATCTAGATGCGTCTGTATCTGAAAATATACTTGATTTATATCCGGGACAACCTTATAAAATGGATACAAATATAGAAAATTTAGGAAACGGCCCTGATAGATTTGACATGACTATCGAATCTATAGTGGACTCGCAAGGAAACTCTCATGTTTGGGATATTGAAATACCAAGAATCTTATTTGGAGAATTAGATAGGGATGAAATAGGTGAATATTCTATAACAATCAATGTACCTGCAAAGACATTAGCAGGCCAATATACTATAACATTCAATATTTATAGTGAAGAAGAATATCAAGGTACAAGATTACGTGATACTATTACTCTAAATATAAATATAATAGAATTTCATGACATGCGAATTTCACTCGATCCTGCTGTAGAAAGTAGAATAAAAACAACCGCACCGAGCAGAATAGTTAGATTTACACTAAATGTAACTAATTTTGGTAATATTCCAGATCAACCGACACTACATAATCATACAATTGATTCAGCAGGAGGTTGGGGAGTCATGCCCGGAATGAATACTTTATCAAATTGGGAAATTCAATTTGCTCTATTGGAAGGATTCAATACCGAATATCCAATTGAAAAGTTATGCGTTGGTCAATTTCCAAATTTCTTAACCCTAGCAGATCCAATACCAAATGAAGGTTGTTACCTTTCGGCCCAAACAGGGGCCTTGACTTTCCCAATTATGGAAGCCTATACGACCCTACAATTGGTAGTGATAGTATCTATAGCACCAGATGCAGCGTTACAAAATAGAGAAATAGGAATAAAAGCAATTTCAATGCACGGTTCTTCAGAAAATGGAGGAGATCATGATGAAACACCCGGTTGGGAAGACTCATGCACATTGGATTCCAATAAAGATGGTGTACCAGATAACTTTTTGCCAGATTGCGATACGAATGAACAAGTTTTAGAATTGAGATTAAGGGCTCCAGATTTGGAAATTATTGAGGTAACCACGGGTTCGACTAAAGGTGCTATCGGCGATATGCTTTCAGTAAGCGTTAAAATCGTAAATCGCGGTAATGCACATGCGACTGATGTAAATGTTATTTTGTGTAAGGACCAGTCTACTAGTGACATTAAGAAAAATGGTTGCGATGAAGTTAATATTGTTTATAGACAAATAATTAAGGCAATTATGCCAATTGGTGATGGTGGTTTAGAGAACCCTGATTCAATTACATTACTTTACATGGTTGAAGCAGGAAATCATGATGTAGTAGTGGTAGTAGATTCTAATAATGATATTGTAGAAACTGATGAAACTAATAATATAATGAAAATACCAGGAGGTGAAATGAGCTCTAACTTAGGTCTAGGTGATGTTGTAGTTGATGTCATAGTGCGCTATTCCGTACCAACAATTATCCTTGGAGCTACATTTTCTCTTATTGGAGTTGCAGGTTTTGTTATGTATGGTAGGAGGATAGAAGCCCTACAGTCTTTTGCAGAAAAAACTAGCCTTATGTCTAAATCCGATGAAGATGATATTAGGTTCTAAATTTTTAACGAATTAACCACCATGGAAGTGGTGTGCCTTTATTTGCTGCAATAAAATTTCCTTTGCTTGTAGATAAATCTCTTAGTAGTGTTTCTCTAAGATTATCCATCATTTCTTCTGCATCCATAGATTTAATTCTCATCCCATGAGAAAATAAGTCTAGGTCCAATGGCCTCCTTGGTTGATTCATAATTGCATGAGCTAATTGTCTTTCTTCATATGAATTAGAATGATTAGAAACACTTGAAGATACCTTTTTCTTAACCTGTTGATGCATAGCAATGATTGCATCTCTTTGATCATCAATCTTTTCTAGAGCAGCGTCCAACTCTCCTAGTGCCTCGATGGCCTCAGAAATTTCTAACTTCCTTTTAGTTCCCATTTTTCTAATAACATTATTAAGATCATTAGGTAACTTTTCTGATAGTTTCATGGCTCCCCCCCTGGGCATCTTCCTATGTTCTGCACGAAATAAATCTGGCCCTAAATCAAGCCTTATTGAAAATGACTGATCGACCTTATACATTTTTTTGGGAGGACCTCCTTTTTCAGACGCAACCATTTGAGACTCAACAAAATCAGCCTTTTCTAATACCTTTAGATGTTTTATTACTGCTTGCTGACTAACATTAATTAATTCGGAAATTTGTAATGGGTAGTGGGGTTCCTTGACCAACAATTTTAAAATTTGCCTTCTTATTGAGTTTTCTAATATGGACAAAGCCTCATCAAAATCCACCATGAACTAACCAACCCGAGGTTGGGTAGCCGACATAATCTAAAAACCCAAGCATCATTTATCATTATCCCATTCTTCCCAATAAGTATCATTTTTTAATTTTTTATTTTCTTCATTATATTCTGAAGCATTGTCAACATGTTTCAAATTAAGCCCATCTTTCGTACTATTTATCAAACTTATATCTTTCTTTTCAATAAATGGCTCGGGAATCCTCTCTTCATCTGTAATAATTCTAATTTCATTTTCTCTATATTCTAATTCAGTACCACTTTGGTTATCTATTATTAGATTGATATTCTTCTTTTCCTTTCTCCACCCGACAATTCCCAGGAATAATGCAATAAATCCAATTGGAATTCCCATACAACAACTAAGACTTACCAATAAAATATAACTTTCATTAAAAATTTCAAATTGATTAGCTGTTTCGTCTACAAACCAAAGTGTATTATTACCTTCGTTGAACAAAATATAATCTCCTTCACTTGATATTTCAAAAACTCTCACTGTCATGTAAACAGTATTATCTATCCCAGTTCTTGGTAGATCTAGCCAGTTGGCACTTCGACCTTCATATTCATCTCCAGAGTTATTAATTAATTTCAAAGAGGCATTGGAAATCCCATCATCAATCCGAAGAGCTACATATATCTTAGTAGATTCTAAATAAATTGATTCACTACTCTCAGGAGATAATTTAGTTAAATTAGTCACATCAGGATCATAAAATTCAAAATCTTCATTATCAATAAATGCTATTCCAATTGCCCCTGCTAAAAGTAATAAGAATGATGCTACCATCATCCACTTTGCTATGGTCATAATTGTATTACTCACAGTATTGCCTCACAATATAATATTTAATTAATAATTTAAACCAAGTGCACCTAATTTCTCAGGTAAATATGTATCAGTAACGAAATCTAAACCATATTTCGCTAATGATTGCTGTTCCGCTTTTTTTCCAATTTCTTGCATTAAATTGATTTGTTCTTTCCACCAACCTGTAGCAAATCTAGGGTCACTTAACTCTGATTGAAGGGCCCCTAAATCTGATTTTGTCAAATCATCAGACGGTAAATCATAAGCTAAAATATCATCAGCAGTGATCCCTAAATATGTGGCCTCACTTGTTGCAAGATATTCAGAAATATGCGCAGTCTTTATTGCTCCATAGGCGATACTTGCAAAAATTCTAAAAGACCATGGATCACAATCAGCAAATACTAAGATAGGTTTATTCCACTCATCACTCATTCTTTTCATAATTCTTCTTGTAGACCTAGCAGGTTGCCCTTTCAGATGTATTAATGCACATCGCGCCTCTTCATCAAATCCATTTTCAACCAACCTATCAAACATTCCACCTGTCTCTACAGCCATTACAAAATCAATATCTTGTTCCACTAATTTTAATTTTTCTGCTTCAACATTGTATGGAACTCCATATCCAGAATCTCCTACATCATCTCTACAGTTTATTCGCATCCATTCACCTTTTCGATTTTTTTCTTCAAATGTCACGTTCCCAATTATTCTAGCACCGTCCTCCTCTGGTCTAAGCTTAAAATCCTCTCTAATACATTTTGTAACAATTTCTAAATCTTCTGCTAAGTTATTACTTTCATTTTGTGTACCAAACTTACCGTTACCCCAACCTTCGGAAATATAGTACATTTCTCTTAATGTTGACGATTTACCACTATTTATCATTTGTTCTATAAATTCTGTTATGTGTAATGAGCGCAACAATACTCGCGCTGATCCTAATGAAGTAGCATCTCTCGTACTCTTGTTCTTACCATATTTATACACCTGTAACTTTTTATCAAAAGTAATATTAGTTTTAGTTCTAACCGGCAAGGTCATTGCAGGAGGTTTCCCCTTCATCATTTTATCATGCATTTCTGCGGCAACAGTATGTAATGCATGAATAACCTCTTCCTTACTTTTCGCTTTTCTTATTGTCATTATTCTGCCTCCCATTCAGATAAAGAAAGTTGCCCAATATTGGATGGTGGTTGCATAGTTTGTAGTTCTTCAACCTCATTTATTTCGGCCCTATCTATCAATTGTTCTAAATTGCCTACATCATTTAATATTTCTTTTTCTGCCGCATCTAATGCCTCGGTTTTACGTATTTCATTTAATAAAGTCTCATCTATTTTAGATGCTCCAATAATATCGCCATTACCTCTAAAGAAAACATCAGTATCAGTCCACTCACCTTTAGCAAGTCCATTTACTCCAAATTCAATGATTGTACATGTTCCTGGGTTTAAAGTATCTAACCTCCATGCCCATATTCCTCTAGCCTCTTTCCTTCCACCTCTTTCATTATCTACCATACTAATTGTATCATTTTCCGGCCACTTAACTAAGATTGAATATGCCCTTGCTCTTGCTGTGTAATTATATATTTTTATAGAGCACGTGCCAATTTTTCTTTCTTTATCCCACCCTAATTCCTCTTCACAAAATACCGCATTCATAATTTGTGTTATGACCGGTGCTAAATCTGGTTCACTTCTTGATAGTATTTCAGAACTTTTCTTTGATATCTCAGGCAATATTATATTTACTAATTCAAACTTCTCTTGCGCCTTTTTCCGTTGCGAACTTTTCTTTAGATGATTCTTCAAACCTCTTCCAACTTCTAACAATCCTTTCCTAATCTCTTCAAAAACTTCTTCATTTTCTGCTACTGCTTCTTTGGCCTCACTTGTGAACTGAACATTTGTAGATGCCAAATGTATCAATAATGCAGCAGGTCCTTTTGGAACACCTCTTCCTGCAGGATGTTCCAAACCGTATCTTTTCCAATCTATTGATTCAAGGGCTTTTGTTAGAAGGCAACCTCCCTGTTGATACATTAATGGAACTCTATTTGCAAATCTTAAAACTTCTATCGGACCTTCCGAACTTAAATCTCCTCCAAATACCAAACCGACTTCAATTTGAAATGGATTACCTTGACTGACAGTTGGATTTCTCGTTACCGTCGATGCAAATCTGGAATCAATAGCCTTAGATAAGCCCTTCTTAATCAATAGATCATCGATGGGTGATAGGCAATCCATTGGCGGTGAAAGTAGCTTAACTTCCTTAAATGCAGCTAATATTTCTTGTGCATCTTCTGACTTTATTCTCCTTGGCCCTCTACTCTCATCAATATTGGCCTTTACTAAAATATCTCTTGCAGCACGCATGCTTACTCCAGAAAAATTGTGTCGTAAAAAAGAAGTCATTTTTCGTTCATCGGACTCTCGCAACATCCTTTGTAAAGTCCCCAAATGAATTCCATGTGGGTGTGGCTTAATTTCTGATACAACTCTAGGTAATCTTTCAGTAGTTCTGGGCCACGCACCTTCGTCGATGATATTTCCTTCAATATCTCTTACTATTAATGAAATACTAGCGTGAGGATTAACTATCGAAGTCATTCTAAGGTATTGATGAACAGATTGCTTTCCTTTCTGGTATTTACCCTTCATTACCGTTTTAATTCGTAAGCCTTGCTCAATATCTTGTCCATTTCGCTCATCTATCCAAACATCTCTCTTTTCTCCAGTTTTCAAAGCCCTATTCTTTCTCGTATCTAGGCCCAACTCAACAAATACAGCAGAATTTTCATTTTTTATTTTTGAAATTACATTTGTTTTAGCCCCAGTTGTCAATTGACTATACATCACTACTCCTGTAATTCCAATCCCTTGTTGCCCTCTAGTTTGTCGGATAGCGTGAAATCGTGAACCAAGTAAGAATTTTCCAAATACATCTTCAATTGCATCTCTGGGTATTCCAGGACCATTATCCTGAGTAATAAATTCAATTTTATCATTTTTTTGCCGATTTAATTCTACATGAATCGTTGGTAGTATTCTAGCCTCTTCGCAAGCATCTAGAGAATTATCTACGGATTCCTTTACTGCAGTTATGATTGATCTTTGAAGAGAATCAAATCCAAGAAAATGTTTATTCTTTTCAAAAAATTCACTGACAGCAATTTGTTTTTGTTTACTTGAAATTTCTTCTGCATTACTCATAGCTGTTCCTCCATCAGGTCCTCCCAATACCCTATTGGCACGGGGCCTGCTTATGGTTATGGCATTCGGAATGCAGACCGTCCTTAACTATGCGTGGAAATAATATAGAAATAGTGCGATAAAGACACTTTTGATGATATACCATTATTCACATTTTATTGAAAATTCCAGGTTCCCAAGCAGAAATTTTTCCTGTAAATGCACTAGTCATAACCGTTAATGGGCTAGCAAGATATAATTTTCCAGGGCCCGATCGACCCTGAAAATTTCTATTTATAGCCGAAACTGTAACCTGTGAAGAATCATTACTGACGCCCGGGCCTGCACCAATACATGCCCCACATCCAGGATCAATAACTTTAATTCCAGCCATTTCAAATAGATCTGTCCATCCATTTCTAATTGACAACTCCTTTACCGCTTTTGATCCAAATTGAATATAACACTCTACTCTCTCATTAATCCTAAGCCCAGCAGCCAACGCTGCTTTCGTAACCATAGCATAGTATGCAAAATCATCTTCTTTTCCTGCAGTACAGGATCCAGCATATGCAATGTCTATACTTACATCACCAATTTCATGTACAAAAGCTCCATTTGTAGGGTCAGAAGGTATACCCATATCAGGATCACCTGGGTGTGCCACCATTGGTAATATATTTGATAAATCAACTATGTGAATACCTCCATCATAAACTGCATCCGGATCAGGCATCACAAATCCATCTAGAATTTTTTCTGCAGTAAGCTCAGGCCTCCTTTCCAATAACCAATCTATTGTTAAAGAATCAGGTTCACATATTCCTGTTTTGGCACTACATTCAGTAGCCATATTACACAGAGTTGCGCGCTCATCCATTGATAGGCTAACAAGACCAGGCCCACCAAATTCCATGCTTCTATCTAAAGTTTCTGATTTGGCTGCATAATTAAGCAAAATATGTAAAATTACATCCTTTGCAGTACAACCATGATTCAAATTACCTATTAATTCGAATCTTATACTTTCAGGTACCTTTACAAATGCAAATTGATTATGTACCAGATTTGCATATTCAGTAGAACCAACTCCATATGTTAGTGCATTGGAGGCACCTCCCATACAAGTGTGTGAGTCGGTCGCCTGAATAAAATCACCAACATCAATAAATTCTTCACGAGCAATTTGGTGACAAATACCTGGGCTTACGCCATTTACAGCAGAATAATCTCTAACTCCAGTATGTTTTTGAAAAGAATTTTGTAATCTTCTTAAAGTTTCAATTTTTTTAGTATGAGGACTAAATTTTGGTACTCCAGTTGCATATAACAAATGATCTTCAAATACAGCAAATTTTATTGGGTTTGGTAATGAATATCCATTTCCATATTCTTGTTGCAAAAATGTATGTACTTGTGCTGTAGTAAATTCATGAGAGTACCCTCCATCGACTTTGGCTAGAACTGCATCTCCAGGCTTTACATACTCTTTTTTTTGTGTTCTTAGTAGTTTATTTGCAATTATTTTTTCAGCCATTGTCATGGGGCGTTTTTTGGTGTGCGAAATTGGCAGAACAATGTCTCCATTGGTTAATTTTTTAGCAAAAGAAAATATTCCTCCATTTTCAAGTATTAGTTTTGTTACTGGATCATAATTAGAGGTGAATTCAGATAAAGGAATAACTTCTCCATTCTGCATTCTTTCTAACATGGAATACGTCCCCATCAACTGACCCAAATTTATATTATTTCTCTCATGAATTGGTGCAAAGGAAGCAGCAATAATTATTCTAATTCCAGACCATCTTTCACACTGAGGAGCAGTCTCCCTACTTGATCCAGTGCCTTTCCTATGTCCAGATACTATGACTTCAAAATTTCCATTTATTAAAGCATTCTTTTCAAAAATGCGTCGACCATTATGCATTAATCCTGCATATGCATTTTCCGCAATTTTAGCAGGGTCATGATCAAAACAGACCCATGCAGGAGTCATCACATCAGTGTTAATATCATCTAGTAAATCCTCTATTGTCAAATCTTCCATTCTTAAATTAAGGCCTTCATAAAGTTGTTTCGAAATTAATTCTAAGTCCTTTGTTAAAAATAGAATTCTTTTGCCATCAGTAAGTCCAATATTTTTTGGCGGCCAACTATTTTCAGTCATTCACATCCCTCCTCCCTCCTCGGCACGGTCTGACCCTATATCACAATTTTTGAAAATAAATTTTACATTTTGAAATTTTTTTAATGTATAAATGTATGATATTTTAACTATCAGGCTTAAATAAGATGGGCTTTCGCACTATTTTACCTTTACTTAGAAAGGTGGATTGATATCATGGTAAACGACCTCATTGAAGATACAGTAAAATGCACTGAATGCGCAAGTAGAAATCTAATAAAAGATGAAACCAGAGGTGAAATAGTATGCCAAGATTGTGGCCTTGTATTAGAAGACAATGTAATTGATCAAGGAGCAGAATGGAGAGTATTTAGCCCAGAACAAGGCGATCAAAGAGCTCGTACTGGAGCACCCATGACTGTTATGCTTCATGACAAGGGGCTTTCAACTGATATAGATTGGCAAAATAAGGATTATTCAGGAAAATCAATTTCTAGCAGATATAGAAGTCAATTTTACCGAATGAGAAAATGGCAAAAAAGATCACGTGTAAGCAACGCTACAGAGAGAAATTTAGCCATGGCACTGGCTGAATTAGATAGAATGGCTAGCAGATTAGATTTACCCAAGTCAATCAGAGAGGCTGCAGCTGTTAATTATAAAAAAGCCGTAGAAGCTAGATTAATTCGCGGACGATCAATCGAAGGAGTAGCTGCTGCAAGTTTGTATGCCGCATGTCGTCAATGTGCTAACCCTAGAACCTTGGATGAAATTGGTGAAGCTAGCCGTACAGGAAGAAAAGAGATAGGACGTACTTACAGATTTATGGTTAGAGAACTTAAAATGAAAATACCACCTACTAAACCAGAAGATTATATTCCTCGGTTTTGTTCAGGATTAGATCTAGATGCAGAGGTCCAAGCGAAAGCATACGAACTAATTGCAGCAGCTCAAGAAAGAGAATTGACAAGTGGACGAGGTCCAACTGGAATCGCCGCCTCAATTATTTATATTGCTAGTGTTCTTTGCGGAAAACGTAGAACCCAAAGAGAAGTAGCAGAAGTTGCAGGCGTTACCGAAGTCACAATCAGGAATAGATACAAAGAATTAATTCAAAATTTAAATATTGAACTTGAAATATAATTGGTGTACCAATGGTTCGCCGTGATGCCGAACCTTTAATTTGGGAAAATTGCTCAAAAATATTAGAAAGATACGTAAAAGATTCGTATAATCAGGGCCCTTTGCCGCAACCTCCTCTTGAATCTCCAGATTTCCCTAGTTCACCTCCTAAAAATTTAGATGTATTACTGTCCAAAACATCCGGTCTCTTTTCAATGGATAAAGCTGGATTCAAAGCAAAGCTATCAGAGATAATTGATAGTATGGAGCCAAATTATGTAAAAAGGCATGTTGACCCTGAATCTGAAAGAGAAAAATGGGCGATCAAAAATTTAGAAATAATATCAAAAAGAATTATAATTTTACAAATTAGGGATTGGCTTGCAACTGCATTAGATGATACAGCCCCCGATACTGATAGATGGTATTTTGCAATTGCTACTATGATTGGGATGTGTTTTGAAGGATCTGAATTATGTAGAGAATATTGCTTTACCTTTATTGTATCTATAGCAATGGCCCAATCTCCATTCTATCGAAGTAAAGCTATCTCTTCTGGGCCACATCACATGGATTGGGATTCATCAGTAGCAGAAGTGTTACAAGAAAATATCCCTCATCAATCAGGATTGATGGCCGCAAATCTCATACTTGACTACATATCTTCTTCACCAAAATCATCACATTCATTACTTCCATATTGGATTGAGAGTCTGACTTCCTATCGTATTTTAACTCCACATTTGAACTTATTTTCAAGAATTAAATTAAACCTCAAAAATTCAGAAAAATCTGAATCTGAAGCATTAATCAATGCAACAGTCAATTTAATACCTGATTATCATGAACAGTCAAAAAAGATATTAATTTCTGCAGTTCAAATGAATAATATAGAAATAAGAAAAACTTTGTCAACATCCCTGTCAAAATTATACTCTTATGATTCAAAACTCACGTTATATTTACTTGATATATTACTATTTGATTCTGATGAAAATATATCAACATTGGCTACATCGACATTAGGTTTGATAATTAGAGTAGATACTAATGAGTTTTTACAAAGGGCACCAAAAGTTATTGATAATGGTAATCAAAAAGCTATTCAGGTCCTCATTCACTCTAGCATAAGGGAATATTTAAATTTCGATATAATGGATAAAAGTAATCTAATATCGAAGCTATGGATTTTGAGTAATGTTACAAATAGATCCAAAATTGTAAGTTTTATTATGGAAATACATTCAGCAAATCCATCTTCTTTTTTACGTATTGCCAAAACGATTTTTGAAGAAGATCAAAAATCTTTTTTGGAATTTTATAATTGGATTGGAAGAAGAGATTCAAAGGTTCAAGAATCTTTAAACCAAATAAAATAAGGTGATTATAATATCAGTCAATAACAATAACTTTCTAGATATTAAAAAAATCGCGGAAATTGCTCATATAAATGGAAATCCACTTTCTTGGTTTGAAACGATTTATTCAGATGCAAATGGTCAAATCGAAGGCATCCCATGGGCTAATTTAATTCCAAATCCAAATTTATTATCATGGATTAATGCCCAAAAAGATAACTATTTCAAAAATAAAAAGGCATTGATTATTGGCTGCGGCCTTGGAGATGATGCAATTGCTTTATCCAAATTGGGAATGGATGTTTACGCATTTGATATATCCGAAACTTGTATAAAATGGTGCCAAAATCGATTCCCCAATTCAGATGTTCAATGGTTTGTATATAATTTACTAGAATTGCCCAATTCTTGGAAAAATAATTTTGATTTAGTTGTTGAAGTACATATTTTACAAGCAGTGCATTCAAAAATACGCAATAAACTTGCTAAGGCTTTATCTCCATTGGTAAGCCAAGATGGTAATCTCATTTGTATTGGCAGAAAAAGATCTGAGAATGATAATGCCCTGAATCCATCTGGACCTCCATGGCCATTAAAGAAATCATGGCTCAAAGATCAAATCGAAGATTTGAATCTCATTGAATATCAAATAACTGATAATACAAATCCCAGTAGAATTATTAATATGGAGAATCAAAGATATATTGCTATCTTTAAAAAAAATAAATAATTTTTGATACTAATCTTCAATAATTTTCGATAATAACTCATAATCCAAATCAAACATACCATCTAAAATTGAATTATCTGATACCATATTTTTCTTTCTAATATATCTGATTAATTTTAACAATTTTATTCTTTTAATCATATTAATAATACGCCATTTATTTCCAAAGGTACTATGATTATTTGTACTAATCTCACTCCATCCAAATTTTTTAAATAATTTATCTTCTAAATTATTATTTTCAGTCTTAATTACCAAATCAAATTTTAAAACATTAATTAATGCTAATGCTTGATCCTCTTTCGTTAATTTTTTTAATGGCAGACTAGTTTTTCTAGAAAATACCCTTACATAATAATTATCAGAAGTATAAACATTTGGATTTTTAATAAAATCTTCCAACGATTTTTCATTAGTATATCCAGAATAATAATCATAATTAAAGTTAGAAATAATTCTATTTTTAGGATCTCGGACGCAAGTAATTAGCACCACTCTAGAGTCCTTGGATAGTAATTTAAAATTTGGAGCACCATATTCTGTAGCAACAAAAGTAATGCCAGATATTTCACATTCATTAACAAAATCTAATAATTGATTTTTACTGTATTCCCAAATTGGCAATACTTCTCCGATACTGTTTGTAGGGTTTCCATTGTTATGATTATCGAATAATACTTCATTATTGTTTATTGCCATATTAACAATTAATGTACCAGCAGATTTATGTAAATGCTGGAACCAAATTAATCGATACTCTCCCTCAGAGCCCACGTCCGCTCACATGAGAACATACTTTTGATACAGACGGTCGTTTTCGGATGCTTCAAGGTGCTAGAATAAGGTACATATTAGGAGACATATTTCATGCAACCAATTGATGCTTTCATTGTAGGAGTTCCCAAAGCAGGAACTACTTGGTTAGCTAATACTATGTCCCAACATCCACAAATTCAAATTTCCGATCCAAAAGAACCTAATATTGTAAGCTCCCATAAAGGGACCTTTGATAGAATACTAATGGAGCCAAACTGGCTTGATTATGAAAATTACTTTACAAAAAATGGGTTACGTATAGATGCGTCTGTTCATACATTTGCTTGTCCACTTTCTCCCAAAAGAATATTCAACAAAATACCAGATATGAAATTTATATTATGTTTAAGGGAACCTATATCAAGAACAATTAGTCATTGGAATATGGTCAGAGATACCAAATCCGATATTGAGAATAATGTAGACTGGTCTGATTTTTCAATTGCATGGTCCGATGACCGTCTAAAGAGTAGTTCATTGTATGGCCAATGTATGGAAAGGTGGCTTGAATATTTCTCAATTGATAATTTTTTAATTATTGATAGTAACCACATGAGAAATGAGCCAAATAAAATATTATCTCAAGTCGAGAATTTTTTAAATTTAAACTCTCATAATTATATTATTAATTTACAAAAACACGCAAATAGTGCAAGCGACCGTAGACCCTTAACTAAATTGGGTAAGTTATTCAGGCGAGCTTTCTCTAACATTCCAAAAACTATTAAGAAACCTATAGTAAATAAATTACAGTCTATTGATTTGAATATTTACTCTATGCCAATAATCAGTGGTAAACCAAAAATAAGAAAAGTTAACAAAAATTATTATAAAATATGTTCAAGTATAGTAATCAATGATTTAAAAAAATTTGAAAAACTTACAAATTACTCAACTGCTCATTGGATTACAGAGATCAACCAATATTCTTCAGATTCTAATCAAATATCTTAATATTAAAATAATGTACGGAGTTATAAGATATTATGCAATCAATCCTCGACGTTCCAAATTTATTATTGATTGGAGGCCCAAAATGTGGAACTACTTCTTTGTTAACATGGCTTCGAAAACATCCTGAAATATACCATCCATGGGAAAAAATACCAATCAGTGCCTCAGAGAGTGGTTTTTTATTGGGAGGAGTGAGTGATTCGCCCTTTAGTCCAACTAAACCAAAAGGCACATTAATATTACCCAATGAAATTAATATGGATAGATATAATCAAGAATCTTGGATTATAGATAAATCTCCACAACATCTTTACTCTACTAAAGCCTTAGATTCTGTTGCTAATTTACTACCTAAAGCCAAAGTCATCATAACACTTAGAGACCCATATGATTTATTCATTTCATGGCACGGAGAAATGAATAAATCGATAAATTATGATGTATCTCTTGAAGAATTATTAGTGGCAATAGAAGAAAAATCTTGGGAAGTAAATACAAATGATCCTGACACATGGTCCTTTCTTACATATCCTCAATACTCAAATTTTGTCAAGTTATGGATAGATAAATTAGGGGAAGATAGAGTGAGGATAATTACACTTTCTAATATTTCTAAAAATCCTTCTTTTGTACTACAATCTCTCTCTAAATGGTTGGATATAGATTCTGAAAAAATGCCTAATGATTTTACCATAAAAAATGTGAGTGGCATACTATCAACAAACCCTTTAAGAAAAATTTTACGCAATCCTCCAAAGATATTTTTCTTCTTAGCACGAATATTTCTTCCAAGTAGAGCACTCCGTAAGATCTTAATCGACCCAATCCGTAGATTAGGCTGGAAACATATTCCAAGCCCGAAATCTACTATTTCTAAAGAAATAGAGGATAGAGTAAGGGTTAAATTGAGTAAAGATATTGAATTTTTTGAAAACTTACAAGACTATGTCCCGCCAAATGTTTTAATCAATTATGATTTATCTTAAATTTTTAGATACACCTTTGGGCTCTCCAATTGTATTTTTCCTAATTATCCAGAAAATTGATACTAGCCACGCTCTACTCCATAAATTCCAAGATTCAAACCTATTCAATTTCTTAACATCATTAGGAGTTTGAATCATTCGTAATTCTCGTTGGAGTTTCCACAGGCTCCCATTTCGCATACTTTCAAATGATATTAACCCTGCAGCACTTTCTACATATTTTTTTGGATTACATCGATAAAGTAATTGTTCTGATCTTGGATATGGCGCATAAATGCCCATTGACCCCAAAGGTTCAGGATGATGCATTATACATTTTGAAGACCACACTATGGAGTACCCTGCGTCAATCACTTTCCATGCCAAGTCTGTATCTTCCCTATGCAGAAAGTACCTTTCATCAAAACCATTTACTATTTCTAATGCTTCTCTCCTAATAATTAGATTAGCAGTTTTGAATCTATCCCACTTAAATCTATTAGGCGGATTGTAAGATATAGTATTACCAAGAGAATCCTGTGTTGTCATAGCACCTTCAATGCCGCCAATATCAGGATTCTCAAGAATTTCCTGTATTGTTTCAATCCAGTTTTCCGGTGCAATACAATCGTCATCAAGGAAGGCTACAGCATCGGCATTGCCTCTCTTCCATCCAATATTTCTTGAAATACCTGGTCCATAGTCTGTTTCTGAATCGTCTATGACTTCAATTGAATTAGGGCTAACAGTCTGTTTTGACAGTGATTCTAAGCATTTAGCCAACTCGGCAGGGCGCCTAAAAGTGGGAATTACTACATCAACACTCACAGCCATGGCTTAAACGACATACTGGCTTATATTTATATGAGTTGATTTATGTTAGTTCATGAACAACCAGTAGTTTCGCCGCAAGCATCACACTTTAGACAAGTCCCATTTCTTCTCATTTGGCTACTACCGCAAGATGCACAAATATCTCCGGTGTATCCCCTTTCTCTTGCTAATCTTCGTTCTTTAACTTCAATATCTTCTAAATTTGTTATTGAATCTAAAGTCATTTGTAACTCCCTCTTTTCACCTTGAGTTCGCAGAATGCCAAGATCTGTAATTTCTGGTTTACTTATTGAGTATGGATCGAAATCGGCTTCTTCAACACTTACATGTGCTAAATCATCTCTCCCCGCATATTCAATAGCCAATTCCCTAAATATGTAGTCTACTAAACTTGAGGTCATCTTAACTCTTCCACTTCCTCCTTCAACCATCCCACTAGGTTCGAATTTTTGGAAAGTAAATACTTTTACGAAAGCTTCCAATGGTACCCCATGCTGTAAACCAATGGAAACTGCAATTGCGAACTGATTCAACATTGCCCTCCAAGCAGCACCTTCTTTTGATGTAACGAGAATAATCTCTCCTAACTTACCATCAGGATATTCTCCAGTAATTAAGCGTACACTGTGCCCACCAATTCTTGCTTTGATATTATCGCCCTTCTTTTTGTTTGGTAATTGTCGCCTTGTTGCGATATACTCTACCATTGATTCTGCTATTGGTCTAGCAGATGCTTCAGGAACCGGAAGCACTCTTACAACATCTTCAACCATTTTTGTTACAACCAATTCTTCAACGTCTTCTTCCATTGCGCTGGAGTCTACTAGTTGATTCATCAATGGCTGAGAAAGTTTTGAACAGTCTCTGTAAACCGCACATGCTTTATTCATTGTTGCGTGACTCAAATTGTATGCATCTCGTATTTCCTCTACAGTTGAGTCTGATGGCATATTTATTGTTTTTGATATAGCACCTGATATGAATGGTTGCGCTGCCGCCATCATCATAACATGCGCCTTCCAATCAATAGACCTCTGACCATATTTTCCACATGGTGTTGCACAATCAAACACAGCTAAGTGTTCATCCTTCAATCCAGGCGCGCCCTCTATCATATTATATCCAAAAACATAATCATTTGCTGTATCCGTTTCATTTGATGAGAATCCCATATGTGACAAAACATCAAAGAAAGGATTTTCATAATCAGCCTGTGTCATTCCCAATTTTTCAGTACAAAATGATTCTCCTAATATATTTGTAGAGAATGCAGAACGGATATCAAATACATCCGCAAAACTATCTTCAATTCTTTTAACGGTGATATTATCGAATCCCAGATTTAATAATTTTTCAGCAGAAAGATGAGGGCAGTTGTTAAGTGTTTTACTTCCAGTAATATATTGTTCAATATCACGAGTCTCTTTTTCCGAATACCCTAACCTCTTTAATGCATTTGAAACTCCTCCATTTACAATTCTCAAAGATCCACCGCCAGCTAGAGTTTTGTATTGTACTAAAGAGAATTGAGGTTCTACGCCAGTAGTGTCTGCACCCATTACCAGGCCTATTGTTCCTGTAGGTGCTATAACTGTAGTTTGTGCGTTTCTATATCCATGTTCTTCACCTTCTCTTAATGCCGAATCCCAAGCATTTCTAGCTGCTTCTAATAGATCTTTAGGGCATTTCTTTGAGTCAATACTCATTGGTGTGACTGATAAACCTTCATATTCATTCGCATCATTTCCGTACGCCGCTCTTCTATGATTCCTCATTACTTTAAGCATGTGCTCTTTATTTCTTTCATAATCTGGATATGGGCCTAATATTGATGCTATTTCAGCACTAGTTGCATATGATTCTCCGCACATAATTGCAGTCATAGCACCACAAATCGCATATCCTCTTTCATCATCATACGGTATCCCCATATGCATCAATAAAGATCCAATATTGCAATACCCAAGTCCCAATGTTCGATAGTCATACGATTTTTTAGCTATTTCAGCAGAAGGAAATTGCGCCATCAAAACACTAATTTCTAAAGTAGTAGTCCAAAGTCTTACACTATGTCTAAAATCTTCAATATTGAATACCTGTGTATTCATATCGTAATACTTTAGGAGGTTTATACTGGCAAGATTACAAGCCGTATCATCTAAAAACATATATTCAGAACATGGATTTGAACCATTTATTTTTCCTCCTTCGGGACAAGTATGCCATTCATTTATTGTCGTATCAAACTGTACACCAGGATCAGCACACGCCCAAGCTGTATATGCTACTTTATCCCATAGTTCGTCGGCATCGAGCACTTTGCAAGGCTCAGGTAATCTATCCTCTTCCTCAGCTTTATCTAACTCTGTTCTCCAGTATAAATTCCATTTATCTTTATTTTCTACAGCATCCATAAATTCATTAGGAACTCTTACAGAATTATTACTATTTTGTCCTGATACAGTCATGTAAGCCTCTCCCTGCCAATCAGTATCAAAAACATCAAAATCAACTCCTTTCCAACCCTGTTTTGCTAAATCTATGATTCTTTGAATGTGAGGTTGTGGGACACTATCTTTTATCGCTTTAACCATTGACTTTCTTAGTAGAGAATTGACCTCTTGGTCAAATCTACTGTTATCACTTTCATGATTCCAAATAGAATCCATTATTGAATTCGCATGCCTTTGAAGGATATTACTTCCTATTACAAGTGCAGAAACTTTCTCTTCTTCACTAGATTTCCAATCAATGTATTCTTCAATATCCGGGTGATCCAAATCTAATGTAACCATTTTAGCAGCTCTACGGGTAGTCCCTCCAGACTTTATTGCACCAGCAGCCCTATCTCCAATTTTTAAGAATGATAGCAAACCAGATGATTTTCCACCACCGGATAAAGGTTCGTCTTTCCCCCTTATTCTAGAGAAATTTGAGCCTGTGCCAGAACCATACTTGAATAATAATGCTTCACGATTCCATAATCCCATTATTGATCCAGTACCTCCAACTAATTCATCCGAGACAGATTGAATAAAGCAGGCATGTGGTTGGGGGTGTTCATATGCATTTATTGATAGTTCTAACTCTCCTGTAGAAGGATCAATGTAATGGTGCCCTTGTGCAGGCCCTTCTATTCCATATGCCCAATGTAGCCCGGTATTGAACCATTGAGGGCTGTTTGGAGCAGACCTTTGACTGGCAATAAGATAACACATCTCATCAAAATATGATAATGCATCTGCTTCTCTAGCAAAGTATCCATACTTCCATCCCCAATATGTCCAAGTACCAGCCAGGCGTCTAAATAAACTTCTTCCGTCTATTTCTCCCCCATACCTTTCATTTTTATCTACAGATTGAAGCTTCTCGTGATCAGGTTCACTTCTTTGAAGCCACACCGGTACTCCCTCTTCAGGTACCTTTCTGAGGTACAAAGGTACGCCGGCCTTACGTAAATATTTCTGCGCTAGTACTTTTCCCGGTACTCCTGAAAATCCAGAAGGAAGTTTTACTCCATGTATTGATTCAGCCATAGATCCATCAGGATTTCTTATTTCAACATCCATCTCAATCCAATTGAAAGATCCAAAAGGATCTTTTCCACTAGCAGTAAAACGTCTTTCAATGACCATCCCATTTTCTTCTTCTAGTGATGAATTATTATTTTTTATTTTAGACTGCATTATTTACCAACTCATTAATTTTCAATAGACGATTCTTAAGGTCTCACGCGTAGCGGGATTTCATCTTCTGAATGGAGGGTGTTTAATGCTTGAGGAAGAGTGCTGCCAAAATAATACCATTAACTCAATTTTAATTTATTTCTAGATTTAAAATACTAGCTATTTATCAGAATTATTTATTACTAATTCCCATGTTAATTTTACTCCATAACCCGTTAACATTATTCCAACAGAACATAACTTTTCATGACTATATTCAATTATTCGCATGACTAATTCCCTTGGAACTTGACCATCAATAATATATTTCATATTAATTTTTGTGAAAACCCGCGGAGAATCCTCAGATCTTTCTGAATCAATTTCTATATGTGCAGATTTTACATTTTTAATTCTGTCCTTAAGCCCACTTATTACATCTACAAAAGAGCATGCAGCGTGAGCATGAAGAACCATTTCCATTGGACTAGGATATTCATCACCATATATTCCAAAAGATTTTCCATTTGATGTGATGCCCTCCATCGTCAAACCTTCTACCCAACGAACCATGCCTTTCATATCTACAACCTGTAAGTAACTAGGTCAAGAGGGTTGGCTTCTTGAATGACCGCTAAGTGGGCTATATGATGGATATGGCACAGGGAGTTAAAGTAACAATGAATGATGGGGAATTAATTGTACCCAATACGCCAATTATTCATTATATTGAGGGAGATGGAATCGGCATAGACATCACTCCAGTTATGATTAATGTTGTAGATGCTGCAGTTAATAAGGCATATAAAAATGAAAGAAAAATTTATTGGAGTGAAGTTTTAGCAGGCCAGAAAGCATTTGATGCAACAGGCGAATGGCTCCCTACAGACACTTTGACATCAATGCAAACGGGTCTAATTTCAATCAAAGGACCCCTTACAACTCCTGTGGGGGGAGGAATAAGAAGTCTAAATGTAGCGCTTCGCCAAAAACTCGATCTTTATGCTTGCGTACGACCAGTTAGATGGTACGATGGAACTCCTAGTCCTGTAAAATCACCCGAAAATGTAAATATGATTATTTTTCGTGAAAATAGTGAAGATGTTTACGCCGGAATAGAATGGGAAGCAGGTAGTCCCGAAGTTCAAAAAGTAATAAATTTCTTACATGACGAAATGGGAGTTACAAAAATTAGATTTCCAGGTACAAGCGGGATTGGAATAAAACCAATTAGTAAAGAAGGAACCAAAAGAATTGTAAGAGCAGCAATAAATCATGCAATAAGCAATAATGAACGAAGTGTGACGATAGTACATAAAGGAAATATTATGAAATTTACTGAAGGAGGGTTTAGGGACTGGGGATATCAATTAGCAAAAGATGAATTTGGAGCAACCGAGATCGATGGAGGACCATGGTGTTCAATGATTAATCCTGTAACAGGTACTGAAATAATCATAAAAGATGTTATTGCAGACGCTATGTTGCAACAAATTTTAACAAGGCCAAAGGAATACAGTGTATTGACAACAATGAATCTAAACGGCGACTATATTTCTGATGCTCTTGCTGCTCAAGTAGGGGGAATTGGAATAGCCCCAGGTGCTAATATAAATTATGATTCTGGAATTTCAATTTTTGAGGCTACTCACGGCACTGCTCCAAAATATGAAGGCCAAGACAAAGTAAATCCTGGCTCGTTAATATTATCAGCAGAAATGATGCTTAGGCACATGGGATGGGGCGAAGCAGCAGATTTGATAGTAAAGGGGATGGAAGGCGCAATATCGGCCAAGACAGTAACATACGACTTTGAGAGATTAATGGATGATGCAACCTTACTGAAATGTAGTGAATTTGGTGAAGCAATGATTTTACATATGTAATCATAATTCAGAATCATTTATTTCATGGCTGGATTCTTGTTGTAACCAAGATGGTGCCCACCAATTCAGTGTCCCCATTAACCTCATCGTAGATGGAACAACAAGGGCCCGGACCAATGTTGCATCTACCGCAACGCCAAGGGCAAGCATAAAACCAAATTGTTTCATTAAAGAAACCGATGAAAGGCCAAAGGCTGCAAATACTGTTATCATAACAAGAGCAGCAGATGTAATTATACGGCCACTTTTCTGCAAACCAGTTGCAACAGCTTTTGTATTATCATTAGTTCTTTCCCACTCCTCATGAATTCTAGATAACATCAATACCTCATAATCCATACTTAGTCCAAATAGTATGGCAAAAATCATTACTGGAGTAGTTGGGTCTATCGGCTGTGGAGTAAAATTCAATAATTCCGAGCCATTCCCTTCTTGGAATACCCAAACTAATACTCCAAATGATGCAGTTACTGATAAGATATTCATTATAAGGGCTTTAAACGGTAAAATTACTGATCTAACTTGTAAGAAAATTAGGATATAACTGGTTATCAGAATAAATGCTATAGCAATTGGAAGATTCTCTACCACTGCATCAAGTACATCCTGATTGTATGCTGCTAAACCTGCCACATAAACCTCCGATTCTCCTCCAAATTGAATATCTTTTGAGTCTAAATCTCTAATTTCTTTGACGACATTTCTTGATTTTTCACTGGCTTGATCGCCATCTAAACCTACCTGAGCAAGTATGATGCCATTAGTTCCAATTGAACTGCCCCTATGGAAGCCTCTCTGTAAATCAATGATATATTTATCCTCAGGACTTAAATCTCCATCATTGGACGTGTCCCAAAATGTAACTACTTCATCAATAGTCATATTTACATCGAAATGAGCATAATTATAGACATAAAGAGTATTTTCTATTTCAAGAATATCAACTGAAAAGTCATATAAACCTCTCAAATTATCCTCCGAAAATGGATTTATATCATCATTAGTTTGAAAAACTATCTGAACTGTATTAGCAATATCTCCGGGCCACTTTTCATCAGTTATTTCCATTCCATTTCTTGCTTCATCATCCGGACTTAATGCCTTCCATGTTGTAATCCCCCATTCTGCATTTAAGAAAGGAGATCCGGCCAGCATTAAAACTATTATTGAAGGTATTAAAACCGACAAAGGACGTTCCATAACATTATTAGCAATCCATGGCCAAAATCCGCTTTCGGACTCTGTATTTACATTAGAGAATGGTATTTTAATCGCATTCACTCTTTCACCAAGAAGAGATAATATTGCAGGCAAAAGTACAATTGATGAAGTTAGTGCTACGAAAGTTGCACAGATTCCACCCCATCCCAATGAGGGTAAACCAGTATTATCAAAGAATAACATCCCCATCAATCCTGATATTACTGTCATTCCAGAGAAAAATATAGCTCTACCAGCCGTCGCACTAGTTACTGCAATCGCAGTTCTTCTATCGTGTCCACGACCCAACTCTTCTCTAAAGCGATTTACAATAAAAAGAGAATAGTCAACACTAAGACCTATTCCAAGAAGAGATACAATATTATTTGCATAAATTGTAATATCATCGAATATATATGTCAAGCCAGTAACAATTCCAATTGCTGCAACAACAGTGTAAATTCCAGTAAGTACAGGTAAACCAGCTGCAACTAAACTTCCAAATACAAATATTAATATGATCAAGGTCAAAGGTGCGGATATAATTTCTGCTTGGATTAATTCTTCTTCTAATGTGAGATCAAATGTTACATCAATCGCTAAATTTCCTGTAACCCATTTTTCCATCCCAAGAGGGGCAGACTCCGGCAAAGCAATATGTTCTATTGTATTTTTTAATAATATTTTTGCATTTTCTCTATCTAAGACTATATCTACCTTAACTCTAGACCAAGAGGAATCAACAGTACTAATTAATTCAGACCGATTTGCATCGTTTGTAAGCCAAGGATAATGAAGAATTACAGAATTTGACTCATTAAGTATCGATAATGTTTCTTTAATTACAGATTTTACCTCAGAATCATTTGATTCTTTATCAGGATGGTGGAAAAGTACGTAGAAAGATTCCTGAGCGCCTTCTTCATCCGAACTAAAACCAAGAGATATTGCATTCCATCCATAAACAGATTCTAAATCTCCTTCACCATATCCTTCAACATATTTAGGTTCAAGTGTCATTAAACCTGCAAGTGCGGCACAAAGAAGCATAGTTAATGTTAATACAACTTTTGCATTATCATATACAAATTCTCCAATTTTATAATAGAGGCGATCTTCAAGATCCGATGGGTCCGTTGCTCCTTCCATGGCCGCGCCTAATTCTCCGGTATTTCAAATTTTGATTATTTAGTCCTCCCTTAGTGTAATAAAAATTACTTAATGTTAGCATTCATACATGTTGTAATCAATATCACTATGTTATTTATGTAACCATTCTCCTTAAGTTTATTGAGGGGTTAGTTTTTTGAATTATTTAAATCAAAATAAAAAATCCGAAGTATCTAAGTTTAGGGCAGCAGTGTATGAAAAAACACCAAAACCTCTTTTACTCAGTAAACCTAAGATTTTGACCGCCTTGATAATATTACAAATTATATCCATAATTATTTTTCCAGTTTGGCGCACTTATCGTATTACTTGGTTTTTATTAGGAATATCAATACCAATTTCAGGTTGGCTATTTATGAGGTGGAGAATATATTCATCTGTATTCATTACTCCTCCCAGAACTGTAACCAAACTCACAGATAATCGTTGGAAAACATTCAATTTCAAAGGATGGGGTAAGGAGAATCTAAAGGCACAATTTTTAGAATCTGAAACCAAAAGTAAAGATGTTATTTTGTATCTCCATGGATATAATTCTACACTTGGAAGGGGCGAATCTAGGTGCCAACACATGAATTCAATGGGCCTAAATGTCCTAAGCCTAGACCAAAGAGGATTTGGTGAACAAAAAGGAAAATATGAATGGACTATCTTGAAAGTAGTAGCAGATATTGAACTATTATTAGCACAAACTCCTGAGATAATAGGATTCAAACCTGAGAAACTTTGGATATATGGGCATTCTATGGGTGGATTTTTGACAATTAGACTATCCTCATTTAGTTCAGATTGGTGGGGAGATTCCCTAAAAGGTGTGATTTTAGAATCTCCAGCTACCTCTTTCCCACTTATAATAGAAAAAAAATTACCTGGCAGGGCCATTATGGCAAATCCTTGGGTAAGACACATACTTAGAAGAGAGTATCAACGCATTCACCCCGATCTTAATGTTGGATATTCTAATGCTCAAATACCATTTTGGGGAGTTCCTAAAGTCCCCATTCTTGTCATTCAGGCAGAACAAGATGAGACTTTAGGAATTGAACATTTTAATCTTTTAAAGGAACATTTTAGTGATATTGCTGAAATACATATTGTATCTGATATGCCACACACATCAAGAGTTGACGTATTAAAAAGAAGAGAAATATTAGAAAATTGGATAAATAATAAAAAATAAATTATTAGAAATTATCTAAGAACACGTCTATTCAATTCCTGTGCATCTCCAACTACTCCAAATCCATACTTTTCTTCTAAAGATCTAGATATCAACTTAAAATCACTATCTCTAGTAGCAATAATTACACTTCCTATCTCAGGATTGAAAGATTTTGCAATCAATGCGGCCGAACGAATAATTTCTAAATCCCCTCTTTCAGGATATATTTCCTCTCCTTCTATAATACTTCTATCCACGCAATCCTCTCTATTCATTTTTTGATTAGTTATTTCAATAAAAATATCTTTATGACTTATTAAGAATTGTTCTAACTCCATATTTTTCATTTCTTCTTTGTCAAACGTATATTCCCAATCGCCAAATTCTTTACAAATTTTAGTTACCTTATCCATAAGTAATTCCTGCGTAATGTTCTTACTCCAAATACCAGGATCAATGTAAATTTTATTAGAAAATAAACTTAAAACATCTTCAGGACTTTTTGTACGATTTTGGAATTCAGACATTACTATTGGAGGGATATTCATCAACATCAAACCTTCTTTTTTCCGTCGTCTAAGCATCCAATGAAATGATCGTTCCACTGTCCAATTCAGACTTCCAAAACTATCTCCTGTAATTTCTCTTACCAAATCGTCTTTCAATGCATCAATTAATATATTTGTGTCGACTATTACGACTGGTTTCAGTGAAAGATTACGAAGCGATCTCCTATCTCTAATTGGAATAATAGAACTATGTCCTCCAAACATTGCTTCTGCTGCTCTACTCAATCTAATTAGCTGGATATCTGTGAATTTATTTGACCCTACTGCTCTTTCAAGTTTTCTTAAACCTCTTATTGGCTTTTCTTCCGCCATTTGATTAGCAAGATTTACTATCTCCAATATATCTTTATTTTCTCGAGATAACTCTTGTTCAAATTTCAAATCTA
This sequence comes from Euryarchaeota archaeon UBA557, assembly GCA_002503285.1. GTDB lineage: Archaea > Thermoplasmatota > Poseidoniia > Poseidoniales > Thalassarchaeaceae > MGIIb-O3. The sequence goes on from DARI01000025.1 coordinate 90,267, forward strand.
GTTCAGATTGCCTATTACTTTCCATACGTTGTAGGCCTCTAATGGTAGCCTTGACCCTTCCTTGAAATGGAGACTTTGGTAATGGGGGATCTAAATCTTCAGGATAGCGTATTAGCATTTCTAAAGCCTCAATTTGAGTTTCTTTATTTTCTCGAAAATCATCTTCAGTGTCTTGAATACCACTAGACGCATATTGCCTTAGCCTATTACGGGCCACATCTTTTTTGTCATCTAAATCATCATTACAAACATTAAGATATAGTTGAAATCTTTTTGTTACTGTAGCAGCTAAAGCTGTTTCAGACTCTATTAATTTTACAGCCTCTCTCCATCCTTCACCATGAGCATAAGAAATCAAAGCTTTCCTCATTATTAAAGCATATTTTGCAAAATCATCTCGAACTTTATTTGCCGCATCTCTATATTCTCTTGCAGCTTCTAAATCGTTATCTCTGGAGCTTTGTATTGTCGCCTTTATTAATTTAGATTCTAAACTATTATTATCATACCTTCTATACCATTTTTCTAACGGTTCTATACCTTCTGATAATATTTTACCATGCTCTATGACCATCTCTGTAATGAATTTTATACTAATCATTGATACATCTTCTTTATTTGAAAGATTTGACAATACCTTATTTGCATCATTTATCCTTTCATCCATACCACTTTCAATATCTATTGCAGCCCTATTTAATATCAAAGAATCAACTAGGCATTGAAATAGTGCATTCTCTAAATAGGTAATATCTGCAGCTAATATGGATTCCTTAAGTCTATTAATTGTTTTTGATCTAACCATACTGTCTCCATCTGGAGATAAGGCCCTTCTAACTTCATTAAGGGACAAAATACCTTCTCTGTCTAATTTCTTTTGTATTGACCCAATTTCATCAGGAATTCCATCAAGTAATGCAATAAGCTCTTTTGATATTTTTGAAAGTACAGTGTCATTTGGAGAGTCTGAAATTGACATAAGAGCGTCTTTTCGCATATCTTCTAAAGTAGGTAACATTCCTATTGAAGATTTAGCCGAGATCATGTGCCAAATTAATAAAACTCTTTCAGGATATACTTTTATCAAGGAGCGATTTTTAATTATAATTTTTGCAAGATTTTCAACATCAGCAGCCTCTGTAAATACATCTAAAATTTGACTTGTATACCTAATATGATCCAACTTAGCTAATTTTTCTGCAGCATTAATTTTTATCTGATAACTGCAAGACAAATCGTTTGTGACAATTAAAAGGCCCTCATCATTTAGACTATTTAAAGATGAAATAATTAACTCTTCCGTAGATAAATCATCAGCAGAATTGAGTTTTAATGCTATTTTAAGTTGAATATTATTTTCAATCTGTAATATTTTTGCTAAATCATCAGCCTCATCTAATTTTTCTTTTTCTTGAAGACCGGAGACTAATTTCCAACCTAGTGAATTTGGTATTTTCGCACCAGAACTAGTCAAAGTCTCAATTCCATACTTTAAGTCTTCAATAGATAAATCGTCTTCAATATTATTTATTTCTTTCCAAGCACAATTTCGTATTGCTTGCGATAATAAATCCTTTCCATTTATTTTGGAATCTTCTTTCCAATTTTCTAAATTTCCCATACGTAATTTTAGTAATCTAATATGTTTTTCTACTACTTCTTTCGTTCTTTCGTCAGTAATATTTTCTAAAACTTGAATTGCATCTGGATTTTTTGAAGAGGCTAATAAAATACCTTCAATGAAAGCAATTTCATTATTTTGATTCCTCAACGAAGGACTCATCCATCCATTCCATTCACCATATCTTGGTTTTTTACCTAAATCCTTCTCTATTTTTTGAATGACTTTCAATTGTTCCGTTTTAGCATTAAATGGTAAATCCAACTTTAGCCAGTTTCTTAGTGAGGTTGCATCTTCGGGATCGAAATAAGATGATTTAATCCAATTTGTTGAATCTATGTGCTTTTTACTGTTCTCAACAATTTTAAATCTACTTAATTCAGCAAAGAGTCCAGATTCTTTAGCCAATTTACTCCAAACCGGATGGAGTCCTTTTTGGCACTCGGATCTTATCTCAATCATCCTTTCATTCCAATCAGATTTCCACAGATTTCCCATTTTATTTTGTTGAGCAATTAAAACGGCCAATTTGTAACCCGGAACCTCATTTGATAGAAATATATCTTGAGGTAATGCTAAATTATCTTCAAAACCCTTTCTTAGTCCTTTGCCACCACGCCTCCCTATTTTTTTATTTGATTTACGATTTTGAGTTACTGAACTCTTATCTTCATCAATATTTATCGTGGGCAAACCTTCTTTTTTTGCAGCAAGTGCCACTAAAGCACGCCATTCCTTAGTCATAAGGTCCCAAGCAGAGATTTTCTGAACTCTGTTTAATCTCCTTATCTTATCATCACCAGATTGAGATAATGATTCTAGACATTCAAGTAGATATTCCTCCAATTGAAGACCTCCGATTGACGGCCCTCAACGTTCATACATCAATACATCCCCTACATACACACAATTCAGCAACAGAGACCTCAAGTCATATGCATACTTTCGGGCATCATGGAATTACTACCAATCATCGTAATTCTCATTCATCCATTTGCTGCATTATTATTAATTATGATATTTATGACGCAATTAAAATGGCGTAAAAAGAAGGAATTCTTGAAAGGCGATGACCTAATTAAGGCACATAGAAAACATATATCTGACGGTAATAAAATCATGTTAGCTACTCTTTTTGTTATAGTATTGGCATTTATGGGCGAAATATCTAGGGCATTTTTTAATGATTTACCCTTTGACTCATACATCATGCCAAATAATTTCCACTCATCAGGAGGGTTACTCGGATTACTCTTGATGACAATTCTTTGGCTTACAGGACATTCTACTCAAAGAAAGAAAGAAAGTAAGCAATCGTTTTCTAAAACTAGAGATACACATGGTAGAATTGGAGATATAATGGCAATTCTTATATTAATCCATGCATTTTTAGGTTTTTTATATCTTTTACAAATCATTTAATTTGTATTCCACATTTCAATCCATGCCTTTATGTTACTTTCTATATCTAAATTATTTAATTCCCTACTCACTAATATTCCGTCATCAAGGGGCATAATTCTACATCCACATGCATTTTCATGTCCTCCGCCGTCAATATCAAATCTTTTTGCCATTTTTATCAAATTATATATTCCTCCGGTAGTATGTAAGAAAGAATTAGTATAAAATGATGCAGAAACAGGATATTCTCCATTATTATTAAATTTTGAATTTGTATATCCATGTATTATTATGCATGCATCACAATCATCTCCCACTTTAGCAGTTATATGATAACCATTGGACCTTATTCCAGAATCTTCAAATCTAACTATTGCTAATCTATTGTTGACTTCTAAGGTTTTATCGATTAAACTATCAATCATTATCCTCTCATCTTCAATATTCTTGAGGTGAGGTCGCATCATATTCTTAGAAAGTATATTTTTAATAGATTCTCGATTTTTAATTGCTTCAAGTATTTGTAAATTAATAATTTGATTACTACCAATCAATCTTCCAATTAAAAATACATCTCCATTCTCTAAAAACTCCTCCTTCTTTATCTGCCCGCTATCAATTTTATCAACCCAAAATAACAATTCTTCCAAATCAGATAAATCAACGACTTCAGATATAATTTCATATGCAATACGTGCAGCAGAAGGGTAATCCTTCCAAATAAATATTCCATTTGTTTGTGAATCATCTATTATTTTATTTGTCCGATGGTGATCAATATTTAGCCCACATCTGGGATGCATTGGTAAATCACATATTGCAGTATATTTATCTATCAACCCATCTAAAATTCCAGAACGCAACTCGCCAGGATGAGCAAAAATAATTTCTGCATCTCTCCAATGTCTCTTTAAAATAGCAGCCGTCACTATTCCATCTAAATCGCTATCAGTTACAATTTTCCTGATATCTAGAGATAGAACGGGTGAATTCATTTTTAATGCTAAAAGAGTTGTACGATTGTACTTTACTTAATAATGTTCAAAATAATCTTACAATTTATGTTTTTTATACAAAATTACGATATGCAAACCCATCATGCCAAGTCCATGGAAACATCTTGTGGATTTGTTTTAGTCAATTATGATAGCATTCTTTTACTTCAATACCCCCAAGGGCACTGGAGTTTTCCAAAGGGGCATATCGAAGATAATGATGAAGATCACCATTCAACTGCATTAAGAGAATTGATAGAAGAAACCGGTATCAAAGAAATAATTATAGACGAAAAATGGAATTTCCGTACAGAGTACACATTCAAAAGAAAGGGAAAAGAAATTCCAAAGCAGGTATTTTGGTTTTTAGCCGAAACTGATGAGTTGGAGGTAAAACTCTCTCATGAACATACTAATTATTTATGGCTAAATTTTGAAGATTGTGAAAAACAATTAACTTTTAGTCAAGAAAAAATGCTTCTTAAATCTGCGCGTGATTATAGAGACAAAATCAAAAAATAAATTTAACTATTATCTGATCTTTTACCAAGGGGAGTCCAAAGAACTTCTTCATCACCGCACTTTGCACTTATCCAGCGGCCCATTACAAACATCCAATCTGATAATCGATTTAGATAAGATATTATTTCTAATCTAAGTGAATCTTTTCCAGACTTTTCTCTCATAAGGCATGCAAGTCTTTCAGCTCTTCTTGCCACAGTTCTTGAAACATGTAATACAGCAACAGGTGCAGAGCCAGTTGGCATAATAAACGACTCAAGGGGATCTAAATCCTCCAACCAACTATCCATCTCTTGAACTAACTTTTCACCTTCTGCCATCCCAATTAATGCCATCATTTTTGGCAATTTTCCGGGTGTACATGCACACTCACCACCAATATCAAATAATTCTTGCTGTACTCGTCCTAATGATATATCAGTACTTATTTTAACTTCTTTAGGGGCATCATATCTTTTTATCTCCATCCTTACGACCCCTATTTGTGAATTTAATTCATCAATAGTGCCATATAATTCTACTCGTGAATCTCCTTTACCAACTCTTTTTCCATCCACTAGGGATGTTTCACCCGTATCTCCTCCTCCAGTATGCACTTTAGTAATCCGAACCATTTTTATTCATCGGAAAGGCTATGATATTTTGAATAGTTCGTGTATTCTTATAGAGATATATCCGTTAAGGATTTTTTAATTGCATCAGTCCATGACGTATCAACTGCATCCCAACCTCCTCCTTTTTCCAACTCTATTAAATGACGCTCTTTTTCTACTTTATTTCCTATTTTATCATATATTAATATTAAAACTGCATGACTCATAGCATTTAACCATGGATCATTCATATCCCATGATTTTTCAAAGTGAGCAATTGCTCCATTATCGCCATATATTAATCCTCTATTTATTTGCCTTAATCCTGATTTTGACCATGAAATACCAGGGACTCCAACAACCAATCCCCTAAACGCAAGGTATATTTCTAATGTAATTATAAGAGACGCTATTATGAATGAAATTATCTGTTCTGTAGATGTGGCAGATATCCAATTTTTAGTAAGTAGATCTATAGAACCTATGCAAAATAAAACTCCACTAAATGGTGCTAAAATGACATCATGTTTTGTAATTACCATATGTCTTACACCAAAAATAACTCCTAATCCGCCTAAAAATGTTGAAATTAGTGCCGGTATTTCTTCCATCGTCTCTCTTGGTGCGGTACTTGAAATCCAAAATACTACTCCAAAAGATATGAGCAACCATCCATATTTTCCACCTATTTCTGGAAATGGTTGATAATTACTGTAGTAAATTACTACGCCCCCAATCATGCTGTATAATAAAATCCAAATACTCAAAGAAATCATTATTCAACCACTTCGTCCTTCCAACCAGGCTCCCAAAATTTATCATTATCTAACCATTCCAACCATTCTTTTACGTCCGATCTTAAAAGCCTAAAAGCCCGCCTATCTAAACCATCTAATAGTAAATCACTAATTTCACTTTTTTTGTGAGCATCCAACCATTCGATTTGCATTTCCCTAACTTTGCGCTGCCCTTCTATGTGGTTATCAAATGACATTTCACAAAGTTCTCTCAAGTCTTGTAGCCACATTCTAGCACCTCTCATGTGAGGTTCTTCAGCCAATGGTTTTGCCTTTCGTCGACGCCGCCATCTGCTCATATAATGTAATCCTGAATGTATTTATTCTTGATGCTTTGCGAACCACTATTACCGAGTTGCTCTTGGTCATATCGTGGGTAGGATAGTTGTATATTTATATGGCAAACCAAAAGAAAAATCATATTTAACTATAATTAATGAATATTATAAGCGATTAAAAGGTAGAGGTATTTCATTATCATATTATTCAGATAAAAACAAATCTATTGATTATGAGAACATGCTTTTGAATCTTAAGGGTAATTTGATACTAATAGATGAAAATGGAGAAGAATTATCTAGTAAAGACTTATCATTATTAATTTCTAAAATAATAATGGATCATACCACGACCAACTTTGCATTAGGGCCTCCAGATGGATTTAGTGAGGGATTTAAATCTAAAATCCATCAATCAATTTCACTTTCACCAATGACATTTCCACACGAAATGGCTGCATCAATTTTTATTGAACAATTGTATCGTGCTACTGAAATAATAAAAGGAACTACATATCATAGGGAATGATAGCAAATAATCCAATAATTTATATCTTATTCATAGATTTTGAAATAATTTCTAAGGCATCTCTTAGTGTTGATTCATTATCCCACTCTTTAATTTCATAATCCTTAATTATTATTTCATTCAAAATTAAATTAGCAGCTCTCGAAACTTCATCAACAATAGTTACAGACGCTTTCCTTGCAGTTCTTGATAACGGATTTAAATCAATTACTAAAACCTCTTTTCCAAGTGCAACAAGCGCTTCACACCTATCTCCATCCTCGAGTGGAACTAATACAGTCTTAGAGCGTTGAATTCCTTCAAAAGAGCAAATTGCTCTAGGACCTTCTAAACCAATAATTAAACCATCATTTTCTTGCCCAAGTAGTCTAACGGAATTAACTGATTTATCCCAATCCCCAATCCATCCTTCAGGACAGGCCTCTTTAGCAACTTTATCTTTTTGCTCATTTAAGAGTTGTAATAATTTAGATATTCTTTCTTCTGTTCTATAGTAGAGATTTATTTCTATTGGGCACTCCAAAACAGCCGCAATACGTATCAAATCTTCTCCTGCTAATACTGCTGTATTTCCATTTACAGATATGATTGGATTTTTTGATTTATTTAGTCTATATGCAACTTCTTTTATGGCCAATTTAGCAGATTTAGAGGTTTCTTCTCCTAATAGATAGTCAAACGCTTCACCTCTTCCATGAGCAATCATTGCTGAATGGGCCAAAAGACCATTATTAGATGCATCAACTAATTTTTCTCTGGCAATCAAAGATCTATATCTTGGATGATTTTTTGATATATTAGACATTAGTATCCTCCTCAAATATCATTGATAAATCTAGAGGGCGAACTCCTCTGTTTAGTCCACTTGATGAAATCAATTCAATCTCACTTTCAGACCACTCTTCAAGAGAATTCATATCAATATTTCCTGAACCCTCCAATATGCAATAATCTCGGAGATTTTTACTTGATAATGATAAAGAAATATTCTTTGCAATTTTGGGGCCAACATTATCTAATAACAACACTATCTTATTGCTTTTATTCAATATATTTTTCCAAACATCCACAACAATAATTGCATCAATTAAATTTTGAACTTCAACAATAACAAATTCTTCTTGAGTTATACTAATATTACTCATGACTCGCTTAATTGTTTCAGAATTACTTTCATTATTAAGTTTTAGAGATATGAAATCATTTTCTTTCATCATTAATGCATCATTTCTATTTAGTCTATGTGTCAAACCCCCTCCAACATGTATTGCCCATTTGTCTAATAGGCCCCAATCTGTTTTACGAGTAGCTGCTAATTTTATATTAGAAGTTTTTTTTGTCCAATTATTTGTATTGGTTGCAATGCCCGACAGATTCCCCAAAATATTCAACATAATTCGTTCAATTCTCAGTATTTCAATTGATTCACCGGTTATATTGATAATGATTTGGCCACTTTTTACATCTTCACCTTCATCAATATTCCATGATATTGCACATTTAGAAAAATGACGTTGAATTAATCTATTTATGATTGGTTTACCACAAATAATACCATCTTCTTTTACAATAATATTTGCTTTAATAATTTCTTTAGTTCCACTACCTCCTCCTTGTTCGTCGAATAACATTGCATCTATCCAACCATCCATGGATTCTACGAATAAAGAAGTAGGAGAACCATCTAATATATGTCCATTCCACAGGAGACTTGAACGGTCGTGAGGCAACCTTTCCATAACAATCCGTAGGGAACCCCTATCTTGAATAGTTGTATTTCATTGATAAATATTTTTTTAATCAGAATTATTTTTTTCAATCACGCTTAGACTCAAATCAGCCGCAGATAAACAAACTAATAAATCATCAATCGTCGATCTAATACTCTTTAAATTACTAGAGGACACTTTTATTATTAATTTTGCACCATCCTTACTCTCAATCACCTCAGCAAGAAAAGATTCAGGATCATCTGGAGATATAGAAGATATAAGTAACTCTGCATGTCTTTTTGTACCCGTCCATTCAATCTCCACCTCCACAATTTCCATGAAGTCCGTAAAGCGTACCTCTTTTCATTTGTACTGGTATTATATCAGAAAGGTCGCCCCGAATAAACATGGTACGGGAACTCATAAGGCTCGAGGAGGTCCACCGTGCTTTTGGTCCCGTAAAAGTATTGGAAGGAGTTAATTTACGGATCGATGAAGGCGATAGAATCGGAATTGTAGGCCATAACGGTGCAGGTAAAACTACTTTACTACGAACGATAAGTAACCAGAACCAAGATCTTGGAGATATCTTTTTTGCAGCAGGATTACGACTTGCATTTTTAACCCAAATAAGAGATTTAAATGAAAATGCTACTTTGGGCGAAGAACTAAATCGAAGAGGTAGGCAATTTCAAGAAATTGAAGATGAAATCAATCAATTAGAAGCAAAAATGGCTACTCCTTCTTTTTATGAAGGTGATTGGCAACCAGATATGGACAGATATCAAGAATTACAGAG
>DARI01000009.1:0-94313 GCA_002503285.1 Euryarchaeota archaeon UBA557
TTTTTAGATTAATGGTATATATTTATATTGTAAAAATTTTAACTTTTTTGGTGCAGAGGACAGGATTTGAACCTGCGAAGCACTACGCACTGGGACCTCATCCCAGCCCCTTTGACCACTCGGGTACCTCTGCTTTTATTCATCCGTATGCTATAGTGTATTTCACAATGATGAAGAATTTACTATTCCAGGATGACAACATCTCCGCAATTGACAATTCCCTTCTTTAATACTGATGCATACCATCTTGACCAGCCTGGATAGATTTTTTGTGATATTCTATTGAATTTACCTTCTTTAAAAGATTTTTTAATCGTTTTACAAGGAGGTGCCACACCTGTCAATTGAATAATAATATCACCAATGTTGATTATACTTCCAACTTCTAATAAGTCCCAATCAACTCCTCTTATTGTAATATTCTCACCTGTACTTCCTATGTATATTGAATTCCCCTCAGATTGTAATTGCTTTATTCTCTCATAAGAAAATATACAAACAGCCCTGTTAGGTCCACCATGATATTTTAAATCATTTTGCTTATCTTCCATGACTCCCTCAATTCCAATATTAATTGTTTCAAGAGGATATTTTGGCACCCCACCTAATGAGTTAGCATTTACAGATTGTACAATTCCCACATTAAACTCAATACCCCATACTCAATAAGAATATTGTTTAATAAATAAATATATTAGCATTTTTAGTACATTTTACGATAATTTATCTGAATCATCATATCCAATGACCTATTGGACATAGTATGGCTGAGTTTGGTGAACACCCCCCTATACCAGATAGTATTGAGAATTTACTTAGTGATGATACTGTTTCTACAGCTTTTTTAAAGGCTGAATGTCCGACAAGAGTAAAAAGTGGCCATATTTCATCTTTAACACTTAATCAGTTGGATGACTCTCCATGGGATAAACCCACTTTAGAGAATTTGTGCGATGAACTATCAATGGTAATAGAACAAAATTCAAAACGTTCGGACTGCTTTATTGAAATTGAAAGAATTGGTTGTAAAATAATGCAAATAGGTGACCTTAGAATTACTTGTGCATGGCCTCCTTTTTCAGATGCATGGGAAATTACAATAGTTAGGCCAGTAGCACATTTACAAATATCAGATTATAATTTAAACCCTGAATTAATGGATAGACTAAAAGATCACCATCGTGGAGTCTTTGTAGTTGGAAGGCCAGGTTCTGGAAAAACTACTTTTGCTCAAGCAATTGCAGCATATTTAGATTCTGAAGTCGGTGCAATGGTAAAAACAATGGAAGCGCCTAGAGATCTTCAAGTTCCTCAAAGGATTACTCAATATGCACCTTTAGAAGGAGATTTAGAAAAAACTGCAGAAGTTATTTTTTTAGTACGTCCTGATTTTGTTATATTCGATGAAGTTCGAAGAACCAGGGATTTTGAAATATTTGGAGATGTTAGATTGGCCGGGGTTGGATTGCTAGGAGTAACTCACGCAAATAGTGCACTTGAAGCAATACAAAGAATGGTCGGTAAGGTTGAATTGGGATTAATATCCCAGGTTCTTGATACCGTAATACATATCGAAAAAGGAAAAATAGCCCAAGTTTTAGAATTAAAAATGGTGGTTAGGGCACCTACGGGAATGGAATCAGACCTAAGTCGACCAGTAATTGAAATAAAGGAATTTCCTTCCGGAAAAATAACTCATGAAATGTTTGCCTTTGGTTCGGAAATAGCAGTAGTTCCAGTAAATATCAATGAAGAAGAAGGAGGAAGCCCAGCTTTGAGGATGGCAGCAATACAATTAAAAAAAGAAATTTCCCGATTAACGGGTATACCCGTACATCATGCAAAATTTATGACGGATTCATCTGCTGAAATGTACATAAATGACTCAAGCATAGGGGCCATGGTCGGAACAAGGGGCGAATCAATACGCCAACTTGAGGAAGACTTGAGCATAAAATTAAAAGTAAATTCTGTTAAAGATTTACCCCGTTCATTAAGGAAGAAAATCGAAAATGACTCAAATCAAGACGAAGAATTAGATCAATGGCGCAGTAGATCAGGAAGACATTGGGAAAACAACCCAGGTAAAAATAAGAAAGGAAAGGGTAGGAAAGGAAGAAGAAACTAATATATTTCCATTTATTATTTGTTAAAATATCAATAATTAGTGTAATAATTATAATTATTACTATTGATTCAAATATTACCATATATTATATTTAATTAGATAAGTATATATTTTAACTTCAAAGCATTCTTGACGCACATTCTTTTCGGTTGTTATTATGAGTGACGGAGCGGGTAAGCCAAAAGTTGTAATTGTTCCCGATCAGACCAATATTACTAGTGGTATTGAAGTTCAAGAAAAATTAATTTTAGCTGCACGAGTTTTTTCGGATTTACTAAAGCCAACCTTTGGCCCAAGAGGTCTAGATAAAATGTTATACAAAACGGATGGCACCACTGCTATAACTAATGACGGTGCAAAAATTGTTGCAGAACTATTAGTCAAACACCCTGCTGCTAAAATGATGGTTTCAATGGGTAATATGCAGGAAGAAACATGTGGAGATGGCGTTACAACTACTATGTTACTATGCGGCTCAATGTTAATTGAGGCCCACACACTTCTCAAAAAAGGACTTCATCCTCTAACTTTGGTAGATGGTTACCAAATGGCTCTTAAAGTTGCAAAAGAACAAATAGAATACGATGTAAAGCCAGTTAATAATCAAAATATTTTATCGATTGCTGAAACTGCATTGAGGGGCAAAGGGGCTGAAACTGCTCTAAACCGATTCTCACCAATAATTGTGGAATCGCTAACTACACTCTTTAAAAATAGAGAAAATCCATCAGCAGAACATGTTACAATGTTTAAAACCGGTCTTGGTTCACTTCAAGAATCTAAATTATTGAAAGGAATAATTATTAAACGTCGTATATTAATGGATAATCTACCTAATAATCTAATGAATCCAAAGGTTGCAGTACTAGATTCGGACCTAAAAATTCGTAAATTAACCCGCTCTGTTGAGATAAAAATAAATACAGCAAATCAATTAGACTCATTCGTAGATGCAGAACAAGATCGAAAAAATTCCATCACTGATGCTATAATCAAAAGTGGAGTAACTGCAATATTCTGTTCAGGAGAAATAGATAGAGACATACTTCATCAACTTTCAGATAATGATATACTTACAGTAGGAGAATTAGATTCTTCAGAAATAGAGAATATAGCAAATGCGGTTGGAGCTACTTTAATCGACTCAATTCTAGATATAAATTCTTCAGATCTCGGAGAATGTAAAAGTATCCAATGGGAAAGAAGAGAAAATACAGATCAAGTTGAAGATATTATCATAATAGACGGTTGTATAAATCCAAAAATTGTCACAATAGAGGTAGGAGGTTCAGGAGATATAGGGACTGATGAGATAATCAGAGGATTACATGATTCCTTACGCGCTACAACTATTGCAATGACTGATAATGAAATTGTTCCCGGTGCTGGCTCTATACATTCAAGAATGGCTAATGCTGTAAGAAAAGCCTCAGAAGCAGAACCAGGAAGGGCCAGACTCGCAATGGAAGCATATGCAAGGGCTTTAGAAACAATTCCAGTAACTTTAGTAGAAAACGCTGGGGGGGATTCCTTGGATAGAATATTGGAATTACGTACTGCATCTAGGGATAATGAGGGTCCAGTCGGCATTACTCCCGAAGGACTTGTTTCAATAATAAATGATGTCTGGCACCCCCGTTTGGTCATAGAAGCATCTTTACAATCAGCAACTGAAACTGCAATGAGTATGCTACGTATAGATCAGGTTATATCAGCAAGAGGAGATTAAACTCACTAGTCGAATTATTGAAGGACTTAATCTAAATCCGATATCATGGACAAGCCACGAGCCCTGATTAGCGTTTGGGAAAAAAAAGGAATAATTGAGTTTGCAAATTCACTTTCAAATATGGGTTGGATCATAGTTTCAACCGGAGGAACTTCACGTAAATTGCGTGAATCCGGTATAGAAGTTACAGATGTTTCAGAAATTACAAATCATCCAGAAATATTAGATGGTAGAGTGAAAACATTACATCCTGCCATTCATGGAGGTATTCTTGCAAGAAGAGGAAATGATGATGATATGAAAATTTTGAATGAATTAAAATATGGAACCATTGACTTAGTCTGCGTAAATTTATATCCTTTTGAAAATGTTGCTTCACAAAAACCTCCGGTTTCGGATGAAATTCTGATTGAGATGATTGATATAGGGGGGCCAACTATGATTCGTTCTGCAGCTAAAAATAACAAAGACGTTATTATTGCAACACACCAAAGTCAATATGACATCATAATTCAAGAACTTATTAAATCCAATGGTAAACCATCAGGAATAGATATTTCTATGAAAAAAAAATTAGCACTAGAAGCCTTTCAATCAACAGCAGCATATGATATTGTAGTAAGTAATGAGTTAGAAAATAGGTTTATCAATCCTCTGACTCCTCGTAAAATTCAAATAACTTCAGAAGTAGGTAAGAAACTTAGATATGGGGAAAATCCTCATCAACCCGCATCATTTTATCCTTCTAATACAATTGAATCTACTGGATTGGCTGCTACTCTCCAACATGGAGGGAAAGAACTTTCTTTCAATAATTATTTAGATTTGGATGGGGCATTACGCATCGCCAGAGGTCTTTTAATTGATATGGATGAGGAATATTCTCATGGATGTGTGATAATTAAACACACAAATCCATGTGGTGTTGCAATAGATAAGTATCAGTCAAAAGCATGGAAAAACGCATTATCAAGTGATCCAGAAAGTGCATTTGGATGTGTAATTGCATTTACTTCTTTAGTAGAAAAAGAAACTGCAGAACTAATTGGTGATCATTTCTTTGAATGCATCATTGCTCCTGGTTTTGATGAAGCAGCATTAGATATATTATCTACAAAAAAGAATAGAAGAATGTTAACTATAAAAGATCTCTCAGTAAGAAAAGAAGAATTGCGAATTAGACAAATTGATGGTGGTTGGGTAGCACAGGTTCAAGGGCCTCCAAATATTGATTGGCCAAACGTCCAATGTGTTACAAAAAGAAGTACGAATGAAACCGAAATTCTATTGGCCAAATTCGGATGTACCGTTCTTTCAGAAGTCAAATCAAATTCAATAGCACTAGTTTCTAAGACTGATACTGGAATGGCAACAGTCGGAATCGGGCCCGGGCAAACAAGCAGAGTTGAAGCAGTACATATTGCTGCAAGAAGAGCCGGCCCTCAAGCGACAGAATCAATGATGATTTCTGATGCATTTTTCCCTTTCAGGGATGGAATTGAAGCCGCTAATAAAATTGGAGTAAAGGCCATTATTCAGCCAGGAGGATCAATAAGAGATCAAGAAGTTATAGATGCCGCAGATGAATATGGAATGTCTATGCTTTTCACAAACAAACGTCTTTTTCTTCATTAAATTATACATTCCTTATTTTTAATTTGAAGGTAACATACCAAATTCCAATTAGTCCAACTAACAGTATTGTAACGGCACCGTATCCTGGATCAGCACCATTCCATGAGGAAATATCGTATAGATTTCCAGTACCCCTAGTTGAAACATACCAAACAAAATATGTCGATAACGACATCATTAAACTTATGAAAAAGATAATTATATATTTAGCATGCTTAGGAATTGTTTTTCCAGTTGCATAATACTCAAAAATAGCTGAACCAAAATACTTATTTGTCAAAGTCCAATAAAATAGACTTTCATTTGAAAGTGAAAATAAAAAGGCTGCGGGAACGGCCCATGATACCGTCGGCCATCCCGGAATAAAAATTCCTATTATTGCAAAAAAAACAAATATAATACCTAATAAAGTGTATATTTTACTTTTTATTGGACTACTTGCAACAGAATAATTTTCAATAATTTCTTCTATTGTTTCCAGGCGCTCCATTGGTTCACCAGACTTCCGAAGCAAGGTCGGGTTTTAGTCCCAACATATGGCCGAAGTTCAGATAATGTATCTTTTATGACGAAACCTCAAACGACAATGTTCGCTGTCAGGTCCGTGGATGAGGAGTACATACTTCCAAGAATTGCATCTTTACTAAAACCATTAAGAGTCGCTGTTTTAATTTCAGGAACAGGGGAAGGCCTCAATGCATTATTAGCACATCAAAAAATATCTAGAACGCATTCTACAAAGCTAATCTTATCTAATAATAGTAATGCCTATGGACTAATTTATGGGAATAAATATAATATAAGATGTAAAGTAGTACCTCTTCCTAAATCAACAAATAAAGATTTGCAACGATTAATGCATGAAGATTTAATTAATAAAGAATTATTAAATTCCAAAATTGAACTCATTGTATTAAATGGATATATGAGGGTCCTTACTCCTTCTTTCGTAAGTAAATGGAAAGGAAAAATTATCAATATACACCCTTCTTTATTGCCGAAATTTCCAGGAGCAAATGCTCATAGAGACACAATTAATGCTAAGGTTACCGAAAGCGGATGTACGGTACATTTGGTTGATGATGGCGTTGATACGGGGTATATTTTGGCACAAGAGAAAGTATCAATAAATTCTCTAGATGATATAAAATCACTACAAGAAAAAATTAAAAAAGTCGAACACAAATTATATCCGAAAGTTATTGACAACCTATCAATTGGTAAATATCATATTAAATCATGAGGATTATTTATATTTTTTAATATGTCTTTATTTTCAAAAAATGTTGAATGTTTTAATTCTGAAAATTGAATATTCAAAGGTCGCCTGTCCCCATCCGCCAATTTTTTCAAAATTTTTTGTGGCTTAATAAGAGATAGTAAAGGATGCATCCTTTCACCATCAGTTGGTATTATCAAATCATCACCATCTCTAATTAAATGTTTTAGGTTTTTGAAAAAATGTTCCGTTATCCACGGTACATCAACTGTGGCCAATTGAATATACTCATATTTTGAACCAATATTCTCAAGATTTTCAATAATTGATTCAATTGGCCCAGCATATTTTTTAGTATCAACAACCCACTTAACTTCAATTGATGGATCCAATAATCTCTGATATTTCTTAATCAATATTATATCAGATATAGAGATTATTATTGGAGCTAATCCTGCTAAATGCAAAGAACTTACGACTCTAGATATACATGATTTACCATTTATTTCAATCAATGCCTTATCTATTCCCATTCTTGATGACATTCCACCTGCAAGTAGCAAAGAGCCCAAGAAATCACCTTAATTCATCTAATCGTTGTAATGCATATTGGGTTTCATCCATTAATTCCAACGCCCTTTTTAGTAAAATTTGTTGTTCCTTTCTTCCATTAGATTCTTTTAACCATTTCATTAACTGTGAAACATCTGTTGAATTTTGTTTAATGGTCCACTCAAGGACTCTTTCAGATATCGGATCATCTGAAGGTAATAGGCGACCAGTCATTAGTTACCGGAGGGCACCTTTCCACATCAGTTCTACGGTTTAGAATCAATAATTTTATGCATAACTCTTGAAATTATTGAATCATTCGTTGGTAAATCTATATCTTCTAATAAGGAAATCAGATTAGTACTTGGAATTTTACCTTTGATAATTCCTGCATAAGTCGTTATTATTGCTAAATGGCCATCCACTAATCTACCTTTACACCATTTTTCAAGTAATTCTTCACTTGGCAATTCTCTGCCTGAACGTAACAATTCTTCAATTGTTAATAATAAACCATCCATAGGCTCTTTTTTTCGTAATAATGTACTGAATATTATCCATGGATTAGTGTTTAAAGTGACATGATCGAGATTTGCTAAAATCAATGCAGATAGCGCAATATCTTCCCTTCCATGCCGCTTCCATAATCTTTTATTTAATTTTAATAATATGGCATGATCTCCATTATTTTTTGTTATTAACCATGAAGCCAATCTTCTAAGTAAGCCGTCTGGAGTTCCCAAATGAAATGAGTAACCAGCTGAAATACCAATCCTATCTGTAGTAGATTTCATGATTAATGCTGGTATTCCTATCGGATAAGCTTCACGAACTACTTTTAATAGTTTTTTTGAAGATTGGTGAACGTTATAATGCTGATTTCCAAGATATTCATCTAGTAGGGCATATTCTTTCATTTACGATCCTCTTTCCTGATTAGAATACTATCTAGTATATCTCCCATACGATCTATTGAATCATAAAGTCTAATTCTTACCTCATCTTTGAATGTTCTATGAATGACTTCTTCTAGTTGCCTATCCATACTTCTAGTAATGGCCCTATGCTCTGAGTCATTTATGGAAAAAATCTTTCTTAAATATGCAATCTGCATTAATTCATCATCAGATCTATCGGTATGAATTAACATTGCTTCTAATACCTGCCCATAAACAAGTCTCTGTTCTTCTTCACTTAGAGATTTACCAATACTTATGGGAACATTGTCTACTATTGAATCATATATCATCTTTGGTTCCTCATCATCCAATTTCAGAGAATAAGCTAATTTCATGAGAAGTCTTTTTTCTCCATTACTTAATTGACCATCTCTCAATGCTAAAGAAACAGCTCCTCGAAAAACAACTCTTCTATCGAAAATAGAATCTTCCATGCCAATCGAAGCATACCAACCAATTTAATTACTGGGGCAAATTAATGATTTTTTATACTTTGACGAGTTATTATGTAGTAGGAGGATTCATCAACTAGCCATACTTCCCACGTATTGCTTTTAAGCCACACTCGAGGATGTTCTGCATCCATTCACCCAACTGCCGAATAGGCAAAACAGGAAAAGAGTTTCTTGGGTGTGTTTCAAAATATATATAAAAAAGGAGAATAAAATAATGTCAAATGAAGGAAAATATGTCATACACGCATCCATTCGAACGGATGGAACAGTCGCAAGAAAGGATGTCATAGGAGCAATATTCGGTCAAACTGAAGGACTTCTTGGAGATCAATTGCAGTTAAGAAAGTTACAAAGAACAGGCCGCATTGGTCACGTCGATGTGGTGTTGCATCAAAATAAAGGAAAAGTACAGGGAGAAATACTGGTAACTTCATCACTAGATCAGGTGAGTACTGCAGTTATTGGCGCAGCTTTAGAAACTATTGAAAGAATAGGCCCATGTAAGTCATCGATAAAAGTAAAACAAATTGAAAATATACGTTCTGCAAAGCGTGATCATGTAATTGATCGTGCAAAAGAATTACTCGTTAGTTTAGTTAATTCAGGTACAGATGAATCAAAGAATATATTGGAAGAAGTACGATCGGTTCTTACATTAGATACAGAAATCGAAATTTCAGGAATGACCGCAGGCCCGAATGTTGAAAATAGCGAAGCGATAATTATCGTTGAAGGCAGAAACGATGTTAGAAACCTATTGAAATATGGTATTAAAAACGCTATTGCAACAATGGGCTCAGGTATAAATTCCGAATTATTAACTCTTGCAAGTAAGAAAAAAATTGTTACAGCATTCCTAGATGGAGATAGAGGTGGAAAGTTATTACTTATGGAATTGAGTGGTAAATTAGGCAAATCTTTAACTCACGTTTCCATAGCCCCCCAAAGCAGAGAAGTAGAACATTTAGAAGGTAAAGTAATAACAAAATGCTTGAATCAAAAAGAAGTTGCTTCAAAAGCCGTTGCTAGGATTCAAATAGAAATTCAGAAGGATGATGATGAAACAGTTGGTACTGGAAGTGAACTATTAGAGGCGCCAGAACATGTCAAAAAATGGGCAGAATTATTGCAAGGCCTACCAAGGAATAATGCGATCATAATTCTTGAAGATGGCACGACTACAGATCCAATTGGTGCAAGTAGTCTAAAGGAATCCTTGGAAGAAACCAAAGGTGCACAAGGCCTTGTGTTTGCTGGAAAAATAAATGATAAAATATTTGATTATGCATCCGGTGCAGGGATTGAAAATGTATTAGGAAATTCTAGAGGCAAAGTATCTAGAAAGCAAGATGTACAAGCATTTTCACCAGATGATTTCTAAAAATTATGATAATCTAAGTCAATTTTTATAAAACTGACTAATCCTAATTATATTAAAAATTAGCATAAAAGACATAAAAGTAATAGAAGCCATCAAAAGTCTTCTATGTCCGCTCGTAGTAATGGAATCTTCCACCATGGCTGTTGTAACAGTTTATGCAATATTGATTATTGCATTGACAACTCTTTGGTTAAAACATAAAAGTATGATGAACAAAAGTAAAAAATTTCATTCAAGAATGGGATTATTACAAGGAAATTTAAATGAAACATCTAATTCTTTAGAATTATTATCTAGGGGAGTTAACACCATTCTATCTGATGCTCCAGAAGTACATGGGCTACTCGACGTTCATAAATCCTTAGAAAATGCAGAAAAATTATTATTAAATCAGAATTTTAGTATAAGTTCCAGTGAATCATGCGCAATCGCAACTCACGCAACTCACGCAATTCTAAACCACTATTCAGGAATTGATAATAATCAAACTACAGATATAATTTCTGGACTTTTACCACTTACAAAAAGATTAGACTCAATTTTAACTCAGTCAAATATGAGGGCCGAAGATATCGAATTAAATGGTAATGAACATAGACGAATCGGTGAACTATTTCATGCGATAGGCAGAACTGATCGTGCATCAGATTTTTACAATGTGGCACATGAATTAAGCCCTGAAGATATTAAGCCATTAAGGGCCCTTGCAGGCATACAACGAAAAAATGGAGATCTAGAACTTCTAGATATTAGTTTAGAAAGACTATTAGCTATCAATCCAGATGATATCGAAGCTTTACAGGAACAAATTTTACTATTGACGGATTTAGATCCTTCAAGAGTAAAGAGAAATAAAAAACGATTAGAAGGGTTAGGAATAGAATTTACAAAAAACAATGGTCAATTATCAAATATTATAGAAAGGGCGAATATTGTCGGTCAGAATTTGCATATTCATAATTCCGAAGATATTGACGAATTATATAAAAAAGGATCAAAACTACTTTCTCTCGGAGAAATAAATACGGCCCTGGAATGTATTGAAAAAGTAATTAAATTAGATTCCAAAAATGGAAAGGCATGGCTTTTACACTCAAGAATCTTAGCAACAAATCCTCATAAAATAAAAGAAGCACTTTCCAGTATAAAAAAAGCACAAGGTTTGGGCGAATTCGGTATTATAATTGAATCAGAGATACTAGATAATAACGGGAAAAAACAACCAGCAATTGAAGTACTTGAAGAATATATTGTAAAATATCCCGAAAATCCTGAAGTTAGAGCAAAGCTAAGCCTTTTACTTCTTAGGTCTGGATCATTTGAATGGGCTAATAAAATACTAGAAGAAGCTCCTTTAGTTTCGTGGGAACATGAAGCATTGCATGTTATGAAAGGACGATTAAATCTTTCTAAAGTGGATGAAAATAGGGATAATACCGGTAAATATGATCAAATACTTCTTTTGGATTCAATTTCTTGTTTTGATTCAGCAATTGAATATAATCGCGAATCGGGATTAGCATGGTTAGGTAGGGCTAGAGCATTGCGCTACCAAATGTCATACAATGAAGCAGAAATAGCACTAATTAGGGCCAGACGCCTGATACCAGAAAATCCTTCAATATCATTAGAAGAAGCTCAATTAGCACTTGACTTAGGTAAAATTGATCAAGCAGATGTTATGATTTCATCAGCATCTACTAGGTTAAAAAATAACTCGACTATTTATTTTATAAAAGGACTCATTGCGGCAAGAAAAGGACACTTGACTGAGGCACAAGACTTCTTCTCAAGAACACTTGAAATGGATAAAAATCACGTTAGAGCCCGATTAAACAGGTGTTCTGCAGCATTGTTGAGAGAAGAATTAAGCCTTGCGCTTGATGATGCTAATCTATTAGTTGAGAATAGGCCGAATCTAAGTTTAGCAAAATTAAGAAGATCTGAAATATTAATGAATCTTGGAGATTGGTCAGAAGCAGAATCTGAATTAAGGGGCTTATTGAAAGAAAATTCTGAATATACAATGGCTCTAGTCCATTTAGGAACATGTATGAATGCAATGGGAAGGGCAGAACAAGCAGAAAAACCATTAAATAAAGCAATAAATATCGATCCAACTCTTTCCGATGCATGGTATCAAAGGGGATTATTATATCTTGATTTTGGTAGATTAGATGAAGCCTTCTCCGATTTTGAAAATGCTGCGCGATGTAATCCTAGACATTTGGATGCCAATCTTAGAATCGCAGCCATATTACATGAAGGCGAATATCCAGAAAAAGCAATATCAGCTTGGAGAGCAGTTTTGAATATAGACTCTGAACATAAACTAGCTAGGCGAAGACTAGAAGAATCTAGAGAAAAGGTTTCAACTAGAAATTCTAATTATATTACAAAGCATTAATTCTCTAATTGCTTTGGATTATTATATGAATGTGTCACTAGGAATAGAACCAGGAGAATTAGCACCAGAATTTTCATTAAAAAATGCTAATTTTTTAATAAACAAACCCACTGTTTCCCTTTCGGATATTATGGATGATAATGGCGCTATAATATTATTTACATGCAATCATTGTCCATATGTAGTTGGTTCAGAATCAAGAATTGAAATTTTATCTAAAAAAGCAAAGGAGAATAAAATTGGTTTTGTAGGAATAAATTCTAATGATCCAATAAATTACACTACTGATTCATGGGAAAATATGGTAAAAAGAGCTAACTCTGGTATGTCATATCCGTACCTTGTAGATGATACGCAAGAAGTTGCAATAAAATATGGTGCAGAAAGAACCCCTGAATTCTATCTAGTAAATAAATCAGGATTAGTTGTTTATCGAGGAAGAATGGATGATTCACCACGTGATCCTTCTCATGCGACAACTTCAGAATTATCAGATGCAATAGATTTTATTGTAATGGGTAAAGATATTTCAGAATCTAGAACAGTAAGTATAGGGTGTTCTATTAAATGGAAAATATAAATTTAATATTGTTCTAATACTAATTCAGTTTGTGTAGAACTTATATCACCGGGCGCAGCCAACCACATTTTATCTAGCATATTCCTGAGTCCAACAGTATCATCAACGTGTACAATTGCAATCAAATCAGCATCTCCACTGATTTCATATACTGATTCAACACCATTCCATCCTGCAAATTCTCCGGCTAAAGTTCCAATTTCGGTCCCTGGTCCAATTTTCATTCTTATAAGTGCAGATAATCCAATTCCAGCCTCTCTAACGGTATATCCTCTTATGACACCCTCATCTTCCAATTTACGCATTCTAGTTCTCACAGTCCTCTCAGTAACTCCAACAGTTTTTGCAATATCCACATAAGGGGCTCTGCCATTATCTCTCAATACGGATAATATTCCTCTATCTAAAGAATCGATGTTTATCATATATAATCCGAAAAGTAAATCTTATTTGTACTTTTATTCCAGTTAATAATATATTTTTAAATATATATTACCGGTTTATAGCATATATTTTAAATCATTAAAAAACTTATTTTAAAATATGAGCCCTGTAAATACAGTTTATCCGGATCGAAGTTTTATCTATTTATTCCAGGAATTAAAAGATATCATTGGAAAGATGACATAATTCTCAAATTAATATGGATGAATTATAAAAATAATATTGAAATGACTTTGCTGAGTTAATTAATATTTATAATCCCGTTACATTCACAAAGACAATCCCATCCGTCTCATATATGGGATTGCCCATAAGCAATTTAAATGGAAGAATGATACTTGACTCGCGAGGAAACCCAACGATTGAGGTAGATTGCTATGCTAGTATCGATATCCCGTCTAGGGCAGCAGTACCTTCAGGAGCATCTACAGGAAGTTATGAGGCTGTAGAATTACGAGATAACCATGATGAAAAATGGAATGGTAAAGGAGTAGATATTGCCGTAGGCAATATAAATGGAATAATAAAAAATTCATTGGTCGGCATCGACGTATCAGATCAAGAAAAAATTGATAAAATTATGCTAGATTTAGATGGGTCTCCAAACAAATCAAAATTAGGTGCAAATGCAATTCTAGGCGTTTCCTTGGCTTGCTTACGAGGAGCTGCAGGTATAGGATATCCATTATGGTCATACATTGCAAAAAATGAAGAAAAATGTACTTTACCAGTACCTTTAATGAATATATTAAATGGTGGTGCACATGCAAACTCTAATGTAGATGTACAAGAATTTATGATTGTACCACATGGTTTCACCGATTTTAAAGTAGCCCTAAGGGCTGGAGTCGAAATATATCACACTTTAAAATCAATTTTAAATAAAAATAATCTGTTAGGAGGTATCGGAGATGAAGGGGGCTTTGCCCCCAATTTAAGATGTAATGAGGATGGATTGATATATGTTCAACAGGCAATATTAGAATCAGGATATAAACCAGGAACTGAGGTCTCAATAGCACTTGACGTCGCTGCTCAAGAATTTTATTATGAAGGAAAATATAAAATTGATGGTAAACTAATCTCTGGATTAGAGTTAGCAAATATCTATTCCAAATGGATTTCATCTTATCCTATAGTTTCAATAGAAGATCCATTTGGAGAAGATGATTGGAATTCTTGGATTGAATTTACAAAAAAAGAAGGACATAGGGTACAAATAGTCGGGGACGATTTATACGTTACTAATCCAGAAAGATTTGAAAAAGGAATTAAACTTTCTGCCTCTAATGCAATATTGATAAAATTAAATCAAATAGGGACTTTTACTGAAACTATGAAAGTTATAAAGATGGCAAAAGAAGCAGGATTTAGGACAATAATCAGTCATAGATCCGGAGAAACAAATGATGATATAATTTCTGATATAGCAGTTGGAACTAATGCGGGCCAAATAAAAACAGGTGCACCTGCTAGAAGTGATAGAACATCAAAATATAATCAATTACTAAGAATTTATGAAGATTGTAATGAATACACTAAACTATTCTAGTGATTTTAATAGTAATGGTAAAACAATGGTAGCATCTGATTCTATCATAAATCTTGGAGTATCGACATCTAATTTTCCCCAACTTATCTTTTCAGTGGGAGGCGCTCCAGAATATCCTCCATATGATGATTTAGATTCGCTAATTTGTGCAAACCATTTCCAACGACTTACTTTTATGCCTACATCTTGTTCTAACATTGGCACGACACAAATTGCAAAATCTCCGGCAATACCGCCTCCAACTTGTAATATTCCAGTTGGAGAATCATCTTCTCTATACCAATCTGCAAGTTCCTGCATAGCATACAAACCCCCCTTTACTATATCTGAACTCTTTAATGTACAATCTAAAACTCTCGCAGCAAGTATATTCCCCAATGTTGAATCTTCCCAACCAGGGACAAATATTGGTAGATTGGCATCTGCCGCAGCCAATAACCATGAATTTTCTGGATTTGCATCAAATTCTATATCACTATGCAATAAGATGTCATATAGATATTCATGCGGAAATCTTTTGTCACCAGCCGCTTCAGCATTTTTCCATAAAGGCAATAGTAATTTCTCAATTTTCCTAACCGCCTCTTCTTCAGGTATCGCAACGTCCGTAACCCGATTCATTCCCCTGTCTCTGAGTGCAGCATCATTTTCTGCCGTCATCTCTCTCCAATTAGGAATCTTCTCATAACTTGAATGTGCAACTAAATTAAACAAATCTTCTTCTAAATTGGCACCCGTACAACAAATTGCATGAATTTTTTGGGATCTGATTACAGGCGCCAGAGTCCTTCCTATTTCAGCAGTAGACATGGCACCAGCCAAAGTAATCATCATCCTTCCTTTATTATCAATGAATTTTCTTAGAGAATCAGAACATTCTGCTAATACTCCAGCATTAAAATGCCTATAATTTTCCTCAATGAACTTTCTTATTGACATTTAATCACCCTTTAATAAAAATCTTTTTACAGATTCCTCTCTTACCAAATGCAAATTATCTATAGACATTGAAAGAATAATTTTTAATTCATCCACAATTATTTGGGGATTATTTTTTCCACATGTAAAGACATCTATTGCGAGGATACCAATTTCCGAATAACAATGTGCAGTAACGTGACTTTCATCCACTAACACAACAGCTGCAAATCCCGGGGGGCTATCTGTTCCATCAAATTCTACAACGTGGGCGTGAACTTCCTTTACTCCGGCTTTTTTAATACAATTTCTAAGGATTTTTAACATCCATTTACCATCTTCGTGAACAGGTGGATTATAATTAATATAATCTAAAAAAATATGAACTCCTCTACTTTCATTCGTGTCCATATTGGTTGACCCATAATCTATCATAAATATAATTTTAGATAGTATAATTATAAAAATAACTAATTAACTTTACTTAATTAACCAATTTTTTAATCTTAACAATCCTTCTGTAATGACATCTTCATCCGAAGCATATGAAACTCTAACAAAACCTGCCCCTCCTGCAATTAATGATGCTGGAATTAATTGTACTCCGGCCTCTAGTGCACCATCTGCGAATTCAACATCACTCATCCCGGTTCCAGTAACATCAACGAAAACATAGAAAGCACCTTCTGGCTCAGTAATTCTCAATCCAGGTATTTCTGAAAGTCCCTCAATCATAAGTTTCCTCCTTTTCAAATATTCTTGATTAAACTCGTCAACTTCATTATCACATTTTAATGCTATTTTTGCTGCATCCATTAGGAATGTTGGAACATGGGATGCAGAATTTGCTTGACTTTTTGCCGCGGCCTTCATTGCTTCTGATGGGCCTGCTAGAAATCCAAGTCGCATGCCAGTCATGGCCCAAGACTTTGACCACCCGTTAACTACAATCGTACGTTCCATTCCTCCAGGTAATGCAGCAGGTGAAATATGGGGATAATCTACCCAGACTAACCTTGCATATATTTCATCGGATACAATCCAAAGATCGTATTCTTTAGCAATATCGACAATCTCTTGTATTTCCGAAGGGGTGAATACTGCTCCAGTTGGATTACATGGAGAATTTAACAAAATCATCTTAGTTTTATCAGTTATTGAATTTCTAATTGCATCCATATCAGGATGAAAATTATCTTTTCTAACTGGAACATGGACAGGTATAGCCCCAATAAATTTTAACATTGGTTCATATGATGCCCAAGATGGAGCAAGCAATATGGCCTCATCTCCGGGCATAGTTGTAATTAAAAAAGAATAAAGCAAACCTTGTTTTGCACCGGGAGTAATAATTATATCTTCAGGAGGATATCTTAAATTGTGTTTATCATCAAGGTAGTTTGCAACTTCTTTACACAAGTCTAAAGATCCCGCTCCCCTTGTATACTTTGTTTTACCCTCTCTTAAACCTTTAATTGCAGTTTCTATTACTTTATCAGGAGTATCAAATCCCGGCTCGCCCACAGTCCACCTAATCACACCTTCTGCAGGTGGTTGAAGATAAGGTGCAAACCCTACTCCGAGTCCATCATACCTCTCGGATACTCTCGGCACATAGTTGTCCGAGTGTTTAACCTACATGATAGTATGCAAGGAAAATTAAATTATGGACGAACAATATTCAAAGAGAGCGTTCCACTCGCTGAGTACAAGCACGGATGGCAGAGTAGCTATGCAAGGGATTGCAGATCCCTGGACCTGGGTGCAAATCCCGGTCCGTGCTCCAAAAAATTATTTTTTATTTACCTAGCCTAGGTCGCCATTCCATATTGTAATGAGGCCCAATTCCGGATATTTCAAAAATATCTGATACAATCTTAAAGCCACATCTTGAATACATTGATACAGCTCTAATTCTTGCATTACACCAGATACCAGTATTCTCTTTACTAACTTCATTTTGTAGATTTTTCACTATATACGAACCTATTCCTTTATTCCTAAAATCAGGATCAACTGCCATGCCTCTAATCCTATATTTACAACCTGCTACAGCATCTATTTGTAACGTCGCACATCCTATTATTTTTTTCCCATTGTATACGCAAACAAATCTTGTTTCATCATCATCATCTACTCCGGGATAATATTCACTACCTTTGGGTAATCCAATCCTCAATACCCTATATCTTAAATCTAAATGATCATTATCAATAGTTTTTAGCCATCTTAAATCATACTTCATACCAATCCGTGTATCCACAGGTATTTCAAACGGTTTTACAGTATTATTTTTATTCTGACTCAATATTCTTCGGAGAAAATCAATTATTACCACCAAAATGAACAATATTGCCACTCCTATGCAAAAGATGAATGAGTATAATAAAATAACAAAGGTGTATTCCAATATGATACCCAAGATTGGATTCATGAAGATTAAGGGAAACTGGAGACATATAAACAATATGCTAAGGTAAAGAAATATTACCATAATTAACTCATCTTATATCGGCGCTTTAAAGTGATAATTATCCTCGGAAATGATATGAATGAGGCCAATGCGCCAAATTATAAAATCTGGGGGTTTCTCGGAATAGCACTTTTATTGAATGCAAGCATACTAAAAATTTCATTTCTAGGGCCATGGGATTCAAAATCATTTACACTTGGAATATTTGGTTTAATTGGTATTTGTTTTATTTATATCTCTTGGTACAGGTTTACCTTTAAGAATAATGGATTAATACCTTGGATGGATAACTGGCAATATCCGGCTAAATCAGCAAAATATGAATTATTAATTGGCATCTTTACTATTATTTTAGCAGGATTAACTGGCAATATTATTCCTCAATTACCAGATCCAACTGGATTAATATTGGCACTAATCGGTACGCTAATGGCCTTAAATTCAATTTATGTATTGTTGAGCCTAGGTCCTTTAAGAGATAATTAATTACCTATTCCCAGGTTTCCAAAATTGTAGGGGTAAAGCGTTATTACCTTTCATTACTCTAAATGCCAAATGATCAGCTCTCTCATTCCATCTATGACCTATATGGGCACGAACATGCTCACATTTTATCGATTTAATTGACTCAACTTCCGACCATAATTGTTGTACTCTCAAAGCCAACTTTCGATTAGCTTTAGCTTTCCAAATTCCTTTTGCAATATTCATTGCATATTGAGAATCACCTCTAATAATTGCAGGCCTATTTGATTGATCCAATAATAACCACCTGAGTGCATATGCAATAGCGCTCAACTCTGCAGTATTATTTGATCCAACATCCGCCCCGAGAAAATTTTTTAATTTGGAATTTGTCTCTACTTTACCACTTTCTTCATAAATTAAATTACCTTGGCCTTTACCTATTCCATTATCGCCATCTATGACGCAAAACCCCCATCCAGCCGAAGTATCCGATGTTACATTTCTGTTATCTTCACAAGATCCATCAACATAGAGATATATTGGATTAAAATCCATAACCTATTCTCCAATCAATTCCTCATATGTGTTGGAATCCAGCAAACCTTCTAGTTGAGTTACATCATCAATTGTCATTTTACAAATCCAACCGTTACCGTATGGATCAATATTAATGGTTTCAGGGGCATCTTCTAGTAATTCATTTACACCTGTTACAGTGCCTGATATTGGGGCATATATTTCACTAACAGATTTTACTGATTCCACACTAGCATAAGAGTCCATTGCATTAAAATGAACATCTATTTCAGGTAATTCTACCCATACTACATCCGTAAGTGCATTCTGAGCAAAATCTGTAATTCCAACTACGATTTCATTACCATCAATTCTAATCCATTCATGTTCAGCAGTATATTTCAATTCACTTGGTATGTTACTCATCGCACCCACTCTCTATTTAGAGGAAGGCATAGAGAAAGTCAAGTTTTCGCTCATCACTATTCCTCTCCGTGTTTACTTTCAAGATGTTCAATTTCCATTTTTGCCCATGAAGACCCTAAATTAGCCACATCTGATTCATGATATTCCTCATTTAATCTTTCACGCATTTCTATATCTAATTCTTTACTAAACCATTTATCTAACTTATTTGAATACTTTAAAACTAATAATAATAAACACAAAAATACAGTTAAAAATATCAATACAATTGAAATAATATAATTATTACAAATACCATTTTCGCATTCTTTTATTAGGAAATTATTATCAATAAAAGTAATTGAAATTAAAAAAACTAAAGGAATTATGACTCCCAATAAAACTCTTTCCAATCGTCTAGCGGCAGAGTCCATGGCCTACCCCGGGGGCTCCTAATCAATCAACTTGCCCTGCATTAATAAATTTCTTTTATTAATTTATGAATTTTATATGGTAGTAAAGCCCTATTTACAGGTGTTACTTCCAAAATCCTCCCATCATCGCGTCTTCTGATGTCCTGGAGTAAAGGGTGCCTGCTCTTTTTATGTAATGTCAATAGCGTAGGCATATCATATTCTAGAGCTGTTCTGACCGCTGCAACAAAACCTTCACTTTCAACTGAAAACTTACCAACTTCATCAATCACTAAAATCTCACAGTTACCTATACTATCCAATATAGCAGGAACAGCAACTCTGTCAAGTTCTGTAGGATCAATTCCGAACCCCAAAATCCTCAATCTTGAATCTATATTTCTGTGTGCCATTATTCCTTTTTCACCTGTTTGAATATTAACACATGCATAACCAACTCTTTCTCCATTTTCTATTATTGGCTCAGTCTTTATTCCTCCAATCATTTTATCCGCTGAAAATCCACTTCTTGTTCCTGAATTGCCATTTTTTCTTTCTTCAATAATCATATTGATTACTTTCTCGAGAACGGCTGACTTGCCAGATCTTGGCAAACCAGTTATTCCAATTTTTGGATTTATTCCTATAATATCACCTCAATGGTCGCTTAGCCACAGCGCTACCAATAGGGGCACATACTGCAAAGGTATTAATCAGTTTCATTAAAATATTATAATTACTGTCACAGACCGGAATTTAAAATCGGTTCTTAGGAAATCAAACATCCCTTTTATTGCCCTTAAACGATAATGAGGAAACAATTTTTGGAGTAGGAAATGGTAAACCAGCAATTTCATAATTATTTACATTATTATTTGCAGCCCAAACTTTTGACCATGTATTCAGAGATTCTGAATTTAGATGATTTACTATCGTATTCAAACCTTCATGTAAGGATCCAAATTCTTCTTTGAGGACGTTACAGGTTTCTTTAGGAATCTGCAAATAATTTACAGAATTACCAAGAACACAATTTCTAGGAACAACGCTCCATAATAAACGTCTCTTTAGCCCTGAATTGACTACAGCCTGACACGCAATCCTAGGAATTTCATTATTTTTAACATCTCCTACCCACATTGATTGATGTGCTTGCATTGATTCTTGATCATAATTGTCATCAAATGCAGGATGATCAATTATCACTTTATTACCATCTAATTTAAAATGATTACTTCTAATCAACGGTACTCCTGTATTTTCAAATTGCCAATTAATGATATTAAAATTATTACTTTGATCAATTTCTCCAACCCTTACTCTGATACTCTTTCCACTTTGATTTAACCAGCAATCTTCTTCACAAAGTCTAGGTTGATCAGCAAGATCGTTAATTGCTTTCAAAGATAAATTTCTTTCATATGTGTCTCTAGGCATCTTAGGAACAGCCCATGACGCATCAGTCCATGTTGACCAAGGACCTCTTTCAAGTTCTAGGAACGGAGCTTTGGAACTAAGTCCATTATTAGATAGATCACTCAATTCTAGGGGACCAAAACTAGTCAAAACCTCTGTCCTTCCTCCAACAATTACTCCGATTACTAGGACTCCTTGAGAAATTCCTGGGAAGATTTTTTGACTATCTGAAAACGACCATGCAGATTCCCAACGATTTTTAGAAACAAGTATTTTTCTCAAAGGTATACTACTTTTTTCTCTGAGTAAGGAATCAGGCACAACCATTGTTACTTTACCATCTTTTTTTGTTATTTGGAGTGCACGTTCCACATATAATCGATATAAGTTGACATTTCCTTTTAGGGCTGAAAATCGAAGCACTCCATCTTTTCCAGAAATAACCTTTAATTCATTAGACATTTTTTTACGTAGTTCACTACCATTTTCTTCATTACGAAATTTATCCTTTATCCTAACCCATGGGGGCTTAGAAACTAATAATATTGGCTCATCATTCCACGGCCACTCGCCTCTTAGCAAGTCATCACAAACAACATTCTTTTCTAAAATATTTTCAGCCATTGATCTACTTATTTGACCATCAGTTTCTATGTCGGGACTAACTAATCCAAGTTTGATTAAAACTATTAGTAATCGTTTTCTAGTTATTTTGACGGACATCATGGATGAATCCATTAATTGTAATCCATTTAGAAGCCTCTTGGTATCTTCTTTTTGTTGCTTTTGATTCAAATCTTCGCACCTTTCAGAGTGAATTCTAAACATTCTTTCTGGAAATATTCCAGCACCCACAGCTGGATCTGCAAATGGAATTGGAATTCCAGTTTTAGTTTCATTTTCGCTGACCTCATAGGTCTCTGATGAGATATCAGATTCTTTCTTCACCTCATTATTCATTTGTTCAGCATATGCACGAAATCCGGGAGGCAATGCATCGAGAGAAATCGTTGCCAATGGTTCTTTTTTCTTTAATTTATTAGTATTTTTAAATTCATCTGCTAATATCATATCAGCAAATTTGGCAGGCATTATCGTAACTCCTTTTACTGACCTACCATCTTTTTCTGCCTCATTTCTAGAAACTAACTGGTCTAATACTATGCCTGGATCAGATATTAATCCTGCAGGGAGACCCGGCCAATTATTAGGAAGCCCAGTAGAAATCGGCACGTCATCTATTACTGATTTTTCCCAAGCTTCAATCCAAATCCCAATTTGTTGGTCTCTATCTTGACATGTCCCGTCTAGCCTAGCAAACCATCCAGAAGTCTCATTAACCATGATAAACAATAAGTCTAACTGTATTATGGCTTTGAAGGATTGTATTCTATAATCATTCAATTTTCAAGTCCAAATATATCTTGATCGATTTCTATTATCATTTTTTTCTGAAGTAAAATAGAAATAGCCTCATCTATTTCTTCCTCTTTAATTGCAAGTGGAATAAATTGTTTTAATAATTGTTTAAAGTGAATAACCATTTTCCCAGATGATTTTTCATTTTCCATAAATGCCATGATGTGTTCAGCAACTATTGCAAGTAAAGGATCATCATCAAAATCTAATGCTCCAAAATCAACCATCGGTTCTCTATGTTGATCTTCTGTATTTTGTTCTACAACATCAGTCGTTTCATAAACATCAAATAAATTCCGTTGGTTGGGGTCTGATAGAACAATATTATCGGCAACCTCGCGCTGTCTCTTCAGCCTTTTTACCAAAGTTTCAATCCTATGAAGCCTCTGTTCTAGTCGCAACCTCTCTCTTCCTAGATGGCTTTCTACTAATTCTAATTCTTCTCCTGCCCTTTCATCAAGCCAATTTGATAAATCCCAGTTAGGATCTAATCGCAACATAGTTTCCCAAAGTCTAGCTACAGAATCTGGAAGGGCATTAGCATCAATCCGAGAAACATCTTTTTCATCGCGCGCTTCTTTCTCCATATGCTCCCATCATCATCGACCGTCTATGAATTATACCATTGTAATTTTTTAACAAATTAAGAGTTGCATTGATGAATGATGAACGTTTGCCTACCGATATGTCCGAGTATCGTTTAACAGTTCTCCCCGGCGATGGTTCTGGAAAAGAAGTAACCAAGGAGGCACAAAAAGTTATACAAGTATTCCAAGATTTTAGCCCCCTATCATTTGACATAACTGAAATTCCATGTGGGGGTGAATACTATCAAGAAACTGGTTTAGAGTGGCCTGAAGGGTCTTTTGAACATTGTAGAGATAATTCTGACGCAATATTATTGGGGGCCATAGGATGGCCAGGTGCCAAACTTCCTAATGGTGATAATGCTGGAGGGCAAGTAATTCTTGGTCTTCGTTCCGGCTTAGATTTGTATGCAAATATTCGACCTGTAAAATTATATGATGGAGTTTTACATAAAATTCATGGTAAACACAAAAAAGTGTGGGATTCAAAAGTAGTCAATATGGTCTTAATAAGAGAGAATACTGAAGGTTTGTACCATGCATTACTTCGTCGCTCAGCTCTAGCTGCAGCTGGAAGTAAGAAAGATGACCCAATAGTTATTGATAATTTCCCAGGTTTAGAGGGAGAAGTCGCATGGGATGTTAGGCCAATTTCTAGAAAAGGTAGTCAAAGAGTTATTAATTTTGCATTCGATTTAGCAAATAGGCGTGGAGAGAAAGTTGGAAAGAAACAAAAGGTAACCTGTGTTGATAAAAGCAATGTTACAAAGGGATGTAGACTTTTTAGACAGATATTCAGAGAAATAGCTTCTAAATATCCAGATTTAGAAACTCATGAAGCATATATCGATGCTTTTACAATGTGGTTGATACGAAGCCCCGAAGATTTAGATGTTGTAGTACTTCCAAATATGTTCGGAGATATTGCTACAGATTTAGCATCAGTACTTCAAGGAGGATTAGGGATGGCTGCAAGTGCGAATATTGGAGATAATCATATGCTTTTTGAACCAGTTCATGGCTCCTCACCATTACATGCAGGTAAAAATATTGTAAATCCAATTGCTACAATCACATCAGTTCAGTTGATGTTTGATAATCTAGGTGCAAGGCATCAAGATTCCGATGCAACTCTTTGTGCTGATATTCTTGATAGAGCAATCGCCGAGCATCTTTCCGAAGGTGGTCCGGTAACATATGATCTTGG
This sequence comes from Euryarchaeota archaeon UBA557, assembly GCA_002503285.1. Classification (GTDB taxonomy): domain Archaea; phylum Thermoplasmatota; class Poseidoniia; order Poseidoniales; family Thalassarchaeaceae; genus MGIIb-O3. Next base: position 24,864 of record DARI01000009.1, read on the forward strand.
AGGCAATGCTTCGACATCTGATGTAGGGTCTGCAATCGCTAAACGCTGTGAAAAAATACTCAAAGAAACATTTGATAGTTAATCAATTAACAGTGCCGAACCAAATTCGATATATTTTTCGACTAGTAAAAATTTAAAAATATTCCTAACATTGTTCTGAGTGGCCAATAATTTAGTATATACAAAAACTATGCATCTCCAATCTATAATTATGGTGTGCAATATTAATTATTACATTTGTGCAGCAATTTTCTTAACAACGTAAGGCACTAATCCGATTTGGAATAAAAATATCCCAAAAAATCCTACGGTTAATAAAAGTCCTCCCAAAACTGGAACGCTTTCGATAGAAATCGCCCCCAATAAAAGTATGACTAAAATACTACCAAAAACTGCAATTGTTTCAATAATCATTTCAGCAGAAGCCTTCCAAGTTGCCATATAATTCATCCTTAGGCCGTCTGCTTTACCATCAGCTAATGCCATAGAAACAGGATAAACCATAATTTGTATCGAACCCACAACAGCTACGAAGCCGGCGATTATAAGAAGTAACCCTAAAAGAATTGGTTGATTGCTCGCCGATCCTATGACAAATGCAATTGTCATGGCAATAATTATCAATAAAATAGCAGGAATCATGGCAAGAATCGTTACTGCTCCATATTTAAGTATACTTAATCCAGCAGTAAAATCCAAACCCCTATTATTTATGGGCATAGCATCCTGCTCAACTAATATTGGAGTACTCTGTGGCGCTGGTTCCATATTTTCATTTACAAAAACTAATTCGCTATCCGATTTTTCTTCTTCCATGTATGAAATTATATTTTTATTATATATATAAATTTTTTTATAAAATATAGATCTTCTACCTCAAAAACTAAAATTATAGATGATTTATAAATACATAATGAAAAACCTGGGACACCGTCTTGGCGCCTCCGGTACTCCTATGGAAAATACTCTCCAAGGGCTCCGAAACTCTCTTCATTTAGTTTCAAATCCTAGATTTAAGTACTGGGAATTTGATATTCATGAATCAAAAGATAATATTTTATTCCTATTTCATGATGATATTATAAATATAAATAATTCAAGAGAAGAATTAAAGCACATGAAATTTATAGATATCAAAGCCGCAGGAATAGAAAATAACATCAATATTCCTACCTTAGATGAGATAGTTCTAGAATTATTTCCAAGATCGGAAAAAATTATTATAGAAATTAAAAATATTATATCTGATAAATGTCGGACTAAAATAATAGAAACAGCATCAAGTATCCCAAATTGTAAAATTATGATTACTCCAAATCGCTTTGACGTCGTATTTCCATCAGAAAATAGAGATTATTGGCATAATGAATTTAATAGAAATAGTATCGAATTAATTATGGTAGGGCGTCATAAAGTTGATATGTTTAAGACTTCAAATAAACTCTTTGGGAAATATCTATTAAAACCGAAATGGTTTTTTGGGGTTTAGTCAATTTTCAAAGTTTAGGGCACCCTAAATTTAAAACATAATCTCATTTGGGCGTGTTATGAATGAACGCAAAGGGATTCAAGATTTATCTAAATCATTAAAATTTTTAGAAGAACAGGCGACTTTTACAAAGGCAATAATAATTACAGGATTAATAATCTCTGCATCTGTATTATATCTTACATTTAATGTAAATTATGATGAATGTGAAGATGAAAACAACTGTCTTATTATAGCGTTTGAAGTCAAAGATACCTATTTAATATGGGATAAAAATCCGCAACATCTTGCAGATAAGTTACATATATTAACCGGTATGGATGTGGAAATTTATCCTGTTTCGAATTCAGGTGCGGCTATTGAAGCAGTTGACAAAGGAAATGCAGATTTGGCGTTTTTGGATGGAGCAGCTGCATGGCTGGCATGGGAGGTCTACGATCTTGAAGTTCTAGCCGCTGAACAAAAGGCAGATGGTAGAGTATATTATAATGCAACTGCATGGGTCAAATCTGATTCAGATATGGCCAACGCCTACTTCGATGATGACGAGTCTACAGATCCATTTGCATTAATGGAAGGCAAAACATCTTGCCATACGGGTTGGTTAAAGAGTGCTGGAATGTTAATACCAATGGGATATCTCATTGGAAATGGTTATGCCGAAGTTATTGGCAATCCTAATGAGATTGAATCTTTACGAAACACTGTTACCAATTTTTTCTCTGAAGAATCAAGTATCCCAGAAGGAGGTACTCAATATTCATCTTATAAAGGGGCATTAAGATGTCTTTCTGATGGAACAGGAGATGTTGCACTTGTGAAGGATTCAGTAATCAATTCATATTGTACTGGCTCCAGTGCTGAAAGTTGGTGTCTAGAAGAGGATGAATATGTCATGCTTCCTGCCTTTGGACAGGCCCCAAGTCATCCTGCGGTGTATAACCCTGAATATATGAATTCAGAGAAAATTAAATTAATTCAAGATGCTTTAGTGGCATTAAATAATGACAATGATGGAACCCAAATTCTTAAGGATTTATTGAATACAGATGGAATGGTAATTACTGATGCACAAACGCATTTAGGGACATATGGAGAAGCCGTTTCAAATGTACCTGGAATTCAGGCATTTTTTAGTTGAGGTATTGTTTTGAAATTATTTCCGCTTCTAAGTATATTTTTATTGACTTTCGGATTATCCGGGTGCATATTAATCAATGAAGACAAATCCTTCGCTTGGCCAGAAGTCACGGAGTCAGAATGTAATTTTGATAATAATAAAAATCTAACCTGCTCACCATTTCTTGATGGTTTTGACGTTCCACATATGTCTGCAATTCATCCTGAAAATGATGAATTATGGATTATTGATCTCAATGGTTTAATATTATCTTGGGATGGTTTCTCACTGTTCAAAGTTGCTAATTTAAGTTTTTTGATTAGTAATTGTCATTTTGAACAAGGTTTACTTGGTTTCGCCTTTGATGAAAATTTTAATTCTACAAATCAAGTTCTACTCTCATATGTTAAGAAAGGTCCATGTGATGGAGATAATGAATCAAACCTATTTCTTGCTTCTGCAATAATAGACAATTCAGGAATTTTAAATATTTCTTCAATCACAATCATTCAAGAGATATATCAACCATATAGAAATCATAATGGGGGATATTTGCAATCTATTGGAGATAACAAATATTTGTGGGGAATAGGCGATGGAGGAGGAAGTCTTGATCCACATTCCAACGGTCAGGACACCTCTACGCCTCTAGGTACAATACAACTTTTTTCTTTTATTGATAACGAAATTTATCCCGTTCGGGGAGAAACAAATTCCGACTCATTGGTATTACATAATGGATTACGAAACCCTTGGAGATTTGACTTTGATAATAATAATAGATTGTGGGTTACTGATGTAGGAGAAAAGTGTTGGGAAGAAGTAAATCTATTACTAATCAATGAATCAGCAAATTTGGGATGGCCAGAAAGAGAAGGACTTCACAAAGTTCATTCAAACGGTTATACCCATGAAAATGGGACCTGCTATTACGATGAAGATGCACCACCTGCATCGAACGATTTTACAGATCCAATTTCCTCCTATATTCATGATGGAGGAAATTGCTCTATAACCGGAGGATTTTGGATGAATTGGGGCCCAAAATCATTACAAGATGGGTATTTATATGGAGATTTCTGTACTGGTTCTATGTGGATACTAAGAGAAATTGAAGGAATTTGGACGGATGAATACATTGGCTCATTTCAAGGAATGATAGTTGGCTTTGGCCGTGGATTATCTGATGAAATTCTAATTTTTACATGGGACGGATCTATATATTCTCTGAATTAATTATTTCATTTTTATTATTAACATGAATTATAGTCGGGGTATGCTTACTTGCTTCAGCATAATCTACGGTAACATATGTGCATAAAATTACTACATCTCCAGTATTAATTAAATGTGCAGCAGCCCCATTTATACAAATTTCTCTTGATCCTTTTGGGGCCTTTATCACATAAGTTTCTAATCTAGTGCCATTTGTTAAATTTAGAACTTGTATCTTCTCCCATTCGATTATATCGGCAGCATCCATTAACTCTTCATCAATTGAAATCGAACCAATATAGTTTAGATTTGCATCAGTAATTAATGCTCTATGTATTTTTGATTTTAACAGGTGTCTACTAAGTCCCATATTAGATGAGACTATAGATTATTTTTTAATTTTAATTATTATTATTTTTCAAAAATTATCAATGATACTAAAACTGCCACATGATACATTCGTAATAAAATAAACAATCTTTTCATAAGTAACACAAGCGTCTTATGTTTACTTAGGTGGTTGTAGTGAGAACAAGGACATCAAATAAAATAACCAATGCTGGTAAAAAACAAACCATATCTGCACTCGTTTTGGTTTCAATAATGATATTTAGTACACAGATGTATACATTCCAAAATTTTGATTCAGAAACGAATCTTTCTGATTCAGAAAAATTACCAAATAAAACTATTATTCAACAATCTCAACTGCCTTCTGATGAGCCAAATGGACAAGAAAACCAACCATTTGAATTCAATCCATTTGACCATGCAATTTTTAATGATCCTACATATCATGATCCTGCATCTTACTATGGAAAAATATCAGATTTATCTGCTTTATCTGCCTATCCGGGATATGAATTTTATTTGGAAGAAACAAATACAGATGATCACGATAATGACGGTATTGATGATTTAAATGATCTAGATGATGATAATGATGGCTTAAATGATCTTATAGAGAGATTCGACGGATGTTATGGGACCGACCCATTCGATCATGATAATGATGGAATACAGGATGAATTGGATTGGGATGATGATAATGATGGAATTTTAGAAGGACCAATTGATTATACTCAAGGCAATGATCCACGCAACGTATCCTCAGACAGATATCTTTCAAGTTCCGTAATACATCCTTGGACCGGTTCAGCAGTTGGAATTGGATATTTAGTTGATCAAAATCCTTTTGATCATGACAATGATGGAGTACCAGATGAGGATATTGATGGTAGTGGTAAAGGTACTTACGATGAAGACGATGACAATGATGCTAGATTAGATCAATTTACGTGGCCATGTGATTTTGATGGAGATGGAATTCAGGATTATTTTGATATAGATGATGACGGCGATGGCGTTATTGATCTGTGGGACGAACACCCTTGGGACAATACAAAAACTGCTAATATTACTAATACTGCTGAATTATGGGTAGAAGCTGAAATTTGGGCCTCAAGTTTACAATATGATATTTCTATGACCGCACTTGGATTATCTGATTCTGAAATAACTATAGAAGTTGGAGATACAATTAGGTGGACCAATGATCATACAGATGATCATTCTGTTAGGGCAGATGATGGGTCATTTGACAGTGGAACTTTAATCGCAGGCGGTACTTTTAGTCATACATTTGCTGATGAGGGAAGTTTCACTTACACTGATACGATTTCACAATTAGAAAGTTATAGTGGAACTGTAACAGTTAGGGGAGATGAGGGCCGTCCTTTACCTGATGTATTCAATATCAACGCTGAAGTTTATGGTTCAGAAACATTTGATTTTGTTAAGAAAGAGAGCTCAATTTGGCATCCTCGCGACCAGTCATTTTCTAGTATTATAGATGGAGATTTGGATAATGATGGTCTTCCAAATTTCATCGATCCAGATAATGATAATGACGGATTCCCGGATTCTTCAGATACAGACGATGATAATGACGGATTATTGGATATGTATGATGTTGATGATGACAATGACGGAATTCTAGATACATGCGTTCAACTTGATACAAATAAAGACGGCAATCCGGACTATCCAAATTTACAACCAATAGGAATTCCTGGAATAGATTGTGAACTTGATTATGATAGGGATGCTGATGATGATATTTACAGGGCTATTGATTCTGATTATGATTTGGTATGGGACTGGAAAGATACTGACCTGGGAGCGGCATTCCCTGCAGATAACTTACTAGGAAACCCGGGAGTTGATGTAACTGATTTACCATATGATCTCGATAATGATGGTACGCCTAATGAGTATGACTCATTTATGAATGCTACAGATGAAGAAGTACTTTCTTGGAATTGCCCATCCTTGGAAAATCCAAATCCTCAATCTTCTGATGATAATTGTATATTTATGAGGAAATCATATACTGGAAATAATGATTGGGATGGCGATGGATTCAACAATTGGATAGATGTTGACGATGACAATGATGGAGTTTTAGATTGGCTAGATATAGATGAAAATTGTGATTTAGACGACGATAATGATTTACATCTACTAAACGGTTCTAGATATAGGGATGATGGCCCAAATTCGATCGATACAGATATTGATGGAGATGGTATTTCAAATGACGAAGACTGGGATGATGACAATGATGGTATTTCGGATTTCTATGATCCAGATGACGGAAACTGTGGTATTGTCGATAATGATGCCTCTGACAATTTTTATGGTAATTCATACACTCACTCAGATGGTGATATAATTGATGGTAGTGCAGATTCACAAATTTATACTGGAACAGGAACACTTCTGTGGGACATGTTCTGGCACTTCAGTCCTTTTATTGATGGAACTCAAGGTTTTGTACTGCCTTATAATGGATACGAAACAGGAACCGAAGAAGACTCATTAACAATCGTTCAACAGGGAGTTATTCCAGAAATATACTGGAATATAATGATGAAATGGAGTCCATGGAATGGAAATAATTATTTCGATATTGATATGGACGGAGACTCGTTGATTAACGGAATTGATGTTGATATGGATGGAGATGGAATGCCTGATTGGTGGGATCAAGATGAAGGTAACGACGGCGTTCTTGACGTAAATGATCCTGCATTTGGAGGGTCCTTGGATGATAGTGAATGCGGAATATCATTAGCCTTTGCTGTTGGACAAGCATCAGGGCCAATTGCATGCGGCCTCTCATATGCATGGATGTATGGATATCCACTATTGGCTGCAACACAATCGAATGGCAATACGTATACTCTTCCATATAGCAGTAGACCTGACGCACTTTATGATGATGGAGAATATGATGGTAGTAATTCACAGGGCAATAATCAATGTTCAGATAATTGCTGGTGGTTTACTTTCGACCCAGGCAGTAACCCCACTCCTACTGCAGCAGTAACCTACGATGACATTAGGAATAACAGAGATTTGTATATAGCATATGTTGGACTGAATAAAGGATTATTCCAATGGACTGCAGATAGCAATGCAAACCTTTTCCCGGATGAAGTCGCTGATTTATTAAATGACGACGTCGATCCGGATAATGACTGTGCAGCACCAATTATTGGTAATTTAAACCCACAATGTATGTCAAATGATACTACGGATCTTGATGACGATTTTGATGGAGTATACGACCATTGGGATATTGATGATGATAATGATGGTTTATGGGATTATTTTGAAGTAGATACTGATGATGACTGGGATGATGATGATGAAACAAATGACGGTATTTATTACTTCATAGGAAGTAATTGCGTTGATGCTGATGATGATGGATTAGATACAGACCCTGATGCCGACGGCTGGTATCAAGCAGTTTGGGATCAGGGAGTTTTGGGACAATCACTATTATTTCCAGAGTATTATGATGTTGATAATGATAATGATGGTGTACCTGATGGCGAGGATCCTGATGATGACAATAATGGAATACTTGATGTAGATCAAGAAGTAATAGCACCACAATGTTTTACGGGTGAAGAACAGAGCGTTTGGGACCATGATAATGATGGAATTCAAGATTGGGCAGATGATGATTGGGATGCAGATGGAATTAACAATACAGTGGAATTAAACTCTCCTAATGGATTAGTTTCAGCCTTCGATCATGATAATGATGGATTAAGAGATGATGTTGACGAAGATGATGATCAAGATGGTATGAAAGATGTTGACGAAGTTCTTTTGTGGCCAACAAGGTTTGGTGTCGAATCGACAAATCCATGGGATCATGATGACTTTGGCAATGGCTCTGGAATAGCAAATCCTCTCGATCCATTTACCGGGCCAGATTCAATTGATCAAGATGATGATGCAGATAATAGATCAGATATAGATTTTGATCAAATTGAAGAAGATTTTGGATCTTCAGATTGGGATTCTAATAACAATGGAATATTAGATGCAGATGATAAAATTCCTAGCAGAATAACTCTAAATGCCCCTTCTATATTGTGGCTTGATGCTTTTAATCCTGCAATATTTTCGGGTCAAGTAAATTTATTGGCAGATAATGGTACTTTTGTTCCTACAGAAAATATACCTGTTCAGGTCCACATTGTATGGACAAGAAACGGTACTACGGCTTTAGAAACAGTAGATGTCTTAACAGGAAGCGATGGTAAATATTTAGTGGGTCAATTTTTGTTTCCTGAAGACATATCAGTAGGCCCCAATTCTACATATCATGTTTATGCTGAGGTTACTGAAATGTTTATCCATGATAGTGCCGTTACTGAGTCAATTCCAGTCGAAGTGAGGGCCAATACTACCTCTGGATATAGCGCTGGAACGCAATTCCGTTCAGATGAAATGCCATTAAAAATAAGCCTCAAGACTCATTATTCTGCTGATTATGATCGTGGAATTTTTGATAATAGAATATCCAATGCTCCGTTCTCATTTACTGTTAGTGATAGTAAGAATTTATTTGGAAATGTTACACATCCTACTGAGTTTGATGGATATGGATATGGATATAGGGCTGGAAAAGATGGTTGGGCTAATTTAAGATTCAACCAATCAAATGGTAATACAGGAACATGGGAACAAGTCCAATATAATAGTGCGTTAGATAATGGAGAAGGTACTTTAGCTGGAGGTTGGGAGGAAATTCTATGGAATAATTTTACTAAAAATCATGATGTTATCAAGTCTCCTTACGTTGAAATTCCAACAAATGTGCCAACTGGAGATTATTTCTTTGTAGGTACCGTTAATCCTTCACTTGGATATGATTGGCCATGGCCTTATTTGGAATCATCGGATACCGATAGTTTTACCATACGTTCAATGAAGCGTATGTTTATAGAATCACAATTAATAACACCTTCTGATAGACCAGTATATTTTTATGATTCTACGCAGTTTACAGGCTCTTCTTTTGGAGCCTGGAGGGCATTATTCCATGCTCCATCATTAGCTAGCTCAGGATTAGATTTTACAGATATCAGTGTAGGAAAATCATATCCAATACTTTGGGATGGTCAAGCAGCATCACTTGGAACAATAGCTGGAGGAGTTCTCTTAGACAATAACAATCAACCTTTCACATCTGTAAATTATCTTGAAAATAATCCACATGTTCCTGATGGTTATTATTGGTCTACTAGACTACAAAACGGAGCTTCCTTTGATGTACCTCCATGCGGCGCGGTAGATCCATCTGATCCAGAAAGTCAAGTTAGATGTGAAATAGTGCCAGAGATGTTTACTGGTGAGGACTGGTACGTGGAAGGAACAGTGTGGAATAGGACATTTGCCCCTTGGGCCAACGATCCTCTAGCATTACAAGTTGACCATGATCGTAACCAAGTATTTGCTGGAAGTGGAGAAACTAGGAGAGTAGCAAGACCAAACATGGTTGACGGGGAAGCAAAATTTGAATTTAATGACACTTGGTATTCTCAATTCCCTGCTGGAACATTTGGAATTAAAACCAGTTTTACAAATTCAGATTATTATTTCACTGGAAATCAAACACAAATTTTGGCTCCAGTAGGTAGTTTTGGTAATATTTCAGTAATAGGTACAACAGATTTTCAACTAACAGCAACACCACGTTTATATCGAGGGCAGAATGCTACCATTGAAGCACGTTTGATAGACAATGCGTTCCAACCAGTTCGTGAAGTCCCAGTTAATTATACTTGGTCTGCAGATGGTTCGAGTGATGTTGTTATTACTGATAATAACGGTGTCTTCAAAGTCAATTTGACTATAGATGAAGGGCACCAACTAGGAAACTTCACATTGAGCTACACGTATCTAGGAGATTCAATTCGAGAGGGAAATTCTGCTGAAATAAATCTATGGGTGGTTTCAAGGACTTTCATAAATCTGCAGAGTACAACGCCAAACCTTCTTTCTAGTGGAGACATTTGGGAGTTTACAGCACAAGTTACAGATGATAATAGGACGGCATTTGATAAAGATCTTGGCCAAGCATTATCTGGATGTGGCGATTTAGGTGGAGAAGTTTCTGTTATTCTTGAAGGAATAGATTTCGAAGATAGGGTTCATAGACAGATTGTAGAAAAATTATGTCCAAATGCCGGTTCAATAAATCACAAAATTGTATTAAATCCACAATTATTACGTGATGATCCATTTTCTTTCCTTCCAGATGGATTTGGTCCAGTGAATGTAATTCTTAGATTTGAAGAAAATTTACCACATGAAGGATGTGAGCCGATAGTTGCAGAGATGTTAACCATATCAGGAGCATGGGACCCGTGTGTTTTAGTAACTAACAACGATCATTTTAGAAAAGTAATGCAATTTCAAGTAGACGGCTTTAGTTTAATTGGTAGAACTGCATTAGATGTCGATGATCAAATTGTTTATACTTCTGAAATAGATCCAAACACTGGAATTGCAGTTGAAAAACCAATGATAGTAACTGGGCAATTGACAGATGAATTAGGCGGACTACTCGACAATAGGGCAATTAGAGTTACTTATGAGATGGATAATTCAGATAAGGGAATTGTTTCATGTATTCCTGGAATCACCGATTCTACAGGTAATTTTTCTATTATTTGTCCAATCTCAGGCGTTCAAGCCGGACAAGCAAAGGTAAGGGTTGAGTTTAATTCGTATGAAAATAATGATAGATATAGGTATGAAAATCAATCAGTAACTAGATTCTTCCCTGTATTTTCAAATTCATCTCTGAGTATCTCAGAAATAGGTCCTTTTAGGTCTGATTTTACGCAATATGAATTTTCTAATGGATCAAAATTTGACGTCTTGTACCTAAAAGAAGCATTCCATCTTGATGCTACATTAATTCAAACGAATGGAAATCCTATAGGTGGGAAATGTTTGAACATATATTTAGATCCACAAACAAATACTAGACCTATGGCAACAATAGTCACAGAAGATGGTACTGGAGAAGTTTCTTGGTACTCAGGAGACCCAGATGACAATCCTAGCAGAAGAGGTGTTGAACCTAATGGAAATCAATTGGAAGGATTCCGTACAATTAGGGTTGCATATGAACCAGATAAAGAAATTCCGGGAGGATGTAGGGCAGAATCTAATCCTGTTGTAAATAGCTCTTATGTGGATGTAGAAGTTTTAGTTCGTAGTAGAGTAGATATTTTACTCAAAGAACATTGGTCTAATCCCCAAGGATATCAAGAAGGAGATGTGATATCGGGAGCAGTTGCAATTCTTAGAGATCGCTTAGACATTACAGTTGAAGGTGAGCAAGTTGTATTTACAATACAATACTGGAATGGTTCCGGTTGGGAAACCCATGATGTTGAGTATCTAATAACCAATGAACAAGGTGTTGCTAATTTCAGCTTTATATACACTGCTGAAGAAATACCAGGAGAGTTAGAAAAGACCGCAGAAGATGGAAAATGGAGAGTTTTAGTACAATTCCAAGAATCAGCCTTCTTTGAAGGAGAATATCTCAATAACACTCCCGTAATTGCCCTTGGAGGTGATACGAATGTTGGTAAACAAAGTTTCTTCACCTCTCAAATATTAATCATCAGTGCAATTTCTATATCTATAGCTGCACTAGTTGGAGCAGTAATGTATCAGAATTATCGTGAAAGGCGTAAAATAGAAGTTATAAGAGGCATATTGACGGATTCCTTAATGGCTCTAAAAGCATCAAATAACTATATTGAAGCAATCTTTGACTGTTATAAGAATCTAATAAAATTCTTTAGGTCTAAAGGTGCTATGAAGAAAGTATTTGAAACAACTCGTGAATTTGAGGACGTTATTAGTAATATGCTAACAGGAGTAATACCTCCAGAAGAAATGAATGTATTTTTCTCAATATTTGAAGAAGCAAGGTATTCTGATCATGAAATAGGGTCAGATCAAAGAGATCGCGCCATACAAGTTTTACAACAAATGATTACTCGTATTACAAATGCATTGGGAGAAAATATGTTAAATCGTAGCTCTGTTAATGAATCAGGATTATATGGTGCTGCAATAAAAGCTGGAGAGTTTATTGACTCGGATGGAAACGTCAGAGTTGCTGGTGCGGAAGATGAATCTGATAACAATGATTTTAGAATATAATGAACACGTTAATCACACTCTTTTAAGTGATATTTTAACTTATTTTCATTATTGAGACTCCCGTAGCATTGATAACACAACCTAAAGTGGCGGCGATACCCAACAAATGTCGAGGGAGTCATATGAGTAAAAATAACAGAAAGACCAATCAGTCCCTTATCACTTTAATCAGTGATTTGAAGGACCAGAGCAGGTCATCTGGCTCAGCACTGTGGCGAGACGTCGCTCTGAGGCTTGAAACAAGCCGAAGTAATTGGGCCCAACCAAACCTAAGTCGCTTATCGCGATATGCTAAGGATGAAGAAATGATTCTTGTTCCTGGTAAATTGCTAGGCAGTGGAGATATCTTTGGAAAGGCCAACGTCGCAGCTTTCAGTGTTAGTTCCAGTGCCCGCTCTAAGATAGAAGCCGCAGGGGGTCGTGTAATGACGATCCGCGAATTGATGAATGAAAACCCAAATGGAAAAGGAGTGAGAATACTTGGATGAATCAACAACTTTTGTTTATGATGCCAAGGACAAAGTCCTTGGACGTCTTGCTAGTAAAGTTGCAAAGCAACTACTATCCGCAAGAAAATCTGGTGCACCAAACAAAGTGATTATAGTAAATGCTGAGGAAGCAATAGTTTCAGGTCCACGAAGGGCTATATTAGCAGATTATGATTTCAAATATAAATTAAATCATCCGAGAAAAGGACCTTTCTTTCCAAGAATGCCTGATCAAATACTAAAGCGTACAGTACGTGGTATGCTACCATATCAAAAAAATAGTAGTGGAAGAAATGCTCTTCGTGATCTTAGAGTTATGATTGGATTTCCAGCTAATCTTTCTGGAGATAAATTACCAGAAGGGCATGAATGGGGAGATACAACTCAATTAGACAGGCCTCTCCCTTTGAAATATATCCGATTAGGTGAAATAAGTTCTTCGCTAGGAGTCGATGCGAGTAGATGGAACAGGGGTGACAATTAATGGCTGCAAAAAAATCACGCAAAATAGCAAATGTTACTACTAGTGGTAAGAGAAAAACATCTATCGCTAGAGCTGTAGTAAAGAAAGGACAGGGACGCGTTCGTGTTAACGGACAACCTCTGCACATTATGGAGCCAACCTTAGCTCGTAGAAAAGCGCTAGAACCTGTTCAAATTGCTGATGCAATGGACCGTCTTTCAAAAGTTGATGTCGTAGTAGACGTTCATGGAGGAGGGCAAATGGGCCAAGTAGACGCAATCAGAACAGCCATTGCACGCGGTTTAGTAAAATGGAACGGCGGAGCAGAAGGCGATGATGAAGAGCTCAGAGATGAATATATTCGTTTTGATCGTACATTACTTGTTAATGATCCACGAAGAAAGGAAGCCAAGCATCAAATGGGACGTGGTGCCCGTAAGAAATGGCAGAAGTCGTATAGATGAGGTGAAGAAGTATGTTAATTCCAGTTAGATGTTGGAGCTGTGGTAAAGTCATAGCTCAAGTATATGCAAAATATAAAGACGCTTTAGATAATGAAGGAGATACTAGCAAAGTATTGGATGATGCAGGTATTAGAAGATACTGTTGTCGAAGGATGTTTGTTGGACACATTGATTTAATTGATGAAGTAGCTCCTTTCAGTATTGCACGTGAAGAACTTTGATTTTCCGGCAATATTTTGAATACGAGCTATTTCGTTATTAAAAAACCATATGGGGGCTTGTAGGTTAGCTTGGCCAATACTTCGCGGCTGGGGGTCGCGAGACCCAGGTTCAAATCCTGGCAGGCCCACCATTAATTTACTTCAATTTCAATAGGATGATTCAAATTCAGGAACCTAGTCTATTTTAGCATAGAAAGAGAGGATTGAAGGGCATCACCTCTCCTCCCTAATTATGGTTGAACAGAGTCCACTAGGCGGACCCTCATCAGCTCGAATTATCGAATTAGTAGATCTCATATCACACCATTCAGACCTATACTACAATAAGGCAGAGCCAGAGCTTTCCGATGCTGAATTTGATATTTTATGGAATGAATTACAACAACTATCTCCAAATAATCCTCAGCTTCAAAGAGTGGGCTCAGATCCTCCTCCAGGATCAATAAAAGTTAATCACCTATTTCCAATGCTTAGTCTCGATAAAGCATCTAAAAACGAAGAAGTAACTCATTATATTTCTCAAACTACTGCAAATGGCCGTAGGTTTGTTTGCCAACCCAAACTCGATGGTTCTGCTTTATCGTTGGAATACAGAAGAGGTAGACTTGTTCGAGCGGCAACCAGGGGAAGTGGAATACGAGGTGAAGACATTACTGCTAATGCACGTAGGATATCTAACGTTCCTGAATCAATAAAATGGCCTGGAGATTGTCACATTCGAGGCGAAGTTGTCATGCCTTTGGAAATATTTCGGAAAAAATATTCAAAAATAGCTCCAAATCCAAGAAATTTAGCAGCAGGATCTTTGCGGCAAAAAACTATTGAATCAGGAAAAGGGAAACCTGAAGATTTAATTTTTTTAGCGTATAGTGCGGAATTTCCTAGTAGGGAACATCGACATCCAGATAGTCCAAAACCTCCTAAATTTATATATGATTCTGAAATAATTAATTGGCTAATTAGTATCGGAATTGAAGTAGCAGGAAAACATTTAGCCCAAGGCTTGGATGATGAATCAACGGCTAGTGCAGTAATGTCTGCAATTAAATATTGGACAGATAAGAGGATTGAGGCAGATTGGGAAATAGATGGAATTGTCATTAAATTAGATAGATTGGATAAAAGAGAACTATTGGGAATGACCGCCCATCATCCAAGGTGGGCGCTTGCATGGAAATTCCCTCCCGAAGAAGCAATAACTGTTCTAATGGACGTGGAGTGGCAAGTAGGAAGAACTGGTAACGTTACTCCTGTTTCAAGGGTCGCACCAGTAGTAGTTTCAGGAGTAACTGTAGAGAATACGACCTTACATAACCGGGGAGAGGTAATACGTCTTGGCATCAAAATAGGAGATAGAATACGTATTGTAAGGCGCGGGGACGTTATTCCAAAAATTATTGAAGTTTTAGGCCGTGCAACAACTTCAGATATATTAAATCGCAATCATGCAGATGGAACCCCATTTAATGAAAATCTGCCAAACAGTATTAAAATTAAAATCCCAAGTCATTGCCCTCGTTGCGATAGTAAATTACTGGAAGATGGTGCATTTATCCGTTGTGAAAGTCTCTCCTGCCCTTCAAGATTAGAACGTACAATCCTATATTGGTGTAGATATTTAGAAATGGATGGAATAGGTGAAAAGCTTGTAGAACAGTTATGTTCCTGTAACTTAGTCTCCAACCTAGCAGATCTATATCGATTAGATATCTCAGATTTAGTAACATTAGAACGAATGGCAACTAAATCAGCAAATAATGTGATTGAAGAGATCGAAAAAAGTAAATCTATGACTTTAGTACAATTTCTTTCTGCCCTTGGATTACCGCGAATTGGACCCGAGATAGCAGCATTAATAGCATCTAAAGTAAAATCTTTCGAAAAATTAATTAATTTAGTTAAAATTAAAGATGAAAATCCAATAAAGGATACTGATGGAAATATTCCAAAGCTGAATCATGCGTTAACTACATTAGTTTCAATAGATGGAATTGGAGAAATTGTTGCAAAATTAATTTTAGATGGATTAGCAATAAGAATGAATATTGTCTTAGATTTAAAAGAGCACTTGAATATATCAGAAGAAGTAGAAACTTCAATATCTGGTAAATTAATTGGAAAGACGTTTTGTATAACTGGAACCTTGAGCAGGCCAAGAAAAGAAATAGTACTTTCAATTAAATCTGAAGGAGGCAAAGTTCAGACATCAATATCAGGGAATTTAGATTATTTATTGGCAGGTGAATCTGCTGGTTCTAAATTAGATAAGGCAAATCGTTTAGGAGTTCAAATAATATCAGAAGAACAACTATCGTCACTAATTGGTTTAGAGATTCTGCAGACTCTACCTAATGAGGGACAAACTACCCTCGGTGATTTCTAAAATCTTAACCAAACATTGATTCCGGCCCATTATGATCATCTATTGATGAATTTAGATTTACTGCCATCATATCTCGTATTTGTTTCTCTATTCTTTTAGCTTCTTCAAGTAATGGCTCAGGATCAAGGTGAATGGCTGGCAATAAACCATCTAGGCACTCAATTATTCTAGCTGCAGCCCTTGCATCAGGAAATGGCTGGCCTTTCATTGGTCCACCATTAGATTCAGCAAGAATGGCAAGTGAATCTATGCCCCTACGCCTACTTTCTCCAAGCATAACTCCAGTCATTCCACCAACTAAGCCATGCTTAAGGAGAGGTAACCCAATATCCTTTAACATTTTAATTGCAGAATCGGTAGATCCTATTCCAAGCATAGTGGTATCTATGTTATCATCATCTAATATTGTATGCCCTTCTGAATCACCTTTAGTAAACGAATCAATCATTATTGATATTCCCGACTTAGAATCTACTGTCCAATCAATCAGACTACGGGCAAGACTCATTTTTATTTGATTTTCAATCTTAACTTCAGATATAATTAGTATTATTTTATCGCACTTATCTAATTTACAAATTGGTTCACCAGTATAAAATCTCAGAGGTGGGAGAGGTTTACCATCTTGCACTAAACACATTGGAGGAAGTTTTGAATGATTCACGCCTCCAACTAATCGCAACTCCAGTTTATCAATCAGGTAGTGAGCTACAATGCTACTTACAAATCCTACTGATGGAAAACAATTGATCACTAAAGCCCCTGCAGCATTAACATCATCATCAACTTCCACTATCGGCGCGTCTTTCATATTTCTTAATGAAACTAAATCACTGTTAACCGTTGCCTCCTCTGGTGCCATATGCACACAGTGGAAATCGATTGGGGACCGCCGGACGGATATGAAATTCTAGAATATCAACTCTCACCCTCTTCATGGAATAGATATGAAGAATGTCCCAGAAAATATTGGCTATCGAGACAAGGACTTCCAAGAAAAACAGGAATGCCAATAGTTGTTGGAAATACAATTCATAATTCAGTTGAAGATATCTGTAACTTAGAGATTATAGATAAAGGCGACGATGAAAAAAATTGGTTACCCAAACTAGCAAAAAAGACTTTAGATCATCATTGGAAATTACAAAAAGATATATTTTTTAATACCCCTAGGCATCCAAAATGGAAGCAAAATTCATACAATAAAGCAGTTGAAGGATTAAATAAGGCACTATACATGCTCCTAAGGCATGTCAAAATTGATAATGTTAAACTATCAAATGTCACATTAAATATGTGGAAAAAAATCAAAATAAATATTTTAGCAAATGAAGGAACTATGAATTCTAAATGTGGTAAATTGATGGGTAGATTAGATTTATTATTGAGAGATTTTGATGATGAAGGCAATGAATCAGGGTGGATTGTTGTAGATTTGAAAACCGGTAAACCTCCAAAAGAAAAGTTAAGTGATACAATAAATAGGCAATTACTCTTCTACCGTGATCTCTTAAAATTAATTAATCCTGATCATCCACCAATGCGTGCAGAAGGTTGGTATACATCAAACCAAACAATACATGAGGCAACAGGCCCATCAGTAACAGATACTGCATTAGCAACACATAGTTTGATTGAATTAACTAATACTCCATTTCAGGCTACTCCTGAAGACTTTACTTGTGGATTTTGTGAATGGAAAGCATGGTGCCCTAGTTGGCTAATTGGCATTGAGGATGGTGTTTTAAAAAAAGGTGGTAGATTCACTAATGAAGTTGTGACATTAGCAAACTTTGATTCAGAAGAAGGACTTGCCCTATTTAAAAAGATGATTCCTGATGGCCAAAACGGTAATCTAAAAGATTCTGGGGAAAAATTTGGTGCGTTTTTAACTAATCAACCATTAGATCAACTAAGGACATTATGTTCAGAAGGGTATGAAGGGGCATTGTTCATTGGAAGTGCGAGAATAGATGGAGAAACCAGACATCTCGGAGACTGGTCTGAGATATTGCCATGGAATCCATTATTGGAATCAATCAGATAAAGATTCTACTAATTCATTCCACCATTCTTGAAATTCTTCCGGATAAGATTTCATTATTTTCCATAAAAGCAAAAGTGTTGCTCCAGCATCAGCATCAGCTGAATGTGCGTTTTCTAATGAAATATCATATTTTTCACATAACGCACCTAAACTTCTTTTACCATATTGACTTATCTTAAATTTCTTTGCAAGAATCCATGTATCGATGATGGCGTAAGGTTCAGGTGCCTCCATTCCACAACGTAAATATTCCATTTTCAAGAAAGGCCAATCAAATCTTATAACATTATGTCCAACAAGTATTGAGCCATTAATAAGATTTGAAATTTCTTCAACATGCTCGAGAAATAATTTTGAATTTTTTACATCTTTATCAGATATTCCATGAATTCTTGTAGTTTCTGGTGGTATTTTCATATTTGGTTTGACTAATGATTCAGCATTGATGTGCGTTCCATCTACATCACTTCCAATAAATGCATATTGAACTATACGATGCTTAGATGAATCAAAACCAGTTGTTTCCAAATCAAATCCTAAAACTCTAAATCCGCTTAACATGACTTATTCCTATTCTATCGAAAGTGGCCAAGTCCATGAACTCTCTTAACTCAATAAAATAATGCTAATGTCCCAACATACATATGAGTATAGCACGCATCACGCGTAATGATGAAGATTGGCGGCCGCCCGATAGCGTTGATGATTACATCAATGTTAATCGCCACAGTATTCGCTGGATGCAGCGGTCTTGGAAATATTAATCCAAATGCTAAACTAACCTCTGATATGGATGAAATAAATGCTGGAGAAACAGTAAATTTCGATGCAAGAGAGTCAACAACTCCAAATCCAACAATAATCGAAGAATATAGGTGGGACTTTGATGATGGAAATAAAAAAACTACAAAACAAGGAGTCGTAAGTCACCAATATATTAATCCTGGATATTATTCTATACAAGTAACCGTTGTCAACGATCAAGGAGGAATTGATACTGAATATTCCTCACTTTTTGTAAATTCACCTCCAATTTTGATTTTCGAAGTATCTAATGTAATTAGAACAGGTTCTACCGTACTTCTAGATGCAAGTGAATCATTAGACCCAGAAGGAGGAGTTGTAAGTTTTGAATGGGATTTTGATATAACTGAAGATTCAAATAACGACGGAGATCCTTCTAATGATGCAGATGCAACGTCAGCTATTTCAAATCAGTTATTACTGACTGAATCAGGCAATCGGACAGGTAGAATTACAGTTATAGACGATAAAGGTGCTACAAACACCTCTATATGGACTGTAATGGTTATTTCTAGGACTTTTAGGATAATTTGGGAGCCCAAACATGTAGAATTTGAATGGAATGGCTATTTAGAACAGGGGAAATCATATGAGATAATAAAAAATCCATTTCCTGAATCTAGGATGATTAGTATGAATTCTACATTAATATTAGCAAGGGATCTTATTCCAATTATGTGGCCAGAAGATAATTTCACTCTTTCAATTAGGGTGCCCACTTCAGGTTGGAGTACATTTTCATCTACAACGCATGAAAATATAACTCAAAATGCATCGGTTACTATACTCAAAGATGAAATGAATACTTATCCTGAAACTGGATATACAATTTCAGCAGACTCTTCTGATGATCTTTTGTATTCACTACTTAATCAAGCAGGTCAAAGATTTGGCCAAGGAGACTGGATTTGGACAATAACTGCTGATGATTGCCATCCAGATATACCAATAGATGATATAGATCCTGATCAAGGGAATGACTGGAAATTAGTAATTGATTTTTTGGTACTGGTACCAAGAATAAGTGAAATTGGAATATAATTATTCACTATTATTAGTGCGAAGTGCTTTGAACTTGATGTTAATGCCAAGTACATGGTTAAGTCAATGCTGATAACCAAGACTTCTATCAGAGATCGTGTCATAATTGATGCTGAGGTACAAATGAATAATCCTAGTGACTACGACTTTTCTCCAAGGGCAGACATCGAAGGAAATATTCTACAACTTCGTAATGAAGGAGATATTGAGGCAACAACATCAGTGCAATTAGATGATGAACAAATGATAGTTATCGAGAGAGATAGATTAGTAGAATTACGTGTAAAATTTTCTGTTCAGGGTATGCATGGTCAACTCACTCATAAGACAAAAATTACTAGAGATGGTCCGAATTCCAAAAAATTAGCCGAACCAAGATGGAAAACTGTATTGCCAATAGTTATGTGATACTGGATTTCTACAACCGTCGAGATTAAACAGAAGCCACTATTCGACGGGATTATTGGACCCATAGTGTAGCCTGGATATCACAGGGGCTTGCGGAGCCTTTAACCCGTGTTCAAATCGCGGTGGGTCCGCCACTCAAATAGGTAATTAACTGATTGTTTTGCAGGTTTTTTCATAATTTTTAATACATTTACTCAATGTTTTGATAAGGTTTTGCATTCAATCATAATTTAGGGTGCAAAGGTATGAAGCCAGAAACAAAAGAGAATAATAGACAAAAAAGATCACTAAGCATAATAACTGTATTGGCTGTAATTTCATTACTAGCAGGCGCATCAGTAAGTACGAGCGTGGATGAGTTAATGGAACCAAGATATGTGGAAGATAATCCATATGCTGGAGTGGTTGATGATGCTGTTGGAGGTGCTACTTGGGATATGATTGATGAAGATAAAAAAGGCTTCAAAGGTATGTTGAAATCCTTCTTATCGGATAAAATAGAAATTTCCGAAGAAGATAGAATGGAACATCTAGAAAAAAGAGTCGAGGCCAATGGTATACTTGCTATAGCGTTACAATATTGTATTGAAAACGATGAATGCAATGTAGACTCAGAATCATTAACCATGATGAAAGATTCCATTGAAGTTAGATCTCCTTCAATGATGGAAAAGGTTGATGATGATAAAGGAGATTGGTATGATTGTAGAACCAAAGAACTTTGGACTGATGAAAAACAAGAATGGTGCGATAATGTTAATTCTATGAAGGAACATAAAAGAGAATCAATGAATAAAAGCCATTCCGATTGGGACGATTTGAATCAAGACGAATTAACCAGCAAACTTCATTTGACAGAAAACGCAGCTATAGCCATATCATACTGTATTGCAAATAGTGATTGTGCCGGATTGGGTATTTCACATGACGCCCGCCATTCATTTAATTCAATACTTACACAAATAGGTACAGAGATGGCACAACGTTACGCCGATTATCAAGAATGCTTCGAAGGTGAAAATTGTGAACGCCAAGATAGGAAAGAAATGTCTAGTCCAAAAGGACTTATTTCAAAATTCAGAGAAACATTTGATCGCGAGGGAAAAGGTGAACCATTACCAACACGTCATAATATGGATTTTAATAAATTTGAAGTAACACAGGAAATGTGTGAATCTCGCACAGGAACATGGACTACAATCGAGGACAAATCATACTGTGAATGGCCAAAAATAGATTATCAAGAAGTTTGTTACGATGATGATGAGAAAGTAGTATGTGGAGATGAAGATAAAGAAAGTTCAAACGAAGCTTCTTTACAAGAGGAATGTGAAGCCAATGATGGAACATGGTCCGAAGATCGTCAGGATTGTTATTAAGACTTTAATATAAATTCTAATGTTTCAAGGGGGCTCTTTACACAGAGCCACCCAACCCTTGAATTATAATTGCTTGTCGTGTTAATATGAGTGAAGATGAAATGGATAATTCTTCAGACTCAATGAATCAGATAGCCAAGCTTACTTTGGGAATGGCAACTTTTATGCTATTTCTCCTGATTTTAGTTCCATTTACAGTTTCTTCGGCTTCCTTCGATGATATTTTTCCATATTTGATATACTCATTATTTTTGACAAGTATAGGAATTCTTATTGGAATTTCAATTACCTGGTTATTGAATAATAATGAGAAATTAAATAAAGAATTAACTAATGATATTAGTACAAAAAAACTACCAATATTGTCTTCAGCTGAAAAAACTGTAGTTAACATTTTACAATCTAATGAAAATAAGATGTGGCAGGCTGAATTAGTACGCCAGGGTGCATTTACAAATTCAAAGGCAAGTAGGTTACTTTCAAGTATGGAAAATAGAGGATTAGTTAGACGCGTGCGTGATGGGATGGGAAAACGAGTTGAATTAACAATTATGGAGGATAATGCATGAATAACCGACTAAATCAGAATTTTTTTGCTATCGCTGTCTTATTGATGATTATTATCATGTCATTAATTACTCAAATAATACTAAATTTGGAAACTAACGCTGAAATTATTGAAGATGAGGGAATTTTCACAATTCCATTATTATTTTTAATATTATTTTTAATCTTAATTCTTACAATTATATATCAATTAGGCCCCTTTAAGGATAATAAAATAGGATTAAAACGTGAAGATATAAGTATAACTTTATTGATAATTTCAATGTTTATATTCGGTTACATTATTGGGCCATCATTATCTATCTATAATATTTTACCAAATTCTAAAATTACCGGCTTAATAATTATATTAGTACCAATATTAATGATATCATTAATGTTATCAACTTTCCAAAAAAGTACTAAAATTGAAGTTGTTAATGATTGCGAAGAGTAATATTATTCAATTAATTAAAAATAAATTAAGAAAAAACAATATAGTGCCCTTTTCTTTCATTAGAATAATCTTTTGATTTTAAAATATTACCTTCTAAAGAACTTTCTGCAATATCTCGCATTGCTTGACTTATCCAATCAATATTCTCAAAATCTGACTGTTCAAACCACCCATAATCGGATATTTCATCTGGATCAATTTTAATCTTTTCATCCTGAACCACTACAGAATATGCTAAAAATATTCCAGGAATATTTTTATTGATGCGTTCTCTTATGGCTATCAGCCCAACGACATCTCCATCAATTCCACATTCTTCTTTCAATTCTCTAATTACTGCCTTTGTAGGGGCTTCTCCCTGATCAACAGCACCTTTAGGCATGCCCCAAAGCCCTTCACTAGTTCCTCGAGACTCTTTTACGAGTAATATTTTATTTTCATTTACGACGCAGGCTGCAACACCTAAATCAGTATTAACGGACCTCATGCTTACAAGAAAGAATGATTACTTATGAATCATATTCTTACTGTTTTCAGTCAATACCTATTTGTGATGGGCTTTACCATGGACTAGGAAGTATTCATGGCAGGAGGAAAATATGGCGATAGTAGTGCCAAAGATCTCTCAGATTGGGGGAGGCCAATAGCTAGATTTTTTGCTAAAAAAATAGAAAATACACCCATCACGGTAATTCAGGTAACTAATTTTCACCTCTTACTTTCTATTTTATGTGCATGGCTAATTATTGAGAATAATATCATTTTAGCTTGTTTCTTATTGGTCATTAAGGGCGTTATTGATGCAATTGATGGTGAATTAGCCAGAATACGTAAGAAACCATCTCATGTTGGTCGGTATTGGGATACTGTTGCAGATACAATCGGACTAGTATTGGTAATGATTGCATTTGGAGAAGCATTAGATTGGGATATTAGTTTGTCAATTGGAATAATATTAGCCATTTTATTTCAATATTCATTATTTAATCATTTTTCAGTAAGGATGAGATTATTGGGTTCAGGAGATACTACTAGTAGAATTGATGAAAGGATGCGTCCAAATGCTCACCCTTGGGAGAAACAAAGAAATGTAGATATATTTCATTTAATATATTTATTATTTTTTAGTTGGCAAGATAGAATTATTTCAATCCTTACAGGCAAGGGTTCAGAGAAATTAGTATGGGAACTAACTCTATCATCCCTCCTTGGTTATGGATTCCAATCACTAATAATTTTAATCCTATCTATTTCAAACAATATGCAGTATCTCCCTAAGTTAGTTTTAGAATTAAATATTTTTATAATGCTGATTATCATAATTAAAAGTAGACTTTGAAAGTGAATACTAAGTATGGTGACATATTGGACATACTATGGAAACAGGGCTAAAGAATAGTGTAGTTTTAGTGACGGGAGGAGCAGGGGGCATTGGCCAATCCATATGTAAAAAATTTGCTTTAGAAGGAGCTACAGTAATAATTCACTATTATGAATCCTCTGAAAAGGCAATTGCTCTAGCCAAAGAAATCGATGGCTTTGCTGTACAATCCGATCTCCGCGATTCAGATTCAACTATGTTAATGGTAGATAAAATAATTTCAAAGTATGGAAAACTAGACATTTGCATAGCTAATGCAGGGTATTATCCTAGTGAACCTAAACCACTGTGGCAAATAAGTTCCGAAAGATGGAATTCCACCATAACTTCCAATCTTAACATTGCGTTTAATACGGCTAGAGCATTTCTTTTGCATGCCAAACAGAAAAGACACGGATCTTTAGTATTTGTTGGTTCAACGGCTGGAATTTATGGAGAATCTGGGCATTCTGATTACGCAGCAGCAAAAGGAGCACTCACATCTGGATTACTAATGTCATTAAAGAATGATGTCGCGGTATTTGGAAATATTAGAGTTAATGCCGTCGCCCCAGGTTGGACCTTAACTCCTAAAAAATTAGAGCAAGGTATTGATAAAAATACAATTGATATTGCTACTGCTACTATGGCCCTTAAGAAATTAGCAACTCCTGATGATGTTGCAAATATCATAGTGTCTCTTTCATCTGACAAGATATCTGGACATGTTACAGGGCAAGTGATTGAAGTTGCCGGTGGCATGGAAGGTAGACTAATTTATTCTTGATCAAAATTTTATATTAGAATTACTAACTTTATGTATGAGTATCAGTTTTATTCTGGCAATATCTATTAATTATATAGCATCTTGTCACATTATATCTCGTATTTGTTAATCTATAGTCAAATTATGATGGGCTGGCCATTTTATCCATAGATTTCAAACACACAATATGATACGCTTAATCATGACTTTCACATCATCTCGAAGAATTGACTTCCCAATGGTAGATCTCGCTGGCATAGCTTATTATCCAAAGTTTTGGGATTTAGCACATCGATTTTTTGAAGAATCATGGCATTATACTTGTAATTTACACTATAACGAAGTTTTACAAAAACATAAAATCGGATTCCCTTTAGTGCATAGTGAAGCATCCTTCTTACATCCATTGAAGTATGGCGATACCGTATTTTGTAAAATAAATGTATCTAATATTGGTAATTCATCAATCACATGGTCCTATGAACTTTCAAATCAAGATGGAAAGATATGTTGGTCAGCAATCCAAACTACTGTTTGTACAAACATGAATTCAATAACTGAAAAAACCAATGTACCCGATTGGATAAGAGAAGGATTAGAGAAAATAATGATTTGATTATTTACTATTTTTATCTCTTGGCCATTTTTTCGATAAAGCTTCACGTAAATCATCATTCATTTTTGCATCCCACCAATTTGCTTTACGCCAAATCGCATATCTACCTCTAATGCCCCTTAAATCAGCTCTATCCAATTTCGTACCTTGAAAATTTGATAGATTCATTTTAGCCTTTAAAAAAATTGCATCTCGCATATCTGCATTATCAAAGGATGCTTTCATTAGATTTGCTTGTTTAAATGACGCCCTTCTCATATCAGCACCTGATAAATTAGCACCTTCGAGATCGGAACTATCAAAAACTGCTCTTCTTAAATCTGCACCTGATAGGTCAATGCCCCGCAAGTCTTTTCCTATGTGGGAACTAAAAGACCAATTTTTTTTTTCTTTGTCCATTTTCTCTACTCTTTTTCGGATTTACAAATAAGATTTATTTAACCTTCTTATTGATACCATTAGATATTAATACATAAATGTTTTATTAAAATTTTTTATTTTTGAAATATACAACTTACCCGTGAAATTAAAATTAGTAGGCCCTGAGCGCTACACATGGATGACAGCACAAGCTCAGGTTATCCACTAATTTTACATCAAGGAGCAGATCCTTCAAAATTAGGTGGCGTAGCAATATGTGGATTCTCAACGGTTGGATCAGTTGGCGTAATAGCAACTTCTCATTTGATAAAATCATTTAATTTACAACCCATGGGGACAGTTATGCATCCAAAATTTCCGGCAATTGCATTAATTCATGACTCGGTACCTAAACATCCAGTTAGAGTTTATCAAGGAGAAAAAATTGGAGTATTTACTTCTGAAATACAATTTCCAAATGAGAATGATGTCTACTTTGGTCAAACAGTTTTAGAGTGGTTTACAAAAGGAGGATTCGAAAAATTGATTGTTATAGATGGTGTTGTTAGTAATGATTTAGGAATAAAAGAAGAAAGTGACCTTTGGGGAGTATCTTCAACTATGTCAGGTAGAAACAATTTAGATAACTCGAACATCAAAAGAATACAACAAGGTATAGTTTCTGGAATAGCAGGCTATCTCATTGCAGAAGGAGAACGACAGGGATTGGATATTACAGCATTACTTTCAGAATGTAATCCTATGTATCCAGATGCGAGAGCGGCCCTAGTTGCAGTAGAGGGAGTAAGTGAATTATTGGATATGGAAATTCCCGTAAATAGTCTACTTGAAGATGCTCGTAATATTGAGGAAAAAGTTCGTGAAGCATTTACTAGGGCTAATTCTATAGCATTACCAGCACCTGATTCAGATGAAGATGATGTATCAATGTACTAATCAATAGAATGGATTTGTACCAGCAGTGTGATCAGTAATATCAACAACTTCAATAATTCCAGGAACTTTATCTTTAATCATAACTTCTACGCCTTGCTTTAATGTAACATCAACCATTCCGCACCCTTGGCATCCTCCTCCAAAAGAAATTATTGCTTTACCTTCATCTACTCCAATTAAGTTTACATGACCGCCATGTGATGCAACTGCAGGATTAACCTCTTCAGATATTATTTCAGCAACTGCTTTCGATAAATCATCCACCCATAATGGATTGGGGTTATCAAAACTAAATCCCCCTCCCATCAAGGTTTCTTTGTAATCTATGGTAGTCCCTTCGAGATATATTTTACTTTTTGCGGCAACTAATACGTCCATACCATCTATTTTAAGAGAAATATCGTCATCTTTTCCTTCTTCCGAATTTACTAACTGCAAATCGTATTGAAATCCTTTAGGGCCTCTTCCAATAATTTCTATCCTTAGAACTAATTGTTCAGAATCATCTGAATTTGTTGCAAATTGATCAAGCATTTCACGTGCCTTTGAACTAATCGACAGCATATCTCTCACCTTACCCTATCACGCAACCTCTATTCAACCTGTTCAATATTTGTTTTCACGACGATACAAAACTTTCTCTGACAATTCCCCATTCTAGATTAGCCCATCCTCTTTCATGTAAATAATATAAAAAGACTTTAGTAACTATTTCAATTCCTCCTATTGCAATTCCTGCCCCCCAACTTCCGGTAATCAATCTTGCAATAATTACTGTATCAGTAGTGGCCAAAATTCTCCAAGTCATTGTTTTTGCAAAACTTCTTTTTCGAGTTGCGTGGTCCATGCACGGTGCTATGATGATTCTGATTTTACCTTTTATATTTAATACAATAAATATATTAATTTATATAATTTTTATAATTCTTAACATAATACTCATCATCTCTTGCCTACACGTATCGATATGCTGGTCGACAAACATGGCAGGCAATTGAAAGATTTACGAATATCTGTAACTGATAGATGTAATTTCAGATGTAGATATTGTATGCCTAGGGAAAAATTTGGCTCTAACCATGCATTTATGCCCCGAAGGGCTTTTCTTTCTTTTGAAGAAATAGAAAAAGTTGTCATATCTTGCAAAGAATTAGGATTAGAGAAGGTAAGAATAACTGGAGGAGAGCCGTTACTAAGGCCAAAACTTCATGAATTAATAAAAAAACTCTCTAAGTTAAATTTAGATATTGCATTAACTACTAATGGTTCTTTATTACGTAAGCATGCCAAAGACCTAGCTGCAGCGGGACTAAATAGAGTCACAATAAGTTTAGATGCATTGAGCCAGGAAATACATACTAAAATGACAGACAGTCAAACATCTATTGAAACAATTCTTGATGGAATAGATGCAGCAATTGAGTTTGGATTAACTCCGGTTAAGGTAAATTGTGTAGTTCAAAAAGGAGTCAATGAAGCAGAAGTCAAAAAATTAGTATCGCACTTTCAAGGTACTGATGTCATAGTCCGATTCATTGAATATATGGATGTAGGATGTACAAATGATTGGATGCTTGGACAAGTTATTCCATCAAAAGATTTATTGAAATATCTTCAAAAAGATTTTGACTTAATCCCAATAAACTCAATTTCTTCAAGCGATGTAGCAAAACGATGGATGCATTCTGATAATTCAGGAGAAATTGGAGTTATTTCTTCAGTTTCTAATCCATTCTGTGGTGATTGTGTTCGTGCTAGGCTTTCAGCGAATGGATATTTGCATACTTGTTTATTTGCATCTGGTGGCCATGATTTAAGGGCCATAATTCATAACTCTGAAAATATAACAACTTTGACAAATGCAATCAAGGCCATCTGGGCAAGAAGAGATGATAGATACAGTGAACAAAGATCAACTGGAAATTCTGCATTACCTAGAATTGAAATGTCCTATATAGGCGGATGAACCTCTAAAGCTAATTTTATAATCACATCCCAAGGGGCATCTGTTCTTATCGATGGTTTTTTCCCATAATTGGCCAGACCTGCCGCATAACCATTATTTCTCAATAAATCTACTAGTTTTTTAGGACTAGGAGGTGATCCAATTTCCAACCAACTGGATAAGTAATCGACTAGAATATGATGTGGAGTTTCTATTCCATTAGCTTCATCGGATAAATTTTTAACACTTTTTACAATTCTTCTTCTTTCATATTCAAAATCTTTCTCCGACCATCCAAGATAATCATCTTTACAATCGATTGGTGCACACATTTCAATAGCCCGTTCTTCTGTCATAAAAGCTAAAACATCCTTTTTCCCCATTTTTCCAATCCATAAGGGCCCTGATATTCTTTTATCATTTCTTTCAATCGGATGAGAAAGGGGCAGAAAACAATCCATTGGTAAGATTTCTAGTGAGGTATCTGGTTGAAGTCCAATCTTTATAGAGGCTTTAACTTCCTCAATTGTGGGTGAATAAATTCTCCATCCAATTGACTCCTCAACTCTATTTGCATTTTCAATACTCCTAATTACTCTTACAGAAACTCTTAGATGATGTGAATCCCAAACTGACATCAATGGTTCAATCGATCTTTCATGCCTCGCAGCGCTCCTGGCAACATTGGCCAATAAAACTCTAAGAGCAGAATCATGAGCCAAACCATCATTTCTTACTCTGGCTCCATAACGTCTTAATAGGGCATTTTTTGACGATCCTGTTAGTGCGGCGGTATCAGTTGCACTTACTTCTAAAACTCCTCTACGAGCTATTGATTGTATTGCTGTATCTATGAAAGGTACTGGAGATCCATATGGATCTATATCTACCCAATGCCAACCTTGTTCTAATATCGACGCTCGTAAATCTCCTCTTATGGTTTTTAATTTTCCACCTTTATTGTTAGGAGGAAACTCTTCATGATTCCTCAGAGCTAATTTTAGTGCTTCCGGATCCATATCGATAATAGTCGCATTTATTCTTTTGGATGACTCTGGTGGTAATTCATTTAACCACCTTCTTGCTCTTAATCCTGTAGCAGAAAGACCATCTAAAGCATATATTTCGCCATTTCCTAACAAATTATTTTCAATTGCATATTGCATTAACAATACACTTCTAGTTCTACTTCTGTTCATTGCTGGATTGTAGAAAACTAATGATTCACCTTTAATTGCTGGCCCAACTCTAGTTTCATTCGGTTTAACATCTAACTTCATTAGAGTTTTACCTTCTCTGTGTACAAACGTATCCAGTGTCTCGGAGGTATGCACAACCATGCCTCTCGGAACTACTACTCACAAAAGGTTCTGACGATTAGCATTATTCAATAGTGCTCGAAAATAACTTTAGGATCAATATGCGTGACTCTGTGACCATTATCATTTACGATACCTATAATTTTACATCCAGATAACCTATTATTTAACCAATTTAGAACTTCTTGAGCATAATTAGGAGATACAGCAAGTACCATTCCAAGGCCCATATTAAATGTTCTATGCATTTCTTTATTACTAATTGATCCAACTTCTGATATCCACTTGAATTCTGGAGGAATAGGCATGGGCTGAGTGATATTCCAGCCTAATGAGTCATGTAATCTTAGTAAATTAGACAAACCACCTCCTGTGATATGTGCCAATGCTTTCAAGTTAGATGAACTACATGGGCCGTCTTCGCC
Source organism: Euryarchaeota archaeon UBA557 (assembly GCA_002503285.1). Taxonomy (GTDB): domain Archaea; phylum Thermoplasmatota; class Poseidoniia; order Poseidoniales; family Thalassarchaeaceae; genus MGIIb-O3. The sequence goes on from DARI01000009.1 coordinate 55,693, forward strand.
CCTACATGATAATATTAAATCAATTATCGGATCTACATAAATTCTAGTGGGATTAAGTAATACTTCTCCAATGCATAAATCACCTGTTGAATTAGGAAATCTTTCAATTTCTCTACCTTTATGTGAAGCATCAAATGGAGTAACATCATTAAGTTGTAAACCAGATCTTTCCAACACTGCTCTTACTAAGGTGTATCCGTTAGAATGAATGCCACTACTTGGTAAACCAATTAAAACATCATCAACTTTCAGATTTTCACCAGTTATTGCTGCGCCTTTGGGAAACCATCCTAGTGCCGTCCCAGACATATCTAATTCATTTACAATCCCAGGTAATGTTGCAGTTTCTCCTCCTGCAAGAGTTATTCTTGATCTTCTACAAGCTTCTGATAATGAGGCACCTAGAATTGCATGAACTCCTGGATCAGTTTTTGGAACGGCTATGTAGTCAACAAATGCAAGCGGTTCTGCCCCTACACACAGCAAATCATTGACATTCATAGCTACACAATCTATGCCTACTCCCTCCCATCTTCTAATTTCATTAGCTATTTGGAGTTTAGAGCCAACTCCATCAGTTGCTAGCGCAAGTCTCGAATCTCCAAATTCTATAATCCCTCCAAATCCACCTGGTAAATCTACTGGAGCACCCTTTTGTCCACTTTTTCTCGTGGATGAACTTAGTGCTGAAATTAAACTAGAAACGGCCAGTCCTTCTGCATCTATGTCTACTCCGCTCGATGCATAATCCATAGGCTTAGACGAATCCACGCCCCGGCGAGTGACTGACATCATATCATATTCTCGGATTTAGATATCATTTGTAAAAAAGTTAGTTTTTATATGCTATTGCTAACTTAATTTACTATAGTATATAAAATATTTAGATGATAGAGTCTATATATGTTACACATTCTCGGCCGGCCACGGAGTGTGTTTAACACAATGAATAATAATAAAATAATTGCAATGATGATGACATTGAGTATGCTTGCAGCAGCGTTTGCAGGATGTCTCGGTGGAGATGATGAAGAAGATGTTGAAGATTGGACATTAATGGTCGCTAGCGACGTTAATGCTGAATTTGTAACATCTGATTGGGACCCAATAATTCCCAATTTGAACGCCGCGACTGGAATGTGTGATGCAATTCTTTCGTCTATGACAATAACTGACGCAAGAGAAGAAGTTGTCGATTTCACACGTGCTTACTACACAAGTGCCCAGGGAGTCATTGGAGCTAGCGGATCTGCTGCTATCACTGATGTTTCCGAGTTGAATATGGCTGGTACTACTGTAGCAGTACAATCAGGAACAACTTCTGACCTTTATGCAGCTGATAATCTAGCAGCAGCTACAATTCAAGCATATGCAGACTGGCCATCAGTTATGGCTGCTGTTGCAGATGGAACAGCGCACTATGCTATTGGTGATGCACCTGTTGTAGCTCTTCAAGGAACATTGTTAACTACTTTCTCACCTGAGAATTTTGGTATAGCAGTTCGTGACGAGGCTGATAATGAATTGGAAGATGCTCTTAACGTTGCCATTACTGCTATAGTTGCAAATGGTGAAGAGGCTGCTATCTTTGCTGCTTGGTTCCCAGGCGATCCAAATACATTAGTGGATACTTCAACTGCTTCAACAGCAACTGCTTATCCAACTCCTACTGAAGGAAGCACACTAACTATGATTTTAGAATCTGGATCATTAAAATTCTGCTCAGATACGACATACCCTCCTTTTGAGAGTATAGACTCTAATGGGAATGCTGTTGGTTTCAGTGTAGACATGGGTCATGCAATCGTTGACGAAATAGCTGAACACTATGCTAATGTAGCAGATACAACTGTTCTAGGATGTACTGACATGGATGCTTCAAACTATGATGCAACTGCTAACCTAGACGACGGAAGTTGTATTGAAGATACTATAGTCAAAATTGGTTTCTTGAATCCTATCACAGGAGGAATATCACAATTCGCTCCTGCATTTACATATGCAGCAGCAGCAGCAGCTAGTGACTTGAATACAAATAATGACGGATATACTTTTGAAATTGTTACAGCAGATTCAGGATGCGATGGTACAGTAGCAGCAGCAGCAGCTCAAACATTAATTGATGCTGGCGTAGTTGCAGTAGCCGGAGCAGCATGTTCTGGTGCTTCAATGGCAGCAAATGCAGTACTTTCTGCAGCCGGAGTTCCAATGATCTCCTATGCAAGTACAAGCCCATCATTAACTGACTCAACTGCATACCCTCATTTCTATCGTGTAGTTCCTAGTGATGCAATCCAAGGCCAAGCAATGAACGCTATGGTTGCTTCAACAGGAGTTACAAATCCTGCTTTAATCCATATGACTAACTCCTATGGTGCAGGTCTAGCCGATTCATTTGAATCAAATTGGGGTACAGAAAATCTATGTACAAAGATAGGATATGATGAAACTGCAACTTCTGATTTCTCAGGAGCAGTTCTAGCAGTTGTTGACGCTGGATGCGATTCAGTAGTTCTAGCATCTTATTCTACAGATGGTGCAATGATTATCGAAACTATGGCAGTTATGGGGGCAACTCTTCCTATATTTGGTGCTGATGGTATCGCTGGTGAAGCAGCATTAAACGATTATACAGAATCTGCAGTAGCTAACGGTGTTATGGCAACTAAGCCAAAAGCAGCAGTTGGCGCAGGTACTTTCTCTGCAGATTGTGCAGCAGATACAGTATGTTCAGCTGGTATATACCAATCTGAAGTATATGATTCAGTTATGATGATTGGAGCAGCTGCTTTGATGGAAGATGGTGCAAATATGGGTATGCATATTCCTATGGTTGCAACTGCTTCAAGTCCATATGCCGGTGCAAGTGGATCTCATCAATTCTTAGAAAATGGTGATGTTGCTGGTGCAGGTTACGATGTGTGTATGTTCGCTCACGTACCAACATACGGCGATTACTTCAATTGTCAAATGGTATGGACTGCAACTGGTGGCCTCGAAGCAGCATCATTCATGGGACAAACCGTTAAGATTGGTTTCTTGAATGATGCAACTGGAGCTATCGCAGTGTATGCAGATGGTTTCGTAGCAGCATCTCAAATTGCTCTTCAAATTGCAAATACTATCGGATGGAACAGTATGGTTCAATTCGAACTAGTTTACGCTGATTCCGGTTGTGATGGAACAGCAGGCGGTACTGCAGCTCAATCATTAATTGATGCAGGTGTAGTTGGTGTAGTTGGAGCAGCATGCTCCGGTGCAACAATGGGTGCTAATGCAGTATTATCTGCAGTAGGAATCCCAATGATCTCCTATGCAAGCACGAGCCCAGCATTAACTGATGCGACTGCTTACCCTGATTTCTTCCGTGTTGTGCCAAGCGATGCCCTACAAGGCCAAGCTCTCAATGCAGTAGTTGCAGCTGACATGCCAGCAGATGAAACAGTAGCTCTAGTCCACATGACTAACAGCTATGGTTCCGGATTAGCTGATTCTTTTGCTGCTGCTTATACAGCATCTGGTAACACACTATGTACACAAATCGGATATGAAGAGACTGCTACTGATTTCCAGTCAGCTGTAGCAGCTGTTATGGAAAACGGATGTACTTCAGTTGTATTAGTATCATATGCTGCCGATGGTGCAATGATAGTTGATGAGATGGCTCTCCAAGGATTCACTGGTCAAATTTATGGTGGAGATGGAGTTGCTGAAGAAGGACTAGCAGCAGATGCAACATCCACTGTTAATGGAATTATCGCAACTAAACCATCATCAGGAACTATGGGTACAGTTGGATATGTATTCGCAAGTCTATGTGGTGCAAATGAAGCATGTGCTGGTGGTATCTATACTGCTGAAGCATTTGATTCAGTTGTAGTAATGGCTTTATCGGCATTCGCACAGATGGCATCACCAGGTGCATCTCTAAGCCAAGTTATTATGGCTACAGGACAAGGCGTCGAAGGTGCTAGTGGAGATATTACTTTCCTAGCAAACGGAGATGTACCAGGAGCAGGATATTGTGTAGGTGTTTTCACTGAATCTGCAGATGCAGTTTCATTTGATTGCACACGTACATGGGACCCAGCAAATGGTCTAGTAGATGTTACAGCTTAATTAAGAAATATTTTCTTAAATATTCTGTATACGTAAAGCAGTATGGCGGTTTTTCCGCCATACTGCCCTAATCTTTTTCAAAGTAATATATTGGTGTCACAAATAATGGATGCACCCCTTGACTCTATTCTTTCAAAGTTTGAGTCTTCTAAAAATAATCTCATTTCACCTCGTGGATCAAAAAGGCTATTAATTGCTTTAATAATATTTTTTGATGCAATTGTTCTTGGACTAATATTTCAGTGGGGATTTCTTAATATAATTGACAAATTACTTGCAAATAAATTACCAAATGATTTTGTGTGGTTAATGCAATTATTAGAATCACTGTCAGCAGGTTTTCTAGTAATAAAAATATTTTTTGATGATTTGGAGCCAAATATTTTAAGAAATATATTAATATTCACTTCACCTTTATTTATGTTGTTTGTGATTGGAATCACACTCGATTCTTTACTAAAAGGGCTCGACACCAGGGCAACAGTCACTTTAGACTTAATTTCTATTAGTACAGGAACTCTGACATGGGCTTCTACTTACCTAGCAATCGCAACTGGGTTAACTTTAACTTACAAAGTCCAAAGATATGGAAATTTTGCACAATCTGAATTCTTTATGATTGGCATGTATCTAGCAATGATTATGGTTTGGAGCGACTTTTATTATCCATTATATGATGCCCCAAAAGACGGAGTATTAGTCTATTCATTACTCTTATGGACAATGATAGGGGCATTCGTATTAACAGGAATTGCGGGCATAATTATTGATCGTGTAGTTTATCGAGGTTTTCGAAAAGAAAAAGCTTCACCACAAGTGATGATGATTGCCTCATTAGGTGTAGCATTAATTTTAAGGGCCCTAACATATCTTCGCTTTGGTGCATCTAGAAATATGTTTGAACCCGATGCAGATTGGAGAGTATCTACTTTAAGGTGGAAATTACCTACCACTAAATTTCGTTTCAATCTTGGAGAACGTAACTTAACTGATGGTAAAACATATACTCATTTTACCTGTGAAGAGACTGGTTTAGATCCTACTACCGGAGAACCAATATTAACACGAATAATAAGTGAAATATCAAGGCCTTTATTAGAAATATACAATAAAAATACTGATTGTATAACAGGTGCAACAACAAATTATGCGTATTTCAAAGGAATAGTACCTCTGGTAATATTTGCTAGTGTTATATTACTATTTTTATTCTTGAATAAATCAAGATTGGGTAGGCGCATGAGGGCTGTAGCTGATAACCCTGAATTAGCAGCTAGTAGTGGAATAAATGTAGAAAGAATTCAATTAACAAGCGCATTCCTATCGGCTGGAATCTCTGGATTAGGTGGGGCGATATTCGCAATTACTCTAAGATTCAATCCAGAAACAGCATTTACTCTCCTACTTCCTTCTTTTGCAGTAATTGTTCTAGGTACAATAGGTTCACTATCAGGTGCAATTATAGCTTCTTTAATTGTAGGATTTGTACGTGCACTTTCATCACCAATTTTGATTGGTATTGGACTGCCATTGGGGCGCTCAAATTACACTGCATTAGATGGAGTAATGCCATTTATTTTCTTGGTTGCAGTACTAATGATACTTCCAGAAGGTATTGGAGATGCTTATGAGAAGTGGAAAATAGATAGATTGAGGGCAAGAAGAGAAAAAAATACAAAACCTTCCAAAATAATCTATACATTATTGGCCCTATTTCCATTAACAGGTATTTTTGGTATCCATCATTGGTACAACAATAGGTCTGATAAAACTCAAATTGTATCATCTATAACCTTAGGTGCGTTCATTTATCATAAAATTGCAGGTTTTATTGGTAAACAATCGTTCGCAAATGGTTCATGCTCTGATGCATGTTTAAACGACCCAAATACAGAAACAAATTTAGATCTTATCACCGGTACCGATGGCATACTTCAGGCCTCAGATTCTCCCTACTTTGTTGACAATGTATCTGATATTGATTTATCCTGGTTTGAACTAATGCAAACAGAGTTATTGTTTGTAGATACTATTATGAATATAGATTCCTTAATTTGGCCATTAATTCCAATAATTATGTCGATTATAGCCATATATCAGGGTATTAATTTATATTTAGATGGTAAATTATCAAATTTTATATCATTAAAAAATCATTCCTTTTCAAATATTCTCAAATCAATATTTGGTAACAATTCAGAAGATAATAAATCATCTATTGCTCAATCTCTTAAGCAAATAAAATTCACGTTTACTAATGTTAAATTACGTTGGGGGGAATTAAATCGTCAGCATGAAACAATTCTTAAGAATCTTACAGTAAAAATAAAATCTTTCATATCTTCTGAAAAAATACCTCCAATCAAAGATTATATTCCTAAATCCATAACACCGATGTATGGCAGAGAAAGTCCAAAAGGGTCTTGGATGGCATTCGCAATCTTAATGATTATATTATTGTCATTTTTATATTGGTTACCTATTGCAGATAATCCTAATTTCTCATGGAATTATCTTAAAATCGGCCAAGTATCTAACTCAATAATTGTTGCTTCAATATTTATTTTAATGGCCTTTTCACTTAACCTTCATACTGGAATAACTGGAATGACTAATTTTGGAGTTATTTTCTTTGTTGCTGTTGGCGCAATAAGTGTGGGAATTCTAACAGCACCAACTGACGTACATGGCTACGGATGGGGCATATTACCTGCTACAATTATGGGGATGTTACTTGCTGCTGCTTGCGGCTGGGCATTAGCATACCCCACTGCTCGATTGAGAATGGATTACTTCGCTATTGTAACCATTTCTCTAGGGGAAATACTACGTGTATTATTAGCTGGAGAACCATTACTAAGAGTTGGAACTGTTGGATCTGCAATAGGCATAAATCATTATCCTTTGCCACTTAAACAATTATGGTTTTGTGGCCGGGGAGTTGATATTGGGCCAACTTCTAATTATATTAGTGCAGATGCCTGTAGAAACGACACTACTCTTTTGGGGCCAGCTGATAAAATAGGGGAAATACTAAATCTTGGAGAACCCGCTCCATATTCATTTTTATTAGCAATAATGAGTATTATTTCTGTTATATTGGTATGGCGTTTGCTTGAAACTATCTTATCATCACCTTGGGGTAGAATTTTGAAATCAATAAGAGAAGATGAGGATGTTGCACAACATCATGGTCATGATGTACTCACTCACAAGGCCGCAAGCCTTGCATTGGGGGCTGCGATTGCAGGATTGGCAGGTGCGCTCTGGGCATGGAAACTAACCGGTTTTGAACCATCATTCATGTCTCCTGCTAGATCGACATTCTTGGTCTGGGCAGCATTCATAATTGGAGGTGCTGCAAATAATAAGGGAATGATAATTGGTGCACTAATGTATGCTTTAATGGAATCCGTATTCAATGTTTTAGTTGCGGGCCAAGGCTCGCCAGATTTACCTCTACACGCTACCGCAGATAGAATAGATAGATTATTCGAATGGCTAGTAGTAAATCAATGGGATGCAGCTCAAATATTCTTGATAATAACTCTGATAGGCTTCATAATCCGTAGTAGGAATATTACTGAAATAGGTCTTTCTGGTGCATTTATTTTTATTATGACATTTGTATTATTTGGGCAGAGATCCATTGATGAGTCATTCAGCACAGGCATTATTCAAGCAAATATGGCATATGTGAAGTTATTGTTAATTGGATTAGTAATGTTACTATCGTTGAAATTAAATCCAAAAGGATTACTTCCTGAAGTTCCATTTAGGCCGGATAGAGAATCTAGGGAGGACATTCAATGAATTCAGAATCTCAAGATAATACTATTTTGAAAGTAACAAATCTTCGTAAAGAATTCGGAGGACTGATTGCTGTTAAAGATGTATCCTTTGAAATTAAAAAAGGTGAATTTATAGGTTTAATAGGTCCCAATGGATGTGGTAAATCTACAACCTTTAATTGTATTAGTGGTCTTCTGAACCAGACCTCTGGAAAAGTAGAAATTTATGGCACCGATGTCTCAAAAATGAGACCAGATCAAATACATGGATTAGGCATGACTAGGACTTTCCAACATACTAGGTTGTGGCGTAAGATGACCGTACTTGAAAATCTATTAGTCCCACCTCGTAAACAATTCTCTCCAAATATATTAAAATCCTTATTGATGCCAAATAAAAGCAAAGAAGAGCAAGAAAGATTAAATCAAGCATATGAGATATTAGATGAGCTTGAGGTCCCTCATATGGCGCATAATTTAGCAAGCGAACTTTCAGGTGGCCAATCAAAATTAGTAGATATTGGACGTTCAAGAATGGGCTCACCAAACTTATTATTGCTTGATGAGCCAGTAGCAGGAGTAGCAGGGCCATTAGCCATGAAGATATTCAATAACCTTAGAAAGACAGTTAACGAAACTGGTATTTCGGTATTAATAATCGAACATAATATGGATTTTATTTTACGTCAAGGCGTTGATAGGATAATAGTAATGAATGAAGGAGAGGTATTGATGATCGGAACTCCTGATGAAGTCAAATCAAATAAAGCAGTTATTGCAGCATATCTCGGCGCTGCAGGAGAGGAAGAATAATATGACTAGATTGTTAGATGTGAAAGGACTCAATGGAGGATATGGTAGTGTACAAATTCTTTACGACATAAACGTACATGTCGATGAAGGAGAATTTGTAACTATTATAGGGCCTAATGGATGTGGAAAATCAACATTTATCAAAATCATATTTGGAATTGCTACACATTATTCAGGAAATGTAGAACATAATGGGGATGATGTATCTGGATGGAGGACAGACCAATTAGTAAATAGGGGAATTGCATATGTCCCACAAGTGGATAATGTATTTCCTTCTTTAACGATATATGAGAATTTACAGATGGGTGGAAATAATTTATCTACCAAAATCCTGAATGAAAGAATAGAACGTGCATTAAATATGTTTCCAGATTTAAGAGAAAGAGTCCACGATTTAGCGGCATCCCTCTCTGGAGGAGAGCGTCAAATGTTAGCAATATCTAGGGCGCTTATTTCTAACCCAAAATTCCTTTTACTCGATGAGCCAACTGCTGCCCTGAGTCCATTATATCAACAACAAATAATAGAAAGGATTGATTCTCTTAGACATGAGGGGATTACAGTGTTAATTGTCGAGCAAAATGCACGACTTTCACTTGCTCGTTCAGATAGAGGTTATATCTTTGCTGGCGGTAAAGTAGTTCACACAGGAGACGCTCAAAGTATCCTAAATGACCCAGAAATTGGTGAATATTTCCTTGGAAATAAATCTGAGTAAGAATTTCACTTTGTCAATGCATTATACATAAATGGAAATGAAATATCCATTCTATAATCTATTGATGAGTGGTTATCATCGAATTCTTCATGAATGTGGGAAATTCCCAATTTATTGAGTTTATCTGATAATTGTCTTGCACCAAAATGAAGATTATATTGATCTCTAAATCCGCAGTCAATAAATATCCCCTTCAAACTTTTCAAACTCTCTTGAACATCCATCCGATCTATCATAAAAACAGGATCATGTTTCAACCACGCACTCCATCTCTCTTCATCAAGGACACAAGTTCTCAAGTCAACTGGTAGCCTAATTCCCATTGGAGCATTAGGATCCGGATCATAAAAAGCCCCCATTGCAGTCATCATTAAGACATGAAAATCCTCACCACTCATTTTCTTGACATTCTTTATATGATCGAGAAAATTTTGAATTCCTCCATGCTTTTCTAGATGAGTTACAGATTTAGGGAAATCGCCCAAAAATAATGAATCGAACCCCATATCTCCAGAATGACAAGCCAAAGCACCCCAGTGGTTTCCATATAACATTCCATGTACGATTGCACCGTACCCTCCACTAGATTTTCCAAATACTCCTCGATTATTTTTACCTTTTTTTACAGGAAATTGTCTTTCTATTTCGGGAATCATTTCTTCAATCAAAAAATCAGCCCAATTTCCCACTGCAATACTATTGATATATTGATTACCACCTAAGGTTGTAAAACAATCTGGAAGTGCTATGATGACTTCTCCCATTTTATCTTCAGAAATTAGTCTTTCAACTCTTTGAGGTACTGATTCTGCAAAAGGTTTCCAATTAATATGGGCAAGACCACTTCCCGTAAATCCTACTAAATCTACAAATAAAGGATAATCTTTATCATTTTTATTCCAATTTTCTGGTAAATAGACGGCCACTTGTCTACTAGTTGGATCTCCTAACATATTCCCTTGAAGAGCATCAGATTCTATTGTTATTATTTTTATTTCACCCTTTAAAGATCCGAATGCATGTTTGGGCAAACTATTCTCTCCTTAATTCTAATTTGACAAAATCGCCATCTCCAGCGACTCTACACATCATATTAGGTCTAATTTCATCATCAAGAATTCTTAGATGAATTTCTGCAGTTATTGTGACTATTGCTTTAAATAAATGACCTCCAAGTACTGTATGATTATCATCAACCATTACTATGTGAATGTGAGTAAATGCACCATCTGGACCTGGGCAAAGATTTCCTTGAGTAGATAATAATTCAACGGGACCAGTGTACGTAGTTTTACGATATACTCCATCTGAGTCTAAAAAACCAACTTCTACATCTTCTATTCTTCCTATTCCACTTGTTATTGCTGCACTAATTATGCCTTCTTTAGCAAGACTTTGTAATGACTGATGAATTTCTTCTCCGGGATCTAGTCTGACAAAAACGTCTCTATCTGATACAATGTGTTCCATAATTCGGGATTACCCTCCCTCCTTTGAAGGTCTCGTTGTATTCTTGTAATATTGCTGGCAAATTTTAATTTTATCTGCACTAGAACAATTTTATTACCTAACTTTACTTTACTATGCCGTTTTTATTTTCCAGTGGAAATGAAGGGGTTGAGAACACGTCCAATTTGATTATGTACCCCGCCCATTCTTCGACAAAGCCGGGGAGTGAAATCATGACAATGCAATTGCAAGATTCAAGTGCACGATGGAAAACTTTTCTCACTGCTGCTAAAGAAGATGAAATCCTTTTAATCCTATCAAAACAATCCTCAACTCCTGTTTTAAACACATCATTTCATGAATTACAATCTTTTGATTCTGAATTTGCGGATTGGGTATTAGAAAATCCTCGTACCATTCTTGATACAGGTTCAAAAGTACTTAATGATATTTGTATGGAAAGAGGCGGATCGTCTATTGATTGCTTGATTCGTATCGGAGAACTACCCGGTGATGCTTGTATCCCATTAAGAGAAATAGGCAGCGAATCTATTGGTAAATTTTGTAGTATAGATGTAGTAGTAAACAAGGTTTCAGACATCAAACCTCGATTATATATGGCCACATTTAAATGTGAAACATGTGGTTTTGAACTAGATGTTGAACAAAAAGATGAGAGAGAATTGAAAGAGCCATTAAGATGTCCAGAAGTTAAAGGCGGATGTGGCTCTTTTGTACGTAAAGGAGAAACTACATTTATGTTAATGATGCAAGCATCTAGAATGGTAAATAATCAATTAATTGAGGTATCAGAACTACCTGAAAACGTTCCAGGCGGGTCTCAACCAACAAGAGGAATACTATTTTTAGAAAGGGACCTTGTGTTGACTTTAACTCCCGGAGATAGAGTATCTGCAAATGTAATACCACAAGTTAGGCCAGAATATAAGAGAAACAAAAAAACTCCAATGTTTGAAATATACTATGATTTAGTTAGTGCAGAACAAGAATCCACTCCTTTCACTGAAATTATCATCGAAGATGAAGATAAAGAAAAAATAATTGAAATATCTCAGAAAAAGGATTTATTGAATTATTTGTATAAATCAATCGCACCGTCTATTTTTGCTGCAAATGAGAAACTAGCATATGTTAAACGAACCCTTGCATTGCAATTATTCGGAGGAGTTTCTAGAATCAATGAAGACGGAACAAGGACAAGAGGCGATATACACATTCTTTTGATGGGGGATCCTGGGGTTGCAAAATCACAATTATTACGATATATGTCTAATCTTTCTCCTAGGGGAAAATATGCATCAGGAGGAGGAGTTTCAGCAGCAGGTCTTACTGCTGCAGCAATAAAAGATGCATTTGGAGATGGAAGATTTGCACTTGAAGCAGGAATATTGCCCTTATCAGATCAAGGGTTGGCAGCTATTGACGAATTTGATAAGATCTCAGCCTCTGATCAAGGATCTATGCATGAGGCAATGGAACAACAAAGTATCCATATAGCAAAAGGAGGATTAACTGCCAGACTTCCAACACGATGCGCCGTATTAGCCGCTGCTAACCCTACGGGTGGTCGGTTTAGTGATAGACATCCTAACGCATCAGTAATGTATTCCTTTGAAGAAACAGGACTACCTGCCCCATTAGCATCAAGATTCGATGTCATATGGCTTTTAAGGGATGAAATTGTATTAGAAAATGATGAGCGAATCGCGGGCCATATACTAGCTACTCGTTCTAAAGGAGTTGCCGAAACACAATTAGAAAGAGGTTTTGTTTCTGATAAATCTGACGATGATAGTGTTACTAGAGTCGGAGTAGATGGTGTTGAACATCTGACAACTTCATTTTTAAGAAAATATGTTGCATATGCAAAATTGAATTTTCATCCACAGTTGAATGATGGTGCAAAAGTAGTTTTACAAGAGTTTTATAGGGATACTAGGCAAAACTTTGCCAAAGAAGATCAAGGAAGTCCAGCATCTCAAACACTCGTACCAATCACAGCAAGAGCACTCGAAGCCCTAAGCAGACTTTCAGAGGCACATGCACGCATGCATCTTAGAAATATAGCTACTGAAGACGATGCAAAGGTTGCCTTAGCAGTATTCAAACATTGGAGATCAGAGAATAATGTTAATGATGAAACAGCATTCCATTCCAAAGTTCCTCAGCAAAAAATGATTATTGATAGGGAAATAAGAAAAATTATCACAAGTATTTGTTATGAAAAAGGTCAAGCAATGATAGAAGAGATTTATGATCAAGCAAATAAAAAAGGAATTACTCCAAATGCCGTTGATGATATAGTTGGAAAATTAAGACAAGGTGGAATTTTATTCAGCCCCAGTAATGATGTATACTCTTTCGCTTGATATCAACAACACATCCTAGTGATATATGAAAGGTAACCGTCTCCCGAAAGTGATAATATGGAGCCGATAGGAGAAGTTTCAGATCCTGAAAGTTTGAATCCTACGGCTTTAGGTTTCATGTGCGGCCTAGAAATCCATCAACAATTGGATACTGGAAAACTTCATTCGAGAATGTCAAGTGAGTTATTTGATTTCAAATTTGAAGAAATACCAAAGAATTGGAACAGATTTGAAAGAAAATTGAGAGCAGCTAGGGGGGAAGGTGGAAAAATCGATGTTGCTGCAAGATTTGAACAACTCAGAAACAGATCATTTGTATATTTTCAGTCACCAAATGCAAGTCTAATAGAATTGGATGAAGCACCACCCGATATTCATGATGAAAATGCAGTCGATATCGTACTTACTATGTCTGCAATGATGAATGCAAAACCAATTAATTCTTTACAAGCAATGCGTAAAACTGTAGTAGATGGTTCAAATACAAGTGGATTTCAAAGAACTACTCTTGTTGCAACTCATGGTATTCTGGATACTAAATCCGGAGATGTGGGCATAGATGTAGTATGCTTGGAAGAAGACTCTGCTAGGAAACTAAATTCAGAAACAACTACAGATGGAGAAAAAGTCTACTATACTCTAGATAGATTAGGAATACCACTTGTCGAAGTTGCAACCGCCCCTGATATTCAATCTCCTGAACATGCAAAGGAGACTGCAATTAGGTTAGGATCTCTACTCAGAGATACACGAAGGGTTCGTAGAGGATTAGGATCAATTCGACAAGACCTCAATGTAAGTATTGCATGTGGTGATAGAGTAGAAATTAAAGGCTGCCAAGATCTTGATTGGATTCCAAAGATAATTAGATTAGAAATGGCTCGCCAAATCCATATGTACAAATTAGCAAATCAATTACGTGTTGAAGCAAATTTACCACTACTTCCTCCGGACAGATCAAATGATAATATTCCAGTTGAAAATAGAGTGGCAGCTTCGGCAAAATCTCGATTACCAATAAATATACTAGATGTATCTGAAATATTTTCAACTTCTGAATCAAGTATGATACAAAAATCATTATCAAACGATGAAGTAGTTTTAGCAGTTATTTTGCCAGGTTTTGCTGGAAAATTGGGAGTTAAAACATTAGATTCTCAAGGATCTCAATTACCACGTTTAGGTAGGGAATTAGCAAGTGCTGCTAAGTTAGCAGGTGTTGCAGGTATTTTTCATTCTGATGAATTGCCGGCATATGGAATTACAGAACATGATAAAAAATCTGTTATGGATAAACTTTCATTATCAAATTCTGATGCATTCATACTTTGTGTGGCTCCTAGATGGCAGGCAAATTTAGCCTTAGAATCAGTGATTAATAGAGCTAGACTCGCATATCATAGAATAATTCAAGAAGTTAGAAATGTAGTTATTAAGAAAGGTCAGCCAGATGATGGAACTACAACTGCAATGAGACCTCTTCCGGGAGGAGCACGAATGTATCCCGAAACCGATGTCCCTATTCTTCACATCACTCATGAAAGATGGCTTGCGATAGAACAAAATTTACCACTTAATCAAGAACAAAGATACTCACTTTTTTCAGAAGTAGAGATATCAGAAAATCAAATTGATGCATTGATAAGGGCTGAATTAGATGATATTTTTCTTTCAGGAATTTCTGGTAAGCTTAACAAATCTTTACCTCCTTTACCTTCAAAGGCATGGGCATCAGGACTTTTAGAAAATACTGAATCAATTTCAAATGATTCATTAGCAGCAGCCATACATCTACGTGAAACAAATTTGTTAACCCGGGAGGGAGTTATGCCACTTAGTAAATTGGCAGATAAATCTAATATATCGCAGTCCGACTTAGTTTCATGGATGTCAAGTAAAATTAAAGATTTAGGATTTGAACCAGCAGATACAAGCTCTGTAGAAGGTGCTGTAGATGAGGCAATAGAAGAAATGAGGGGAATGATTGATGCAAAAGGTATGGGGGCAATCGGACCATTAATGGGCATAGTTATGAAAAAATTGGGAGGTTCTGCTGATGGTAAGGTAGTAAATTCAATACTACGATCCAAAATTCAAAAACTCAAATGATATTTATTTTGCATTAGATTAACAATGATTAAGTTCCTTATGGCATGCCAGTGAAATTTAATGAATCCACTGATTAATTACGTTACAATATTTATATTGATATCATTATTTATTTATACGACTGTAAACAAGGAGAATCTTGCAAAAGCTATTGGTACGTTTTCATTAGTATTTCTAATAATTTCTTTTTCATCTATGTCTACTGACTATTACAGGTGGACTTCTGAATTCATTGATGAAGTTGACAACCCTCATTATGGACTTCCAGATTTGTGGGATGACAAACAGGCCGTTTGCTTTCATTTTCCTGCAGGATATGCGCCGTCCGGTTTAGATGATGGCAGACATCATTTTGATTTTGATGGTACTGATTTTAAGACAGATAAGGATTGGAACTCAACAGGTGCATGTGTTGGAGGATTTGAAAATTTTGATAATGGTTTAGAACTATTTAATGCTGCTGTAGGGGCCACTGGAAATACTTTTTCTTACAACTCTACTCAATTTTCATTTGGATTACAGATTGACAGTATTGCTGGAGTCTCGCCTTGTGAAGCATATACCTGTGCAGCAGATTTTTCATCTGGGGCATATTGGGAACTTTTGCATAATGGAGCATATTCAATGGTTGGAATTTCAGATCTTATTCTTGACCCAGATAGTGTGATAACATGGCAAATCGCGTCATATTAATTAAATAATTAACACAAGCATGAATAACATCCTAGGGGACGAGGAGGATGCGATTACCATGATTGATGCACATGCTATTAATTTAGGCCCCAATGGTATACTCTTTGTTAATGTAGCATTACTTACAATGATAGGTTGGGCTTTATGGAGGGCAGAGAAGAGTATTACTACTCAAAGTGAGATGATTACACTGTTCCTCTTAGGCATATTTGCTATTTCAGGTAGAATATTACTAGATCCTATTCCCAATATTCAGCCAGTGACAGTTATTGTATTATTGGCCGGGATTCATTTTGGAGCTGCCAGGTCAATAATTTTAGCGACTTCAATTGCATTAATTTCTAATTTATATTTGGGCCATGGACTTTGGACAATCTATCAAGCATTAGGCTGGTCCTTGATTGGTGTATTTGGTGCAATGATATCTAGTAAAATTTATTCAAATAATAAACTATCAGTAAATCCACTAATGGCAGTTGCAGCAGTATCTGGTTTTGTATTCGATTGGATAGTATCAATAAGTGCATTACATGTCTTAAGTCCAGATATTTTCTTCTTATACATCCTAAATGGAATCCCATTTGACCTCTTACATGCAGCAGGTAATATGTTCTTTGTCGCATGGTTTGCAGTACCTTTGAGTGAAATAATGACTAGACATATGGCATTCAAACAACCATCGGTGGTGGATAATTTTGCCAAGACCAGAGTATGAAACTACTATGGTATTGATCACTAGAAGTGATCTAAATTTATCTAAAGGAAAACTTGCTGCACAATGTAGCCATGCTACTGCAGAGTGTATTCTAAAGGCAAAAAGACAATCTCCAACAATCCTGGAAAAATATCTGAAAAGTGGTGCAAGAAAGATTGTATGTTCTGCTTCAAATATTGATGTACTAAAAAGAATATATGGAGAGGCCAAAGCTGCAGGTCTAATTTGTTACATGGTAATGGATGCAGGACATACAGAGATACCTGCAGGGACCACTACAGTTGTTGGGATAGGTCCGGGAATGAGAAATTCTATTGATAAAATAACAAGTAGTCTACCTTTAGTTAAATAATCTTCCAAAATAGTCATGAGTAATGTTCTGTTCTGAACAACCATGGCAACACATGTAGTGCTCTCTCCTGATGTCAGAGAAAAACTACTTTCAGAATGTTCAGAGATAACTAATTTCTTAGATTGGTTAGAATCAATTGATAGACGACCAGGGCTTGACGAATTGGCCATGAATTTATCTAATCTGAATCCAAATATTGATGCTGTAAAAAATTCTGTTGGATATGCCGAAGATGGATATAAAAGGCATGTTATTAAAGAAAATAACTTTTATGAATTAGCAATTATATGTTGGAAACCGGGTCAATCAACTCCTGTCCACGATCATGAAGGAAGTGATTGTGCCTTCTTGATAGTATCTGGCGTCTCTACAGAAACAACCTACAAAATAAACGAAGAGGGAGTTCCATTTCCTACTGATTTAACAATAAGAAAATCGGGAGAGATATGTGCTGCAAAAGAACAAGATATTCATACGGTATCCAATGAAGGAGATGTCGGTCTCGTTGAATTACACGTATACACTCCACCTTTGAGTAGATACAACATATATTCTAATGGATGATAATTATATCATTAATTTAGTTGCTTTATCTATCCATCCCTGTTTTATAATTCTTCCTGGAGGGAATTCAATTGCATTGTTTATAATTTCCATATTTCTAGCATCCATTCTACTAATTTGTTCATATGAAATAATCTCTAATGCATTGAGTTTTCTTTCTACAAATTCATTTATGCCATCTATCTTAGTCAAATCATCAGGTTCATCAAAATCCGCATCTCCAATAACTTTCCAATCTACTTGGTGAACTCTTAGACCTATTCTTTCAAGTACTAATTCTTCTCTAACCATTAGATTGGCTTTTAATTTTAATTCTGCTTCCATTGCTTCTCTTTCGATCTTTTGTTTTTCAGACTCCATGCCAACAACCTGATCAACTTCTCTATCAGCTTCAGACTCCATCCTATCTAGTTCGGCTTGAACCTGCTCGGCTTTCTTCAATGTTTCATTTATTGATTCCCGTTCTTCTTTAATTTGTATTTGCATTTGTTCTTTTTCTTTTACTGCTTTAGCAGCTTCAGCTTTTGCAATAACGATATCTTTTTCTAAGGCTGCAATCTCTTTTACTACAGTTTTTGCTGCCTTTCTTTCATGGCTCAATTGTCCTTTAGTTTTATGCAATGCTTCTTTACTTTCAGCCATTGCCTGTTTTGCTTCAGCTTCTTTAATTTCTCTTTGCTCTGATTCAGTCTCTATTTTTGTTTCTGCTTTTTCTTTAATATCGCCAAGTTTCTCTAATTCTTCTTTTGCCTTTTTTTGCATCTTTATAGCTTCTTTAATTTGTTTTTCGGCAATTTTCCTCTCCATAGTTACTTTTTTTGCCTCAGCCTCAGCTTTAGCCGTAGCTTTCATTTCTTTTTGCAACTCTTTTGTAGCTTCTTTAGCAACAGTCATTGCTTCTTTAGCTTCTTTCATCAATACCTTACTCTTTTCTGACTCTTCAACTATTTTTTCCTTTGCTTCAGCTTCTCTAGCTTGCAATGACTCCCTTGAAGCCATAGAATCTTCTGCAGCCTTTGCCATCATCTCTTGCGCAGCAGCAGCTTTAGCTTCGGCTTCCTTTCTTTGAAGCGCTGCCTTTTTAGCTTCAACCTGAGCTTTTACAGCTTCTTTAGCATCTTTAGCTTCTGCCTTTTTAGCCTTCATTTGCTCCTTTGCAGAATCCTTTGCTGAAGCAATCGCCTCCTTTTTAGCTTTAGAATCAGCCTTAGCCTGCTCTTTTGCGGCATTCATTTTTTCTTTCTTAGCCTCTGCATCAGCCTTGACTTGTTCTTTCGCCGCTGATGCTTCTTCACTTACCTTGATTTCAGCAGCTAAATCAGCCTTAGCATCAACTTCAGAAACTTCCTCTATTTCCTTAACTTTCTTTTTTGGAGCTGATTTCGACTCTTTAGCATATTTCTGAAGTAATTTTTTAATCATGGTATCATAATTACCATCAAATTTATCTAGTAATTTTGGAATATTATTCAATCTAGTTGATAATTCTGGTTCTTCAACATATTTTTTATATGTTTTTTTCAAAATAGCCGTAGCCTCTTCCTCTGATAACTTACCCACAAGTTAACCTTAGAGAACCTCGTCTTAATATTTTACGCTATCATAAACAGTTTTATTTCCTATCTTTACTAGAAAAATATACTTTAAATTTCATTCATCATTTCTTCCAATCTAGTTAATCCTAAGTCAACATTGTCGTAAGAAGGCCCAAATGAAAACCTAACCCATTTGTTAAATCTCTGTTCTTCTCTACTTGGTTTTGGATTAACATCAAAGAATGTTCCGGGAACTGTCATTACTTTCTTATCTAACGCTTTCCAGAAGAAATCAATTCCGGTATTATATCCATTTGGTAGATTTTCAACACACGCCCAAATATAAAATGTAGAATCACCCTTTAAGCATCTAATTCCCATATTAGTTAATCTATCTGACATCATATTTTTTTTCTTTGAGAACATATCTCTCAATGCACTAGTTTCTTGATCTGCATATTCTGGTTCTAGTGCACGTAAAGCTAGTCGTTGACTGACTCTACTAGGTCCTCCATCAATCGCACTAGCTGCCCTTCCCAGGGTTTCTATAATTTCTGATGGCCCCAAAACCCATCCCATTCTCCATCCAGGATATCTAAATGACTTTGTCAATCCATCAATAACAAGAATTGGATCAGTTTCGGGATCATTTACATATTCAGCACTAGAAACAGGCCCACAACCAGGGTTTCTTCCTTCATAGATGAAGTGAGAATAAAACTCATCCATTAACAAAACACAACCTGTTTCTCTGGCGGTTTCACAATATGATGCTAATTCATCTCCTTGGATTACATGCCCTGTAGGGTTACATGGATTAGAAACTAAGTAACTATCTAAATTCTTGGCAACTTCTTTGAACTCATTAGGAGGTATTGAAAAATTATTCTCTTCAGTTGTTGAAATTAATACAGGTTCTAATCTTGGTGTTGCATAATCCATCATATCTTGGTAAGCAGTATAGTCAGGAATTTGATATCCCATTTTACCTTGTACTGCACCAAAAACACGACTAAGCATTAATCTGCCACCTTGAGCGATTCCTACATTGGCTGCAGTATAGGGTTTTTTACCACGACGAAAATATCTATTGTAATGATTTGCAACAGCCTCTCTCATCTCATCTGTTCCATTAATTGGGCCATAGGCTTGGTCTTCAGGCTCAATTAATACGTTCCTTAGTCTGTCAGGAGCGCCCTCCATTTCTCCTATTTCAGGCTGACCTTGGCCCAAATTACACCAGTCAGGGTTACCATTCCAAAAACCTCTCTTCACTGCTTCAGAAACTACCCAAATAACACCCATATAAGGTACTTCTCGGAACGCGCCACTACTTGCCATAGTTGTCGGTATTTCTGCATCATATCAATATTATTGATTCTTATTTGGGTTTAGATTAATTTTAGAGAATACAATGGATTAAATTGTATTTTAACTAATATATTTTAGAATTAAATAATATAAAAATAATAATATGCTAATTACCTTTAGCGATAACATGAAAATCCCACAAACCGTTAAAACTTCAGTGACTATTTTTTTGTGTTTTGCTCTTCTTTTGGCCCCAATGTCTGGTTATAATGATAATTCAGATAATAGTTTAGAAGAAATATCAGAGGAATATTACACCTTAGCATCTATGAATATGCCAGGATTCCAATCAGGCTCAATTCATTCATATGATACTATCTCTATGTATCAAACAGGATGTGCAGTTTTAGCAAATGGAGAAATTGAATGTTGGGGAGATAGTTTCTTTGGTCAAACAGGAGTTATTACAACGCCCGGCCAGGGACTTACCACGGATAATCTTAATTATCCTACAAATGTAAACTCTCTTCAAAATAGTATGGGTCATTTTGTTGAGGTAGCAGTTGGCCAACAATCTACTTGTGCATTGAATTCTATCGGTGAAGTATATTGCTGGGGTACTGAACTAGTTGGTCAATTAGGAAATGGAATCGAACCAACGACAGATAATACTAATTTGTCAAGGCATTCTCCTAGTTTAGTTCAATTACCCGATAACACGTCTGCAGTCTCTATTTCTGCTAGTACAGGCAATAATCATAGATGTGCAATCTTAAATAATTCAGATACGGTTTGTTGGGGATCAAACAACTGGGGACAACTGGGAGATGGAACTGCTTGCTTGGCATCTGGAGGTGAAGGATATGAATTGCCTGGATATAATACTGGAATTTGCTCTTATTCACCTAGCGATGGAGATGATTCAGGAAAATTTACTCCAGTAATTGTTGAATTCCCAGATAATAAAAGTGCAATCTCAATCTCAACCGGAAATCAATTTACTTGTGCTGTTATGACGGACAACTCTCTTTATTGTTGGGGTAAAAATGATTATTTACAATTAGGGCAGGGAAATTCTAATTCCGTTAATGGAATTCCTTCATTAGTTTCACTACCAGAAAATCGAACAGTTGCTTCGATTGCGGCTGGAGGAGATAGTACATGTGCATTATCTATGGATCATAATGTATATTGCTGGGGCACTGGGGGAGAAGGTCAACTTGGTGATGGTAGTAATGATTCTAATTCTGTACCAGGGTTAGTTACATTAGAAGAATACGAAATCCCTATATCTATAACTGCCGGTAGTGCATTTTATTGTATATTATTGGATACAGGAGCCGCTAAATGCTGGGGAACTAATTGGCATGGCGGACTCGGAGATGGTGGTGCTTTAGACGGTTTTAATAATGGAATATCTAGGCAATTACCAACAAATGTTTCAGGAAATCATACATTCGTAGGAATCGAAGCAGGTCTTCAAAATACCTGTGCGATAAAAGCCAATGGTTCTGCATATTGCTGGGGAAGGCCATATGGTGGCTCTCTTGGTAATGGTATGAATGGAGTCACGGGACAGATAAATTATCCTGTAAGAGTAGGAAATATAGCAGCAGGAAATGGGCTAACTACTTATGCGTCTGAACAGGATCCAGATGGCGATGGAATTCTTACTATCTTCGACTCAAATCCGTATCCTTGTAATTCAGGCTATCAACAAATAGATAACGTATGCGTGGAAGTTTCTCCTGGATCGTATTCTATTAACGGCGTTGTTAATGTTTGTGATTATGGCAGTTATCAGCCTTTAGCAGGACAATCTTACTGTTTGTATGCATCTCCGGGCAATTACGTGAATAATACTAATTCTTCCGAACAAATGCCTTGTGTTGCGGGAACTTATCAGAATGACTCAGGACAAATAAGTTGTATAGAAAACTCACCTGGATATTATACAGATACTCAGTCTGCTGAAAATCAAGAAAAATGTCCAACAGGAACCTATCAGCCTAATTCAGGTAGTCAAGATTGTATTATTACAGATGCGGGACACTTTACCAATAATAGGAAATCAGTATCTCAAACGCCATGTCCTCCTGGAACATATCAACCATTAACGGGCCAGAATAATTGTTTATCTGCTGATATTGGATATCATGTGTCTTCATCGGCCTCCATATCTCAAGATATTTGCGATGTTGGAACATATTCTGATATGTTAGGGCAAATAGAATGCAATAATGCTTCTGCAGGAAACTATGTTCTAGATACTGGCCAAAGTTCTGAAATATCCTGTTCTAATGGAACATATCAACCGGATACTGGTCAAACATCTTGTATTCCTGCATCTATTGGACATTATGTAGGACTTGAAGGTGCTAAATTCCAAATTCCATGTTCTGTAGGAACATATCAACCAGGTACCGGACAATCATCTTGTATTCCAGCAACACCCGGGTCTGTCGTTTCTGAGCAAGGGGCTACTGGACAATCATCTTGTCCAGAAGGAACTTATTCATCAGAAGAAGGGCAAAATGAATGTACTCAAGCCGAGCCTGGTACATTTGTAGATTCAATTGGTGCCACTGCACCAACTCCTTGCCCTTCAGGTCAGTTTCAAGAAATTGAAGGATCATTAAACTGTGTAGAAACTCCTCCCGGATATTTCACAGAATCCGATGGCTCATCAGAAGCATCACCCTGTCAACCCGGAACTTATGCAGCAGAAGGACAATCTTCTTGCGTAGCTGCAGATCCGGGATTCTTTGTTCCTAGTGAAGCACAATCAAATCAAGAAATGTGCCTTAAAGGTACATTTCAGCCTGATTCAGGGGCATCATCATGCCTCAAATCAACTCCTGGAAATTATGTTTCAAAATTTGCTCAATCCGAGCAAACACCCTGTGAAACAGGAACTTTCCAACCATTTCAAGAAAATACAGAATGTATACCTGCATATGCTGGCCAGCATGTTCCAGAGGCAGGCAGTATGTCTCAAAGCCCCTGTCAAAGAGGAACCTACCAACCTGAAACAAGTCAATCTGAATGTTTAGATGCAGACCCTGGAAACTTTGTTTCTTCGTCAGGAGCTAGTTCACAATTCCCTTGCTCAATGGGGAAATATCAACCAGATGCAGGTCAATTTGATTGTAAATCAGCCGATGTTGACAATTTTGTTTCAGAAGAAGGATCTAGCGAACAAACTCCATGCAAATCTGGAGATACGCAACCAACAACCGGGCAGACTAGATGTATCCCAGGAAAAGACTCAATTCCAATAATTCCCATATTGGTTATACCATTAATAGTCATTGTAGCAGTATATGCTTACAAATATCGAATTAGTGAAGGCAGTAAATCATCTAGTGATAAAGAAACTAAAGAGTGGGATGAAAGAACTATTGATTATGTTCCAGCGTCATTAAAAAAGTAAATAATTCCGTATTAGTTAATTCCTCTAGCCGTGTGGGATAAGCATGCGCGACTATCCTGGTGGCAGAATCGATCTACGTAGTGATACAGTCACTCAACCTGTTCCTGCAATGAGAGAAGTAATGGCGAATGCAATTGTTGGTGATGATGTACTTGGTGATGATCCAACAGTAATAGAATTGCAAAATAGAATTGCAAAAATGCTCGGTAAAGAAGCAGCATTATTTGTTCCTTCAGGTACCATGTCAAACGCTATTGCAATTAAATCTCAAACAAGACCAGGTGATGAAATTATCACTCATAAGAAAAGTCATATCTATCTTTACGAAGGCGGAGGTTATGCGGTTTTAGCAGGTTGCTCTGTAGCATTGGTAGATGGAGAATATGGAATAATGTCGCCATTAGATGTTAAAAAGTCAATTAGAAAAGTTGAAGGTAGCAATTCACATTATCCAAATTGTTCGTTAATATGTGTAGAGAATACTGCAAATATTGGAGGCGGAACAATATATTCCCAAGAAATACTAGATGAAATTTGCGACATTGCTCATGCAAATAACTGCAGAGCCCACCTTGATGGTGCAAGAATTTTTAATGCCGTAATAGGAAGTGGAATTTCTGCTGCAAGAATGGTTGAAAAGTTTGATACGATTTCTGTTTGCTTGTCAAAAGGTCTCGGAACTCCTGTAGGTTCATTATTGGTCGGAGATTCAGATACAATAAATGAAGCACATAGGTGGAGAAAGATGTTCGGAGGAGGAATGAGACAATCAGGTATACTTGCTGCTGCAGGACTATATGCCTTAGAAAATAATATACAACGTTTGTCAGAGGACCATTCCAGAGCTCGTTTATTGGCTGAAGTAATCAATGAAATGGAGTCATATGATGTAGATATGGAAGCGGTACAATCTAACATGGTATTTATCTCATGTAAAGAAGGACAGGCTCAAAATCTTGTGGAAAGTGTTGCAAAACATGGAGTAGATGTATTGACAATAGGTGATTCAATCGTTAGAGCCGTTGTGCATTTACATATCACTGATGAAGATATTCAAAATACAATATCTGCATTTCAAAATGCTCAATAAGCCGGAAGCATTCAATATGAAAGTTCATACGATATACTAATGAGGTCTATTGTAGCGATATTTATGGTTACATTAATTCTTCTACCAATCACTATTTCAACTGCAGATATTGTAACTATAGAAACATGGGATAAGGCAAGGGGCGAATCAAATGCTGGAACAATCGGAGGAGTTACAATTAATCTCAATGATTCTACTATTAGCGAATCTATGAACATTCAAGATTTCCCAGTTATTGTTGAAACATATACTGCCACATGGTGTGAAAATTGTGTCGATGTTGAAGAAATTAGAGATGAAGCAATAGGGGACAATAATGTATCAATAATTCATTATCATAGGCACTTTTTTGAATCTAGTGATCCCTTCGGCAGTAATAGTACCGAACTTCGCTGGGAGTCTAGTTATGGTTCTGCATCTATAGAGGCCATAGGAATGTCAAGAGGTGCTCCAACTACAATTATAGATGGTGAAAGGATGCATGCAGGTAAAGTAGCAAAATCTAATTCCTTGAAGAATGATTTTACTAATTCTATAGAATTTGGCACTAATGCACCATTGATTGGCTCAATTAGCTTATCTGTAGAATCAAATATAAATCAAACAACTAGCTTATTTTCATGGAATACATCTCAACTTTCTTATTCATGTATTGAAGATTGTCCGAAAAAACTCTCAACTATTGCTTGGCTAATGTTCGTAGAAGATGTAGCTTATTTCCCAGAAGGGTCTAATGGCCTAGAATATTATCATCATGTTTTGCATGAAGCAATTTATCTTGAAGAATCCGATGGTTCAAAATCTTTCGAAATACCTGACGCGTGGGATGGAAACGATATGTCTGCTATTCTGATTGTCGATTGGGCCGAGGTTGAAACCAAAAATAATTCTATACCTGCACCAAGCATTGTTTTGACTCTAATTTGCCTTCTAGTTTCTTCAGTGGCTTATGGTAAAAAGAACCATTTTTCTCAAATTAAATAGAAACTCTTAGTTGGGTTCAATAACCCCGTCCTTTATGGCGTACGCTCGGTGATGTGATGTTGCAAACAGGGAGGTATTCTATTACGAATGAATTAGTCTCTGAAGGGACTATCCCCTCATGGCTTCAAGAGCATATAGAATGGCAAGCACTTAGTCCAATTTCGATTCCCGAAAAGAGGAAAAATAAGTTAATGATAATATATCCAAATGAAGAGTCTCGTAAAGAAAATCTATCAAAATTAGGTTCCAAAGGGTTTGCTTTTGATAGGAAATTACACCAGACGATAGAATCTTTACATATTTCTCTACTTGCAGATTTAAGACTTCCAAGATTATTACCAGTTCAAGAATCCTTCAATATTATACTACATCAAGAATGCATCATCGAAGCTAAAAAATTAGCATTTCCAATAATTAATCCTATTCCTGATATGGATTGGGGCAGAGGAAAGACTTCTCAATTAGTAAAATTACATGCATATTTATCAAAAGAAGGAGTAGTAAAATCTTGGACAGGCCCAGGTATTCATTCTTTCAATCGAATTCTAAAGAATCTTGAAAAGAAATTAGGAGGAACTCATCCAGATATGGCGTATTCACGAATTACAGATAAATTGTCAGACTCAAATAAACCATTCACCTTTATTGATATTGATGGAATTATAATGCTAAATCATGCTCCAAGTTTGCCCAAATCGCAAAAGAAAATGTTACGTGCCATCTCCAATCATTGTCCTATTCATCAACTAGCTTATCCTGGTAATTTCAGGCTTGGACATCATGGTTACTTATTGATGGATCAATACCCAGTTGAATCCAAAGAAGACTTACCAGAATTTATACCAATTCATGAAATTGAATCAGAAAATAGTGAAATCAATGCTACAATTTACCAACTTAAAAGAGAAACTCATTCTTTTCGAATTACTTCCTCAATTGTTCGTGATTATTTAAATTCAAATCCTGATTCAAGTGTAATAATTGTAGATCCTTCTTTAGAATCAAATAATTATCGTTGGAAAAATATGGCCAATAATCTGGGTATTCCACTAAATGACTCTGAAATTAATTTAACAAGTAATTCCCTCGGACATTGGCTCAATCAACTAGTTACTTTGGGGCATGGAGAAAATAGTTTTTCACTTGAAAACTTGAGAGTAATATCTCTTCAAACCATGATATCTCCATTTGAATACTCTACCTCTCATCCCATGGATTCAGATATTAATATTATTCCGGATCAACAACTACTGACTAATTTAGCACGAAGTGAACATGTTCTAGGTGGTCCAGGGGCGCTAAGAAGATGGCTCGAATCTCTTTCCAGATCACCTAGTGATAATTCTGAATCAATCAAAAAAGAATCTACTCAATGGTGGTTACTAAATCTTGCCTATTCTTTAGAACCTTTACTCAGGGACGAAGATAAACTTGCATTGAAAGAAAACGAATTTAGAATTGGATGCTATACAGGGGCTAAATTACCAATAATAAAGCCATTTAATAATGCGGATAAATGGTTGTTAGAAATATTAAAAACAGTAAATTTAGGATTAATTTCCGACAATATAGATACCGAGTCGCTATCTATACCTGCAGTAATTCAATCAATTATTAAAAATTATAAGTCATTAAGGAATATGCAGTTTTCATTGAATCATAAACCAGCAGTCAATGGTCCCGATTGGGTTGATGAATATCTAAATCTGATAAATTCAATTACGCATTCTGATTCTAATTCAATAAATATGTCTAGGTTGAGGTTCTTGACTCCAGAACAGGCTTTAGGCTGTTCTGCAGATTTAATAATTCTTGCAAATCTATCTAGCTCATCATGGGATATGAAAGTCCAAAAAATTCCATTTTTAGGTGATGAAGAACGTTATCGCTTTGACCTTTTGAGGCCCGATGGCCCGATAAGAAAAGCAAGACATTTTTTACAACATTTATTATTTGGAGGAAAAAGAACAATCATTTTGGACCCCAGTCTTGATGATACATCACCCCCCAGTGCTCCAATTAGAGAATGGATATCACTAAATAGTCATTTAATTGAAGAATACGATGATTCAAAACCCACCAATCCTCGTGATATCCGTCAATTAGATGGGATTAATTTACAGCAGGGGCAAAAATTAATTTATCCTCCACTAAATGCTGATTCAATTACCATACCTATTGATGTTAAACTACAACGTGAACGTGAGAGGAGACAACCAGATCGAGTTGGTAGTGACCATTATTTACCAGAAAAATCTAAAAATTATATATTTTCTATAAATCACATCGATTTTTCTAGAAAGATTCCAAACGGTAATACTAGTCCTAGGGATTTTCATACATGGCCAGTTATTGGAGGCCATACCAATTCAGGTAAAAGGACACCAACAATAGATCCCAGGCCATTCAGTATCTCTCCAACAGAAATATCTGTCAGTGATAATCGACATGGGCATTCACAAGGTGCTGAGCAAAGAAAACAAATATGGTCTCCAAGTAGATTGCATGATTGGTTAAAATGTCCTCGTAGCGGCTGGCTCTCAAGGGGACTTAGAGCAAAACAAGAAGAATTACAATCTGAAGATTTAGATGCCCGAGTCCATGGTGAACTAATTCACTTAATCCATCATGATGTATTATGTCATATATTGGGTCTCGAAATTGGTGTAGAATCTTATGATAAAAATAAACAAAATAAACCTATTAATTTGTTTAAGTCAGGACTTACAAAAGAGGAAGTTATGCAAAAAGCTTTCGAATCTTTAGATTCGAGGGCACCATGGCTAGATAGAACAGATGCTGTATCGGCTAACCGCTTACAAATTTTAACTGGCATGAATCGAAACCAATGGAATGATTGGCTAGCAAATCCCATTCCAATCAAACCTTCAGGTAGAATTGGAAACATAGTAGAAGCTGAATTTTCTATTGAAGATAGTATGCCAATTAGTATAGAATGGAATATAAAAAATTACAATAGTAAAGGTATTGAAATAAATATACCTTCACAATTAACTAGCCCAGATATGCAGAAGTTACCCTCTATAATGGTACAAGGGCACATAGATAGAGTTGGGCAATTACCATTTGATAAACAAGGAGAAATATGGATTAATGAAAATGGAAATAATTCAATTGCACCATTGAAATTTGATTCAGAAGAATGGGTTCCTCGTAGATTAATAGTAATCAGAGATCTCAAGACAACAGAATCTAAGTCTGCAAAAGATAGACATTCAATGGGCCTTCTTGAAGAACTCCAACTAGCAATATATGCTAGAGCATGGGAAATGTCCCATCCCGGAGATTTAGTGGTCGGCGCTGGAATATCAATATTTAGCCATAATACTAT
The DNA here is from genome assembly GCA_002503285.1 of Euryarchaeota archaeon UBA557. Classification (GTDB taxonomy): domain Archaea; phylum Thermoplasmatota; class Poseidoniia; order Poseidoniales; family Thalassarchaeaceae; genus MGIIb-O3. Next base: position 85,114 of record DARI01000009.1, read on the forward strand.
ACATTTGGTTGAAATGTCTCCTAATGAACATATACCTCCAGGATTAAAAATAGGCGAAAGATCTACCCTCACTCCAGATTTATTTAGATTTACTGACGATCCTCCAAGTCCAAATAGTGACCCATTTAGAGCATGGTTAACTCAGAGACTCTCCGTTGCTCTAGGTGTTGCCAATGGGGCAATGCTTGGCAAGGTACACCCAACTCCTTCAAAAGACTCATGCGGATTTTGTTCAGTAAGAGATATTTGCGATGTTAGAATGGTGGATGGATTCTAATGAATTTGAATACAGCCCAAAGACTGGCACTAAATTTAGACTCACATATTGTAATAGATGCAGGAGCGGGAACCGGAAAGACTAGCACTATAATAGACAGAGTAATTGAGCATTATCTCACTGAAGACCAAAGAGCAACTAGAATTCTCCCAGCTCCAGAAAGACCCTCTAGATTAGATGGAGGATTACTCCTATCTCCTGTTTCAGAGACAATAGATTTACGAAAATGGGGAGGCTTACTTCCGGGAGAAGTTGTACTTTTGACATTCACTAATCGTGCTTCAGATGAGATGAGAGACCGATTAAGAAGCAGAATTTCAAGACTAAAACCAGGTCCAATTGGTGATGATGGTATAAATCGCACAGATCCTAGGATTAGGCATCAAGGATTTAATGAGCAGTTACTTACACTTTTAGAAGATGCTCCAATAGGCACCATAGACTCATTCTTTAACCAATTAATATCTCCTTACAAAGGTTATTTGGGAGATTCTTTTAGCAAAGAAGTAGTTTCCGACACTAGTCGAATTTTACTTATAGAATCAGCTCTCAACACTCTTTGGAGATTGCCCAATTCATTGAATTTAATTGGCGATGCAGTAGATTCCGGAATACCTTCAGAAATAGCATCTCAAGTCCTAAATGCGAGAGATAATATCGCTAGGCACTATTCTGGAAGAAGAACGGCTGCAAATATTCTAAGAAGTTTAGTTTACAAATCTATTTTTATTCAGGAAGGCTCTAGATTACTGATAGATAAAGATGGCAAAATAGATTCAAATTTACTATGTGAAAGAATAATTGAGTCAATAGATATTTCCGAAGTTACTCAATTTACTGACCAAATCTATTTTGAAATATCCAATTATTGCAATCTCATCAAAGATCACGCTGCAGTCCTTGCACCAAATGGTGTATTTTCTGATACTAGGATTGCTACTTTAGATAAATTATGTGAACTTGGTATACCTTCAGATAAGTGGAACAAACTCATCTGGCTTAGTCATATTTTACTATGTATAACTAGTGAATCATCAATATTATCTGAAAAGCCAACTTTATTTCCTAGTTCTAAATTACCATCAAATGACTGGGAAAGTGGTGTTTTAAGTTATGCTAAAATTTCAAATAAAACTACGAAGGAACTAGTTAGAGATGAAATGAAAGACATAATTAGTAATATAAAAGATATCTGGGGCTCGAAACTAGGGAAATTAATACTTCACTATACTCAAATTACTTTAATGTTTGATAATTCAAATCCACCCTCTACTCCAGAAGATTGGCGCCATCCTCTCTCGGCCCTTCCATTTCCATTACCTGAAAGATTGAAATCAGGAGAGAAAGTTAACAAATATCATTTTACTTTAGATGCAGAAGTACAAAATTTGAATGATTTACGTTTAATGCATGATGGCTTTTTAGGAATTTTAAATAATTTAAAGAAAAATGAGGAAACGCATGACTATGAAGATGTACAAAGATTAACTGGTGACTTATTACTTGCCAACTGTCCAGATATCTGTAGGTATTTTTATCCATCCCCAATTCAGGATGCTCTTGACTCATTAAGTATAGAAACTTGGAGAGACGATCATATCTCAAGAGCGTTCGAAGTATTAAAAAATATGGAAAAAAACCCAGATTTAGCAGGCAACTATTCTCATAACCTATCTGCTATACGAATGGATCTAACACAACGTTATGATTTGTTAAAGAGAATCAGGAGAAGGTATAGGGCATTTATTATCGATGAAGCACAAGACAATTCTCCATTACAATGGCGCCTACTTTCCAGACTTTGGGGTGAAAGGTATATCGAGGACGGTGAGATAACTGTCCCAGATACGCCATGGCAACCGACAGTTTGCTATGTTGGAGATGTAAAACAAAGTATCTATGCATTCCGCCAAGCAGAAGTTACTGGTTTTTTAGAATATGCAAAAATTCTAAGAACTATCAATGCTCACGAATTTTCAAGTATCAAAGCATTAACTCGTGCCCCTCCACTTCGTAGAGAAAACGCAAGTAGAGATCCTAGAAACTCATATAATCTGAGTATAGCAAAAGCAAATTTAGTGGCAAAAGATGGAGGCAGAAATCTAATTCCATGGATTCCTTTTGATTTATCTGATGTTCATTTGCCAAAACCGTCACCTGAAGAAATAGAGGCTAGAAAAGAAGGTTTGATTAGATTACAAGTCAACTATAGAACAGATGGCGGCTTACTCAAAGTAATGAATAACTGGTGGAATGATATTTTCCATCCCAAACATAGAAATATTCCAAATGGTAATTTTTATGCTCAACCTCAACCTCTTTTTCCAAGCAGAGAGAAGATTAACTCACATGGCTCTTTAGAGTGGATTTGCCCTATAAATACAGGTGAAAATGTAAATCCAGTTACTGATCTAAAAATACCATTAGATCCATTTGGACCAGGTAAACCAGATTCAATAGAAAGGCAAAGTATGATGATAGCCATGAGAGTTAAAAATCTTATAGAAGGTAAATCGGTCAAAGTCAAATCTCCAAATGGTGAATGGACTGAGTTACCTGCAGAAGATTCCATTGAACCTAGTGAAATAATGATATTATTGCCAAGTAGATCAAAAATTAGGGATGTTATAATTAGATATCTTCACGATCTTGGAATACCCGCGCAAGCCGATAAAGAAGGAGGGCTGTTAGATCGTCCTGCCGCACACACAATAGAAGGATTATTACAATTCATTGCAAGACCATTTTCTAGACATCATGCAGCATGGGTTGCACGTTCAAGTTTGATAGGATTTGATGATGATAGATTACAGGAATTTATTTATAATTCTTCAAAAGATGAAAACTTATTAATTAGGTTGAGTAATTTTACTGTCAATGGAAGGCAAAAAGAATTAGTTCAAAGATGGATTGATTTATCCTCTTCAGGTAGAATAATCGATTTATTAGAAGAAACAATAGACAGGTCTGATATTTTAATCTCATATCCAGATATTGTTTCTAGACAAGATATTGAACAAATTATAGATACAATAAGATCTCTTTCCAGAGAAGTAGGGGGGGATCCAATAATTATTGCCGATACGATTAGGAATCTCAGGGAAAGTAGCGGTAATGCATTAGAAGCGGTCACTATCCCTCCTAGTGATGCGGTAAGGGTGATGACTATACACGGATCCAAAGGACTTCAATCGAAAGTTGTTATATTAGCAGATATATTTAGTGGAAGGCAAACTAATATGACTATGGAAGATAGAGATAGATTAATTGTGGGGCCAGAAATATTTGCAGGAAATCCAAGGCCATGGTCAAATCAACTTTCTCCAGTTTCAGCATTATGGAAACATGCTAGGAAAATTCACAAAGCTCGTAAAAATGCAGAGTCTAGACGCTTACTGTATGTAGGGGCAACTCGTGCAGAAAATAAACTAATAATAGTTGGATCTACTAAAGAAACTTCATGGGCGTTAGATGAAGGAATTATTTTCCCTTGGACATATAATGAAACTCTCCCCCAACTAGGAGAAATGTGGATTGAATCTCTACGCCAAGGATCTGGAAATAGGGGGGAAGAAACATCTCCCTGGCTAGATTCTTCAGATATAATATTGCAAAATATGCCAATTAAAAGTAAGGGAAATCGTATTTTCGATCCTTCGATGATGATTAATAATGGATATCTGGGAGACTTAGAAGGATTACAGGGATTATCTATTTTCCACAATCCTGATTGTTTTAACACTACAGTGGATCTTCAATATCAAATCTCAACACCATTAGTCAGAATAGAAGAAATACATAAAAACGCAATAGAATCTATACAACAAGAAATTCCAGATTTCAAAACCCCTAGAAACGATTCTTTAATGAGGATGAAAATAGCTCCAAGTAAAATCTCAATTTTAGAAAAATGTGCTAGAAGATATTGGTTTGAGACAAAGGGAGGGCTGTCTTCATTACCTGTTATTCCATTAGATGATAAGTCTAATTCGGGAGGCTTACCCAAAGGAATAGATGCAGCACTCTTCGGAACTATTGTTCATAGAATAATGGAAATTGGTATAGGAAATCCAGGACCGATTGGTGAGCACCCTACAACTCCATTGCCCAAATCTTGGGTACAAAAAACAGATGACTTAATCCATAGTCATGACATTCATAAAATTGTATTTGATGAATTACTGTCTCCAAATGCCGATAAAAAGAACATTGGCCTTTTGGTTGATAGTATGATTAAAAGATTACAATCTGGTCCGCTTGGTATCCTCACATCAGGACAATCTTTTGATGGACATAGAGTAGAAGGCCTCAGGACAGAAATGCCATTTAATCTTACAAAGAAAATAAAATTGAATGATTTTATACGTTCTAGATGGACTCCTGACGGTGCTGAACCCTTATCTAAAATTGAATACGCAGAATTTGAAATGGATGGACTAATTGATTTGGTATTATGCACAACGTCTGATACAGAATCATACATACGTCCTGTAGACTTGAAAACTGAAGAAGCAAGAAAACTAATCAATGGAGAAAATAATGGTTTATTGGAAACACTGGGCGATATGGGAACTAAACCTAATTGTGATGCTGAATTAGATGTTTTAATGCAGCATAGGATGCAACAAGCCCTGTATTTTAGGGCTTTACAAAGTATTGAGGAAGAGAGATACAAATATGGATATCTTCCAAGAAAGGTATTACCTCCTGCTATTTTGTTTGGAGTCACTGGTCGCTTTGTAGAATATCCCGAAAAAATGTTAAATGATGCATTAAATGATTTGGATAATAATTTAATTTTAGCATCAGAGATTGCTTTTAGTTCTGAAATGAAACTTTCTGATTATCCATGTAGTTGTAATGAATGCCCATAAAATCATAAATAATTTGTTAATTGATAATATCTAATTATCTAAATTGATACTTTAGTAGGGAAGAATACATTTGCTACCTTCCGTACACAGTATCATGGCCCCGGACCTCGACGCTTTGATGAAACGTAGTGATGAATTATGGGAAGACTCTATTCTTCCTAGTTTAGGTGAATTTATAGAAATAGCAGCCCTTTCTCCTGCTTTTGAACCAAATTGGGCAGAAAAAGGAGATTTATCTGCTACTTTAGATCTTTTCTGTGCATGGTTAGATGATCAAAAACTTTCGGGAATGTCATATGAAATCCATCAAATGGACGGTTTAACTCCAGTTCTTCTAGTAACAGTCGAAGGAACTGGTGCAGGTGAAGTTATTTTCTATTCTCACTTAGATAAACAACCATCAAAACCAGAATTATGGTCAGAAGGACTTCATCCTTTGAAAGCAGTACGCAAAGATCCTTGGTTATTTGGTAGAGGAGCATTAGATGATGGTTATGGGGGATATCTATGCGTTACCGCCCTAAGGATGTTACAAGAATTGAATACGCCACATCCAACATGCAAATTCTTGATAGAGACATGTGAAGAGTCAGGTTCATTCGACCTCCCTCCATATTTAGATTTACTAACTAAAAAACTAGGAGATCCAGATCTGGTAGTAGTTTTAGACAGTGGAGGTCCTGATTATGATCATATTTGGACTACTGAAGCATTGAGGGGTCTTATTTCAGGAACTCTTTCTGTACAAGTGTCGCATGAAGGAGTTCATTCTGGTATGGCTGGCGGTACTATTCCATCATCTTTTAGGGCTCAAAGAATTCTTCTAGATAGGATTGAAGATTCTTCAACAGGAGAGATTTTAATTCCAGAAATGCATGTTCCTATTTCAGATAAAATTAAGAATCAAGCTTCAGAATTAGCCAAGGTAATAGGAAATTCTATTTGGGAAGGATTACCTGTTGTAGACACTTTAATTTCTCAATCCAGTTCAGTAGAAGAAAGCCTTCTCGATGTAAACTGGAGGCCCGCTTTGGGAATTATTGGAGCCGATGGAATGCCATCAGTACAATCCGCAGGAAATGTATTAAGAACAAATACAGATTTAAAACTGAGTTTTAGAATACCACCAGGAGTTAATGCAGAATTCGTAGAAAAAATCGTAAAAGAAAAATTAGAAGATAATCCTCCATTTGGAGCGAAGGTAATATTCCATCTTGATCCATCTGCAGATGGATTTCATGCACCTCCTCTCGATGGTCCACTTCTAGAATCATTAAATGAGGCGTCAATGCACATAACTGGACTACCACCATTAGCTACATGGGTAGGGGGAACAATACCCTTCATGGCAATGATGCAGAATAAATATCCAAATGCAAAATTTTTGTGTACAGGTACGGGTGGTCCGGGAAATAATGCTCATGGCCCTGATGAAAAATTACATATCCCATCTTCCAAGAAGCTTACAGCAGTACTTTCAGCCACAATTGCTGCATTATCGAGATGAACATGAATTTTTTGACTCAGAGATGACATTAATTCCGCCGATGTTAAATCAGATGCTTCAGTCGAACATAGTGAGATAACCATGAACGAAGGCGATAATGGAATCGGTTTTCCTGAACCAAACCCTCCCTCTATAGCAAATTTAGAAGAAGAGTTGAGAATAGCAAATGACCGCTTAGAAAAATTATATGCAGCATATAATGAATCTTCAAAGATGAATGAAGAGCTACAAGCTATAGTCGAGGTACTAGAAAAAGAAGCAATAGAAAGCGAAATCGAAAAAGAAGGAATCCAATCCCTTTTGAATGAGAAGGATGATAGATTGAGGACTATGGAATTAGATCGTGCAAAAGCAAACAAAACAATTGAACATCTTCAACCAAAATTAGAAAAAACTGAAGAAATGTATTCGAGAGAAAAAGCAAGACTAGGTCGCGTTTTTGAAGTTGCTGAGGAATTAGATGAGGCTTTACAAACTGCAACTACTGAAATGTCTGCACGTGATGATTGGTATGTTCAACATATGCAATTATTTGAGAATTTAAATCAAGCAATACAAACTAGGTATGAAATGATAGACAGTGCTGTTCAAGCAATGGCAGAATTCCGTCAAAAACAAGATACTTTCAAAGAACGTATGGATGAAGCACTCGATGCAGTAAAAGATAAAGTCGGTGATGAAGAGCAGGAAGAATCTTGATTATACGGGTTTAGAACCATCCGCTAACCTAATACATTTAGCAGGTAATCCGCCCCAAACTTCTCCTGCAGGGACATTAGTCCATTTTGGTAAAACAGCCCTAGAAGCAATGACTGCACCTTCTCCAATTGTACATCCGGGCTGAATAATTGATTCCGTACCAATAAGAGCATCATTCCCAATAACAACTGGGGCCATGACCAACTCTCCCTTTTCAGTTAAATGGGCATTAATAACTGCCTTTCCACCTATCACAACTCTTTCGCCAATTGTGACAGATCCACAATCATTGATATTAGGTGAATTTATTTGTGCCCCCTTTCCAATTTTAGCCCCTGATAATCTATAATATATATTGCCAATAAATGAGGGTACCAAATGAGGTAGGAAGAATAAAGCCACTTTATGAAAAATCATTGACCATGCCCATTGAATTGTAACAAAAGACTGTAATGGATATCTTCCAGATTCTATTCGTGGCCTTAATAATCCAGCCATTATTCCACTAATAAAAACTAAACTTATTCCCCAGGTTATTACAAACAATCCCAATGATACTCCAATTCCAGTTAATTCAATGATATAATCTTCTGGAGTTGATGCAGATAATGACAATGGTAATTCTTGTCCATGCCAATAATAAAACAGGGCTATTGCAGGAATTGCAGTAAGTCCAATTATTACGCCAAATATTGGCAATACTATGGCTGTTAATAAATTTTGAACTAAGATAAATGACTTCATTGGCTCACCAGTTAAGATATCGTAGACGTGTTCTAACAAGATGTTTCGGGCTATATTCTAAAATTTAAATCAACACGATAGATTAATTAGAAGTAGACACATGTACATATCTATCCATTTAGAAATTTTAGATTCATTAGAGGAGAATTAAAATGATTAATACAAAATTAACCATTGATGCTGATATAAAGTACCCTATTATTTGTGGTGCAATGTATCCATGTTCAAATCTTGAATTAGTTGCGGCAGCTTCCGAAGGAGGAGGAATCGGTATAATACAGCCTGTTTCCTTGACTATGGTTCATGGATATGATAAGCCCAATAGAAAAGAAGGACTAAGATCTGGAATTAAAAAAATACGATCACTTACTGATAAACCAATTGGATTTAATGCATTAATAGAAAAAGGTAGCCAGAAATACCTACAACAGATGTCAGAATGGATTGATGTTGCGCTTGAAGAAGGAATCAGATTTTTTGTGACGTCTCTAGGAAAACCAGATTGGGTATGTGAAAAAGTTCACTCACATGGCGGAGTAGTTTATCACGATGTTACTAATCTAAAATTTGCAAAAAAAGGTAAAGAATGTGGTGTTGATGGTTTAATTTGTGTGAATGACAGAGCAGGTGGGCACTTAGGTCAATTATCCATGAAGCAGATGTATGAACAACTTTCTAATTTAGGATTGCCATTAATCTGTGCAGGAGGAATAGGGAGTGAAATAGAATTGAAAGAAGCTATGGAAGTTGGTTACGATGGAGTTCAAATGGGTACAAGGTTTATTGCAACAGATGAGTGCACAACTCCTGAGGATTATAAATCTGCAATATTGAAGGCCAATGAAGAAGACATAACTTGGACAACTAAATTAACAGGTATCCCAATCTCAGTAATAAATTCAAATAAATTTAAGAAACGCAACTCATGGATTGTAAGAAAACTTTTACAAAGTAGGTTCAAACATAGAATTAGAGCATTAATTACCGTAGTATCATTTTACAGAATGAAGTCCTTTTCCAAAGGTAAAGATAAATCTCCAAAAGATCTCTGGTCAGCAGGAAAAAGTGTTCATTCAATAGATAGTATAGAATCTGCTAC
>DARI01000009.1:94486-104643 GCA_002503285.1 Euryarchaeota archaeon UBA557
CATAAGTACTTTTGTTTAGGTGCTTGTCTATTTTATTCAATAATTTTAATTTCCTTTATTTTCTTATTTTTGAAGAAATATTTTGATGAATTAAAAATTCCTCTGAAAAGACCAGAGAGGAGTAGGGCGGTCAATACAATTGTAGAAGTCCATCCCCATACTGTTCCAATAGCAGTAAATTCCTCCTTAGTAAGAAGAAGAGACATTGCTGTAACAAGGCCTACTCCAAATGATGTCTGGATCCTCATGCCAAGTGGCATAGCCAAAATTGTCCTAAATGACACAAGTCTATGTAATAGGACAAGGGACCAAATCATTGTACCTATAGACCAAATAAAAAGATCTATAGAATAATCTCCTAAAACTAAATCCATTGGCTTAACATAAACAGTTGTCGCAATAAGTGTGGCAAGCCAGATGACTGAGAAGCCTAATAGCATTACAACTTCAGAAAGAGAATTTCCCATACTTTCTTTGAGCCCCTGTTCTTCTAAAGGCTTCTTATCCTTCCTTGTTTCTAAATCGGATTTTACTATCTTGAGTTTTTCCAAAGATTTTTCAGTTTCCAGTAGTCTTTGAGTTATTGCCATTGATTGAATAAGCATGTCTTCCTGTTCTTTTCTCATATCTTCATTTGCATTAAATGACTGAACTAATTTCTCATATTCTTCAACTGGAACAATGACATTTCCCATTGACTGAACTAAGTCTTCTAAAGATGTTAGTTCCGGAGCTGGGGGCAGTGATTCTCGTAAATTTTTTAGACGTTGAATTTCTTCTTGAGATAATGGAATAGGGGTCCATCTGGCAATCACTCCATCCAATTCTTTAGATGCCACCTTTGAGAATTCTTTGGCTTTTTTTTCAGTATATTTTGTAGATGCTATCATTTTTTCTTTTAGATTTTTAAATTGTTCACCTGCAGTGGTTTGCCAAGAGTTTTCATTCAAGTCAGCCCCTCCAGTCATGTGCCTTCAACAAACCTAACAAAGGTTCTTCATTCAAATGTATGCATTGTATACACACTATAGATAATAAATTTCACATAAAGTCATTAATGTAAATGTTGAACATAATCATAACGTTCAATATGCAAAGGTAACGCGAGCCCTTCTTTATTGATTCTAAAGGAATGGGGTGGCCATGTCAAATTCTTTCATTCCCAAATCCTGATAGATTTGGGGCATTACTCCATTCTTGGAATATAGATAAAGTGCTGTTACTGCGACTTGTTCGGCAGCATTCATCCATGCAAGAGTTATGGCAATTCCAATTACTCCGAATGCTAAGCCTACATACCATAATGGACCTAATACAGTCATTATTGTAATCGTAACTATTGCAATCACAGCCATGAAGAAGAATCCAATAAAACCAATTCCGAGTCCTGATGTGATATTTTCACCCCATGTTTTTAGGAACATTTTCTTACTTGATTTTAGACTATCACCAAGGCCCTTACCTTCAATAATCATATGTGGTATCATGAAGAAAGTCATCATCCACCAAATAGCTGCTCCGATTGCGGTTAGAATTATTGCAAGGATTGCTGCTCCTTTCTGATCTCTTGCTGCTTGGTTCAAAATCTTCAATAATAGTCCAACAGTACCTGCTATTATTCCCCAAAGAATAATAATGTGAAGTTTACTAATTGCCGCAGATACTCCATCCATGAATTTAGGATCTCCGCCTGTAAGTCTAATATGGGAGTTAGCAACGATTGCGCTGTTCCAAAAGGTTACGACAATCGAGATTATCATATATCCTAAAAAAACGAATCCCATGTACATAGGCGTCATTAGCCCTTCAGCATCGACAGCCCATGTTTGTTTAAGGTACTGAGGCACACTCATTCCAATCATGGCTATTAGGCTCAAAAATCCTGAAATAAACATATAGACCATAAGTTCAGGATCTTTCTTAACCACAGACATACTCAATTTGCTCATTTTCCATCCACGGCCAATCGTTGCAAAAACTCCCATAGTCACCCTAGATAGCAGATGCTTTTGTTGATTCCGGCGTTTTCATATGCTTTTTGAATATTATAGGAGAGTTTATGAAATGAAACAGACATGAGAAAGTCCAGTATCCTATTCCAGAATTAATCATTTGTACCTTTGTAATTTAACGTAAAAATACACTATTATAAGCGAAAAGTACCATCTCTTTAATGTCTAGTTCCTATGGTTGGCCATCATGGGATTCAAGTCGAAGGCTCGTAAGAACCGTGGAGAAACTAGTAAAGTCGCGTTGAAAGACAAGGATTCTGAAGTGTATGAGGGGCAGATCAAATGCGATATTATCGAATGCAATAACTGGGCTGACAAGATAATTGGAGGCAGAAAGATGTCCTATAACAGAGCTGTGGAGGTATGGGGAACTTCGGGCGTATCTCGTAAAGTAGGAAAGGTATCGCTGTGTAAGACCTGTTATCGATCTTGGAAAAAAGAGAAGAAGGGTGAGCCCAAGCAATGGACATCAAAATCAAGTGGACCATTAGGTAATGCACCAAATTCCATACCAGTAAGAAGTTTTGACCAACCTTGAAGTTAGTCTTTTATGACTCATAACTTTTTGTTAATATGAGTTATTTGGAGAGTACTAAAAAGTTGAATTTATATCAATAATATCTCGAGGCGTGGTTATGACTCGAGACGAAGACCTTCCTTTTGACACCAAAATGCTTGACCAAATGGCATCCGTGTGCGTACATTTTGGATTAAATCTTAAGAGTGGGCAGGACCTTATTATCACTTCAACAGTCGAATCACTACCTTTGGTAAGAAGAATAACTGAGGAAGCATATAGGGCAGGAGCAGGTGTAGTTACAACAATGCTTTCAGATGAAGAATTAAGCCTTGCCAAATACAGATATGGTAATGACGAAAGTTTTGATAGAGCTCCAGAATGGCTGTTTAAAGGCATGGCAGAAGCTTTTGGAAATAATACCGCAAGACTTGCCATTTCAGGAGATAATCCAATGTTACTTTCTGAGCAAGATCCTGCAAAGATATCTAGGGCAGGTAAAGCAATGTCTATTGCAGCTAAACCTGCAATGGAGCGAATTACTAATTTTGAAACTAATTGGAATATTGTGTCATACCCTGGTACAGCATGGGCCAAGCAAGTATTTCCAGATTTATCTGAAAGGGATGCAGTAGCAAGTCTTGCTAAGGCCCTATTTTCTGCATCAAGGATAGATGGAAAAGATCCTCTCAAAGATTTACATGAACATCATGCAGTCCTAAAAGCACGTCAAGAATGGATGAACGATTATGCGTTTGAATCCTTACATTATACTGGCCCTGGTATTGATTTAGTATTGGGCCTTGCAGATGGTCATGCTTGGAAAGGAGGTGCCAGTATGGCAAAGAATGGAATTGTATGCTCACCAAATATTCCTACTGAGGAAGTATTCACAACGCCTCACGCACATCGCGTAGATGGTGTAGTCAGGGCATCAAAGCCCCTTGTCCATAGAGGAACATTAATTGATGGAATAGAAGTACGATTTGAAGCAGGAAAAATAGTTGAAGCTAAGGCCTCAAAGGGTGAAGAGGTATTTCTTCAATTACTGGATACTGATGAAGGTGCAAGTAGACTAGGGGAGGTTGCATTAGTACCTCATTCCTCGCCAATATCACAATCTGGTTTACTTTTCTATAATACTCTGTATGATGAAAATGCAGCATGTCACATTGCATTAGGGCAATGTTACTCCAAGTGTTTCAAAGGAGAAATTGGAAATGATTCAAAAACTATTGAAGAAGCAGGAGGAAATTCCTCAATGATACATGTAGATTGGATGATTGGTTCAGGAGAGTTGGATATTGATGGAATAACAGCAGATGGTAAGAGAATCCCTGTTTTTAGAAACGGTGAATGGGCCGAATCTCTTTAAAAAATATAAATAGTGATTATATGGAAGGAAGATGGCCACATAATATCAGTATTTCTAAGATTATAAAATCTCCAAAAAAAAATGTTTGGAATGTAATCAGTACTTCTGGAATATTAGAAAAATGCCATCCGTATTGCTTTGCAAATAAAGTTAAACAATGGCCAGGAAAAGAAGCAAGAGATACCATAGAATATCTTAATGGAATAACATTTGAGCGTAGATTTATTTCTTGGAAAGAGGGAGATGGGTATTCATTAATGATTAGAGAAAAAAATGGACCTGAGTCATTTGTAGAATGGAAATTAAAAGCAATATCTTCAGAATTGACAGAATTGACTATTACAGTTCATCCCCATTACTTGAGGAATATACCAAAGATATTATCATTTATTCCATATTATTTATTGATTATACCTAAATTAAGTAATTACCTAGAATCAGTAACTAGCGGATTTGACTGGTTTATAGAAACAGGTAAACCAATTCCAAAAAATCATTTTGGTAAACATAAGTGGTTTTCTTAAAATATTATTATTGCAAATATAACTACAAAGCCTTCAATTCTAGTTTGCTTTGCGAGTGCTATGTATCCATTCCATCGTTTAGTTATGATATCTGGAAAACATATCTTAAGCCGTAGAAAAAAAGTGGAAGATGTAACTCAAAAATATACATTTCATTTCCGTCCTGGATTGGGAGATATTGATTTATATCCTGAAGTAAACAATGGACGTCACTTTGTATTTTGTGATCTTGCTAGATATGATTTTGCATTAAAAATAGGTCTTGTAAAGTATATTAAAAAAGAAAAATATTTGTTTGTAGTTGGTGGCTCTACAATAAGATATCGTAAGCGATTACGTCCTTTCAGAAAATCAAAGATTGTTACAAAGTTTGTTGGATATAATGAGAAATTTTTCTACTTCCATCATGCTATTCAACAAAACGGAGCTGTATCTTCTTCAGCAATAGTAAGAACTGGAATCAGAGATAAAAATGGAACAATAAATCCTGAAGTTGTTATGAAAGGGCTTGGATTTGATGTAAAACCTTTCATGGAACCATGGGTTGCTGAATGGATAAATTGGGATGATGAAACTCATCAATGGCCAAGCCCAGATAAATAATCAATGTCAATCACTAAGTGCTCGTTATTTATCGTTAGGGCATGTTCGACCACTTGAAGATGAATGAACCTAAAAAATGGCACCTAGCATTAAGTAATGAAGGATTAAATAATAATGAAAGAGCTGTCTCTATTGTTTTCTTTGCTGGATTTACGGCATTATGTGCTCAAATTGCATTTACTATGCCTTGGTCACCCGTTCCATACACTCTACAAACATTCGCCGTATTAGCAACAGGAGTATATTTACGCCGTAATGATGCATTTCTTTCAGGGTCAATTTATCTGATAGCAGGTGCTATTGGTGCACCAGTATTTGCTCAAGGTGGAGACGTATTATTTTCAGAAAGTACATTGATTGCTTCAGGAGGATATTTACTTGCATTTCCTTTTGCATCTGCATTGATTGCTGAAGGCCTCGATAGATCTAGAAAAGCAGAAGTTGCAGATCTGAAAGCACAAATTATTTGTTGGTTGGTTGCAATGATACCAGTCTACGTATTTGGAACAAGTTGGTTAGCATATTCATATGATGTTAGTTTTAGTCAGGCATATGAGTGGGGAGTTTCTCCATTCTTAGCATGGGATATCGCCAAAATTGTAGTAATGGCTTTTGTTACAACAAAAATTTGGTCATATACTCCTTTCGAAGAAAAGATTGATAATTAATAATCAGTTTCTGGTTGTTTAAACGTCGTAATCATTACATTAAGTATGGTTATAGTGATAATTCCTGCAATGATACTCCAATCGGAGATAAGTTCCAAAAACTTGACGATTACAAAAGAGACTACAATAATAGTTAGAAGAATAACATGGATAATTGGTGCACCATTTAATCTTGGATCTAGGAATGAATAAATGTAAACTCCTGCTACACTTGCATAAATTCTCGCCCATATAGTATACATTATTCCAAAAACTATTGGTAAAGCAAAATATCTCCAATCTACTTCAAAATTATTCAAAATAATTGCGATTCCAAGTAAAACAACATTGAAATTATGCATGACGATTTCATACCAATAAAACAGCTTGTCTAAACTATATTTATTTTTTATGGTGTCTCCAATTATATGATAAGAAACAACAAAGGTTACCAAAATTGCACAGGCATACGTAGTAGCAAATAATGCAGGAGATGCAATTAGCATCCATTCTGGGACATCTCCTCCTGATATGTGAATCCAAGAACATGCAGCTGAAAAACCAAAACTAATTCCAAATAAACCAAAATGCCACATTGTAAAAGCTGCAAGACGGGTAAAGCCCTTACTATGTCGAGGATGGTTTTTACGATCTTTAAAATATAGGGGATTATCAGGAGCACCTTTGGGGTCAAAAACAATCCAACTAAGGGTTATCAAACTCAAAATGGCACATGCAGTCCTAAATACTGCAAGAAGAATATCTGAAATATAATCAGATGAAACAACAGATTCTAAACTAGGAATATCTTTTAGGAATCCGGTATAAAAAATAAAAAATAAGGAAACTAATAAAGAAAAAAGTGTTGCTAATGCAGTTTCAATATGGCGATCTTTTGCCCCATACTGTACCAACCAATGAACCATTATTCCCGCCAATAGAGATTACTAAATGAATGTTATATATTTCAATTTAGAAAATATATGATAAAACTATCTTAATTTGGGCACTGGATATTGAAACTATCATTTAATATTTCAATAATGGATTAATATATTCTATTCGATATCAATTATTGGACCTGGGTTATCCCAATAGTAATACATTTGACGGCCGTTAAATGGATATGGATCTTCTTCAGCTGCAGTAAAATATAATTTATCTCCAAAGCTTGTTAGCCACCAAGGGTAACTAGAGTTTGTTCCTGGGTTTAAATCAAGAAGGATTTGAGTACCATTTTCTGTACCATCTGAATACCATATTTCATACCCATATTCTGGAGAGTTTGCTGTGAAATAAATCATTTCTTTATGTATAATTAGTTGATTTCCAAAGTTATTGTAGGGAGCCCCATAATCAAAAGTTGAATTTTGACCTGGGTATATGTCCATTACCATAGTCGTACCTTCTTCAGTTCCATCTGAAATCCATAATTCTCTTCCATATTCTTCATTGTATGCGGTAAAGTATAATGTATCATCAGAAAGGACAAAACGCCTAGGATCACTTGATCCATTTACATTTATGTCCTTTATCATGAAAGTTCCAGACATTGAACCGTCTGAATACCATAATTCAACGCCGTTCTGACCATCATTAGCAGTGAAAAAGATATTTTCTCCATGAGATATTAAATTATCTGGATTACTACTATTTCCATCTCCAGGCCAAATATCGACAATGATGTCCGTGTTTGAAGAACTGCCTTCACTGAAATATAATTCTCTACCTGTTTCACTTCCAGTATCTGCTGTAAAGTATAATTTACCATCTGAAATTGGAGTAATATGTTCAGGATTACTACCTTCTACGCCAACTTTTAGATCTTCAATCAAGAATAACCCATTATTTCCAAATGCTGCTAGATTATAGCGGTACAATTCTCTTCCATTATCATTACTGGTAGCACTGAAATAGATTAAATTACCATTATGTATGAAATCTCTAGGCATTGATCCTAGGAAATCAAAACAGCAATAAGGTCCTGCGTCTGTAATTTCAGGGACAATATTCGCCATTCGTATTGTTGTAGTACCATCAGTCAAGTATGGCTCTTCTCCAGTTACATCTCCACTATGTGCCCAAAATCCAGAATAAACCAGCCTATCAGGGTAGTTTCCTTGGGAAGGAATGACATGCAAATCAGTTGGCCCTACGTAAAAGAATTCCCACCAATCATTCTCTGAAAAATAATCATGAGTCCACTGATCCTGAATTAAATGAGTTCCTGCTTCTGTGCCGTCACTAACGAAAACTTCTGCCATATACACACTAGGTGCATCTTCGTAGCCTGTAAAGAAGAATTTATTATTACCTGCAACTAATTCAGGATAGTAATATCCTCTGTTAATACCTGTAAAATCTGCTACACTTAGACTACCATAATTTTCGCATGTTTCTACTCCATCATTATTAGTAGTACATTCTTCAGGTCTAACATCCTTAATCATGTAAGTTCCTTCTACGGTTCCATCAGTTCTCCATGGCTCCCAACTATGAATACCATCATCAGCACCAAAAATTAACTTATTACCCATTTTGACCATTAATTGAGGGCCCCAAGAATTTTCTGACATATTTAGTATTCGTCCATAATTTCCGGGACATTCGCCGATTGAAAATTCTATTTCATCACCTGACAATTGTTCATCATTTGCAATAGCTGTACCACTTCCATCATCAAATCCTCCAATAATTTCTACACCAGGGTTATCCATAGGGCAATTCCCTATTTTCATACGCATATCATAGGTGAGGCTGCTAATTGTACTTTGTAGAGCTGTTACTGTTGCTGTGAGTTGTTCTGCTTCAGTTTGTTTTATTGTTATTTCATCATTTAAATCAGAGATATCAGAATTCGCAGTATTTATTTCAATAGTTAAATTACTAACTTGATTTTCTAATTGCGCTAAAAGACTAGTGTCCTGAGTACGGTTTAATTCTTCCATTGTAACAGATAAAGAAGCAGATAGATTATCTCTGTGTGACTCCAAATTTACTAATGATAGGCTCAAGTTTTCTATATCTTTATCAGATTTTTCTAATTGTTGATTAGCAGAATCTAAAGTTTCTTGAAGCACAATATTATTTGCAATAATTTCATCATTTTCTGCCGTTAAATTTGATATTTCAGACTCAAGTGAAAGTATTTTATCATCTTTAGAGGCATCAGAATCATTACCAGCACAACCCGCAAGAATAGATGTTAGAAAGAGGAGTGTGATTAACAGCGTTTTTGCCTTCATGTCCATCCTAATCTTTGTAATACTAATAAGTAGTTCTCCGGACATTACTTGAAATGATTAAATTAGAATGAATCTTAAACAATGACAATACTTGGATTTTAATATAGAGGTACAATTAATGCCACGTGTAATGATTATAGGAGCAAATCGAGGAATAGGTAGAGCTCTTTTGGATGGATATCTGAAAAAAGGCTGGAAATGCATAGCAACATCTCGAAAAGAGCAAGCACCAGAAGAAAATGTTACATGGATAAAATTAGATATTAGGGACCCAAATAGCCATATTCCACTGACAGGAGAATTAGATTTACTAATTTGTAATGCAGGAGTTTTTCTAGAAAGAGGGGCTAAGTTAGGATCAGGATATGATGCAAATTTATGGGCAGATACTTTTTCAACAAATGTTACTGGAACTTATTTAGCAATTGAAACACAAATTAATGTCTTAAAAGCAACAAAAAACTCAAAAATCGCAATTATATCTTCTCAAATGGCTAGCGATACTACTGCCCCTGGAGGCTCATACATATATCGATCTTCAAAGGCGGCTTCGTTAAATCTTGGTCGCAACTTAGCGACTGATCTAAAGTCAGAAGGAATCTCAGTTGGAATATATCATCCTGGATGGGTACAAACCGATATGACAGGTAATGCAGGTAATCTTACAGCTTCAGAATCTGCAGCTGGACTAATAAAAAGATTTACTGCACTATCAATCGAGACAACTGGTTGTTTTGAGACATGGGATGGTAATATACACCCTTATTAAAAAAATAAAAAATCTTTATTTATATAATTAATCCCGAAAGAATATGGATAGTAAGCGCCCATTGTTTACTTCCGTTCTAATAGCCGGATGTCTAATTATCCTAGTTGGATTCTCAATCAGGGCTTCTTATGGCATATTTCAGATACCAATAGCAGAAGAATTTGGTTGGCCTAGGGCTGAATTTAGTCTTGCTATCGCCATACAAAATCTTGCTTGGGGTTTTGGTCAGCCAATATTTGGAGCAATTGCTGAAAAAATTGGAGATCGTAAAGCGATAATTATTGGTGCAATCTTATATTCCTTAGGATTGATTTTATCAGCAGGCGCAACGACACCATTGGAACATCAAATTTACGAAGTATTAGTAGGGTTTGGAATTGCAGGTACTGGTTTTGGAGTTATCCTTGCCGTTGTAGGTAGAGCAAGTGCTGATGAGCACCGTTCAATGAGTCTAGCAATCGCTAC